>NZ_JADP01000062.1:0-1021 GCF_000518445.1 Shewanella sp. 38A_GOM-205m | reverse complement strand
TAAACTCTATTATATTTAACTAATACAAAGAGATAGCGATGCGCGTTTACACTCCTCCGATGACTAAAACGCGCATGCGCACTATACAGCTGTTACATTCCATAAGTGGTACTTACGAGATATTTAATGGAACAAAGAAGAAAACTGATCCCAGTGATTTCTGAGGCAATATCTAAAACTTTTGATAAAGGCGATTGGAAATCGATTGGGTATGCAACTGAAAATGAAGATTTAATTCAGAATCATCCTAGGCTCTTAAGGAGCTTGCAGTGGGGTGATGAGGATTATGAAGGCTGTGTTTTCGATGTTGTAGAGCATATCTACGATTCGGACGATGAAAATATTGAGAAGTTACTACGTAACTCAAAAGTCGAAAAATGGATCAAGTCCAATAAGCAAGACATCTATAAGGAATACCTCGACAACACTTACGTGCCTAGTTTTAAACAAAGAAATCTATCGCCTAGCGAAATTGTTGAAAAAGCTTTGGAAGATGCTCAAGCTCTTTTAACTAGTAATGGCCCTGTAAGTGCAATTGATCGGGTGCATACGGCGTTGCATGGGTATTTGAAACACCAGCTTGACCAAAGAGGCATAAATTATCGCCCAGATACCGGCATTACAGAGTTATATAAGTGTCTTCGGGAGAATGTTCCTGAAATTAAAGATATGGGTGAGCGGTCGGAGGACATGAACAAAATGCTGCGTTCACTAACCTCTGTTTTAGATGCGTTGAATCCGATTAGAAATAGAGCAAGTATTGCGCATGCAAACGATGCTCTCATAGGTGAAGCCGAAGCTAAATTTGTAATTAATATAGTGAGTAGTGTCCTTCACTATTTTGATGAGAAGCTAAAGTGATTGAATGTAACAAGCGCAAGCACACGGAACAATTTTACGCTGCGCTTCAAATTGTCCGGTGTTGCGGGCGTTATAAATCACGTATGGAGAATCTATGAAATTATTGAATAAAATTACCGCAGTAGGGATGCTTGCCTTCGCTCCTGCATGTTTTTCGGCT
>NZ_JADP01000061.1:0-1177 GCF_000518445.1 Shewanella sp. 38A_GOM-205m | reverse complement strand
TAAACTCTATTATATTTAACTAATACAAAGAGATAGCGATGCGCGTTTACACTCCTCCGATGACTAAAACGCGCATGCGCACTATACAGCTGTTATGTAACTAGGAGTAAATATGGACATTATTGAAACGGATAGCTTTTCGGCTACGGGCTTTTTGATTCGTACTACTAATGCGGATGAAATGAATCCTTCAACTGCAAAAATTGGAAACCTTTGGAGTAAGTTTTATACAGACGCAGCCCCAAAGCTAAACGAAAAATCGAAAGTATATGGTTTGTACACAAACTATGAATCTGACGTTACAGGTGCTTTTGATGTAGTGGCGTGCTCGGACACATTATCATCAGAGGTGTTGCCCGAGGCAGTCAATGTGAAGGTTGCTTCAGGTAAGTACGTCACTTTTTCAGCAACGGGTGAGATGCCACAAGTAGTGACCGACCTATGGGGTGAAGTATGGAGTTATTTTAGTTCAGAAAGCTGCCTTTTCGAGCGAGCGTATACAACAGACTTTGAATATTATAAAAGTGAGAATGAAGTTGAGATCTCTATTGCAATTAAGTAGTTACATAACAAAGCGTTTAAGGTGATTCCTAACCGTTTGCTGGTTTCGCTTCGCTCAAGATCTTAGCAAACGGTACGTCACACCTTAACGCGGCGTTAGGGCTAAAAATTGTAAGTTCATAAATCGAGGTACTCATGACTAATGAGGCGAAAGAACAAGAATTAAATGTCGAAGTTACGGCAAAGAAAGATGAGTTGTCTCTTAAAGCAAAAGGGGCAGGATTACTGATTTTAATCGCAATTTGCTTGGTTGGAATTGTACTCGTAGCACTAAAAATGGCTGATAGTGAAAACATGACAGTACTTTTTCTGCCATTAATATTCTTGTCTTACATCGCCAACAATTTGATTGCGACACTTGATGCCACGCTGGGTTTAACAGTTCGTCATCACGATTGACCTTTAGCCCTAACAAACTGTTTAAGAGTGATTCGCAACGCGTGGCATTTTTACTATGCGTTGCGTTTAGTGTTTAAGGTGGTATGCGGCAATATCGGTATTACGTTGCTCACACCTTAACAGGGCGTTATAAATCACGTATGGAGAATCTATGAAATTATTGAATAAAATTACCGCAGTAGGGATGCTTGCCTTCGCTCCTGCATGTTTTTCGGCT
>NZ_JADP01000060.1:0-1585 GCF_000518445.1 Shewanella sp. 38A_GOM-205m | reverse complement strand
TTGAAAGGACTCAAAAGCCTCTTTTCTTCGACCCTGTCACGTCTTTCGCGTTGCCGCTGTGCCGTGTCAGTGGGAGCGCATTATAGGGAGCCAAAACTTTTGTGCAAGGGCTTTTTAAAAGAAAAACTCAATTTATTGGTCGACTGTAGAAACCCCGTTCAACTACACAGCTTACCTACCAATTAACCACAGACTTATCCACAAACCTATTTGTATAAACAATTCTGGTAGTCGTACTTAGGGGAAAGATTCAACTCATGCATTACACCTTATTAGTCATGAAACCAGTCAGAAATAATCGAGATTCTGCATAATTACTAAAATGTTTTCTCATCCAGTACACCAAGTTCATAGCCTCGAAGCCAGAATCCCAAACTTTAGCTGCGCGGCTCATCGACTCTGAATACCCGACATGTTCATACAGCAGATGATAAATAACTGCGCCTACTGACAAACCACATTGCTCTGCTTGCAGCCTGGGGAAACTTAGAGCATTGGTGAATAGCTAGAGATAAACGATTAATGCCTACCACTCTGCAAAGGCAAACTAAAAGGATATTCATTAGCTCAGTTGCGGCGACTGCATTTATCAAGAATACGCACGGACAACTATGTCATTAACAGCCCTGCTCGGTGTGAGTCGCACCAGTGTTAATGCTTGGGTCGCAAATTACCTGGCTGATGGACGCGATGGTTTGCTTGATAAACCTAAATCCGGACGACCCAATCAACTCTCTCCTCATCAATTAGAGCAACTTAAAAAGTTTATCGAGAAGAATGCTATCAAGCAGGACGGTGGACGCTTAATAGCTGAAGATATCAGAGTTTAAATCTGTAACGACCTGCATGTGAGCTATAGCTTGGCCAATGTGTACCGCTTACTCCATGCGCTTGATTTCAGTCTCATCCCGGGTCATCTTCCACTGAGCGTGTGGATGTGTGGTTCCAAGACGAAGCCAGATTTGGTCAACAAAACCAAACGACAAGACTTTGGGCAAAACGGGGTAGCCGTCCCCGTGTCGTCGAACAGCAGCAATTTGATTATGGGTATCTGTTTGGGGCAGTGTGCCCAAGTAGCGGTAAAACGGAAGCATTGATTACGCCCTTGGTCAACAAAGATGCCATGATGCTTCACCTTGAATTGATATCGCTGGCAACCGAGAGCGACCGGCATGCAGTGGTCATCGTTGATGGCGCAGACTGGCATACTATGGATACGGCAATGCCTTTCTCAAATCTCACTTTGATTAAGTTACCCGCCTATTCTCCAGAGCTGAACCCGATGGAGCAAGTTTGGCAATGGCTCAGACAACACTGTCTTTCCAACCGAGTATTCGATTGCTACGAGCAAATTGTTGACCAAGTATCCCGAGCCTGGAATACCTTCATTGAGGATACCGGTCGGGTTAAATCTTTGTGCTTCAGAGACTGGATGAATCTAACAAGATAATTAATCAAATTGGCATTAGCCGTCTGGCGATGGCCAGCTTCGAGCAAGCTCACTGCGTTCGGACTCTTTATCTTCCCCATGTGAGAGTGGACATTTCAAAATGCAATTAAAACGAAAAATCCCCAACACAAAGTG
>NZ_JADP01000059.1:0-1664 GCF_000518445.1 Shewanella sp. 38A_GOM-205m | reverse complement strand
CAGAATATTGACGACAACTGCCTGATTTTATCCACTATCCAGCCACGTCTATGCTCGTAACTGCGCCCCGACAGTGCATCTTCACCACACAAAAATGCCCTTCTAACGCAACGGTTAATCACGTGGTAAAAGGGCGTACTTTCAGCATCTATCAACTGACGACGGGCGGTGGTCATAACAAACCTCGACTGAGCTTTGATGGGTATTTCAAAGCCTAGTCAAGGCTGTGTGAAACATCAAAAAGATATGGATGTCCTGTATTTTCTCTGGCATTACCCCACTGTGCCCTACTACCCATGCAAGCACCCCTGCGAAAAACCCGCAGCCATGCTCGAGCACATCATTAACGCCAGCAGTCGCCCTGGAGACGTTGTCTTGGATTGCTTTATGGGTTCAGGCTCTACCGGAAAAGCCTGCAAGGCGCTGGGACGGCACTTTATCGGTATCGAGTTGGATGACGGGATATTCAACCAAGTCAGGGCGGCTATGGAATAGATATTCAGAGAAAAATGTCAGCGCTATGGCAATACACTGCACGCTCTCTGATTAACGCGAGTGAGCAGCCATGCCCCAATGACAATGGTGGCTTAAGAAAAGTGCCAACAAGTCCTATGTGTGCTCTGCGTCGGCTTACAGGCCTGGATGCAAGTTGTGCCTTCAGTCAGATGCCTTGAACGCCAATTGTTGTGCAAGCCACTCTCTACATCAAAAGAGTGCCGCGAGGACTTATTCACACCTTCCTTAGATAATCTACCTTGTCTAGATCACTGTCTAAAAATTCGATACTCATGCCTTGAAATCATTCTTCCTACTTCTGGTAGCGGGGCTTCTTAGGTTTAACGCGGAGCGCACCGGCGCACTTTAGCGCGTCCGAATAACGCGAATTGTTATAAACTTTCTCGGACAAACTGCTCAATACTGAGATGCCGTCCCTTGCTTTGGTAATGCCCATCTAAGGCGTAGGCCATCTTTTCTAGCGGAGCGTTATCATACCCAAAATCTTGAATCTCTCGAATGTAGCGCTCTATGAAACCTTGAGGCGCGAGCTCACGCCATTGCAGCACATGAACCAATTCATGGAAGTGAAGCCGAAGTTCGTTTGCAGCTTCTTTCTTGACGTAATAGGTATCGTTGTAGGTAATACCTCCCACGTCCATGTCGATGAAGTCTCCTAAACCTGCTTCCCTGAGTCCTGGAAAATCAGGCTTCGGGATTTCGTCGGTAACAACGAAAAACGCTGTCTTCAGAAATTCAGGCGAGTAGAAACCGTTGAAATGTTCGTCAAGGACAGAGCAAGACTGACGCACTTCCCTATGTGAGGAATTCACCCGATGTATCCATTCCTCGATCTCTTCGATCATTACTCCTCCTATTTATAACGCCAGCGCCTAGGGAGTCCCCAGACAATTCCCTTTTTATTCAACGGACATACAGGACATCCTAAACACTTTCTAAGCCGCAAGGAAGTACACTGCAGGGGGGGGCAGTCTCTGATAAATAACGACAGTTTTATGGAAATGAGCTTCTCTGAGACGAGTAACTTGCATGCTTCATACAAAAACTGCGGTTGCCAGGCATGCCTGCGGCAGGCTTAAGCCTGCTTATGCAAAATTACGAACGGTTTAAGGTTAATGGGGATGTATTGCTTGGCTTTGTTGCTTACC
>NZ_JADP01000058.1:0-1885 GCF_000518445.1 Shewanella sp. 38A_GOM-205m | reverse complement strand
CAAAGTCCGACTGTCAGAGTGTCCTTACCGGAGATTTTTGGGTCTCCGGTAAGGACACTTTTATCTATTTGACAATGGGAATCATATCAACGCCCTGTTAAGGTGTGAGCAACGCAATACCGAAGCCGCCGCATACCACCTAAAACACAAAACGCAACGCACAGCAAAAATGCCAAGCGTTGCGAATCACTCTTAAACAGATTGTTAGGTGTATTTTAGCGTGTCATAAGTTGAAATCACTTTATTAATGCCTTGAACATCAATATCTCTTCGCCAGTTCCAGCGCTGTTTACTATTTTTTGATGTTAAATACAAAAACCTCAAGAATTGAGATGGCAGTAGAGGGCGGTTGCAATAAAAAGCATTACCTTCTCCATTTAAAAACCACACGTAGCCATTCTTGATGTCAAAGTCTTCATTCGAACTAACTTTTTGTAGCTTTAATTCATTGGCTAATGCGGGCTCGAAACTTGGTTCATTTACAACACAATGGATATGCGCATGGACTATACAGCCCCCTGAATGGTCAATATAGGTTCCCGCACCACTCTCAAACATAATTAGCTCTTTACCAAACTTTTCAAAGTAGAAGTTTTTCAACTTAGAAATAACAGTAAATAACTCTTGATTTTCAACTAGATCGACTAAAGCAAAGTTGTTTTTATGAGCTTTTGTAACGATCATTACATGAGAGCTATGTAATGGACCATAACTAGGAATTACGCAGTAATTTTTCGTTTCTAGGAGTATGTTTTGTTTGTTTAAAACCAATGATCGATATGTTTCATCGGTAATAGCTTCAAGATTTGAAGCTAATTCATTGCAAATGTTACATGCACTATTATTTTCCATTTGACACCTTTGGTACCACTTTTTCAGCCCATGCAGCTAGTCTACTTAAAACAAGGTCAGAGAAATACCCAAGCAAGAAACTTAATGAAAAAGCTAGTTTTCCCGACTCTTTACTAGGCACTTGAATAGGCAGGAAATCAGCGACGATCAAAAGATACGTACAAAACGCTACAATAGCCGAAAGAAAAGGAGTTAGAATCCTCCAATAGAATTTATGTGGTTGCCAGGGGAAATTGTACTGGTCATTCTTACCCCTAGCTGTAACACGATAAAACCACTTTGTGTCGTAAACCCAGCCACCAATAAAGCCACCTAAGATCGAAAACAATACTACCTTATCAGCGTGTAACATCCCTTTAGTGGGGAAGTAAAACTGAAGCAATAACATTGCAATAGAAGCTAGCAAAAAGATAACTATTAAGTAAATAAACTCAAATATAATTTGTGCTTTATCCGACTTGAAGAAGGGCACACACTCCCTTCCCTCTAATCCATTCTTTGTCTCATCCACCATAGAAAATCTCTAAATTTATTAATACGTTACAAATAAACAATTATGCTTTAACTTGGTGGATAAATCCACTTACACCTAACGCTTACATTTGGGGTAGATTTGTGGAGTGGCGAAGCCGCGGAGCAAAGCTATCCCTAACATGTTCTGGTTAGGTGTTAAATTAACTTCGGTCGTTAATACTTTTCCGTAGTTACTTATTCCCGCCCCTAACACACTTTAATTTTTACTCAGTCCTGTCAATCTTGCGCATCGAACTAAGCGATAAATGTTAAACCCAAAATACACTCATTAATGCGAGCAGCCCCACAACCCAAGTGGATTATTGTACGGTGCTTTCGGTGTGTCACTTTTGCATTGATACTTAATGTGGACGTACCCTTTTCTCTTATTCGAAACACCATCACCACATGCCTTTAAAACACCTAACGCTTTGCTCACCGGAAAATTGGGAGCGCAGCGAGTAATTTTTCCGAGTGCAGCAACTTGTTATGAATTACCTGCTTCGCCAGCGAGTTGTGC
>NZ_JADP01000057.1:0-2140 GCF_000518445.1 Shewanella sp. 38A_GOM-205m | reverse complement strand
CCAAAGTCCGACTGTCAGAGTGTCCTTACCGGAGATTTTTGGGTCTCCGGTAAGGACACTTTTACCTATTTGACAATGGGAATCATATCAACGCCTAAATCAGGTGCGCCGCAGGCGTCACCTGGATTTGCTTGTTAGCACTCTTCCGGGGATTTCTTCCAGTACGGAGAATTTGCATCCATTATTGTTCGAGATAACTTTGCACTGCTATGATCACGAACAATCTGGTAAAAGTGCGTCATTTTTCCATGATATTTGAGTAAGTGACTTACTGCACTCTTTGTTTCAACTTAAGTTTTAAGGCCAAATGTAATACTTGAAATGGCATCAATGTTTAAATTGAAAATCTTTCCGCCATTTTCTGGTAGCAGGTAGCGCCACTCCTCCTCATATTTCCAGTTTTTAGATTTAGTACAAAGAGTTTCAAAGAATAAGTAAAGTGCAGCATCATTTGAGTGCCACATACCACATGATGCATATAACAAATATGCGTTTCTGGTAATGTCACTCTCTTCTTTATAGGTAACTTCACGTAACCAATCTCTATCCATTGACGGAGATTTTGGAAATAGTTTTTCAGGGTTATAACCAATGCAAATACCTGAGTGATTATCGCCGTAATGTGACCACATCAGCGTATTGGAAGGGTTTGATGATAATGAAAGTATTCCAACGGTTTCGGCTTTATTATCCCAGTAATCAGCAACCAAGTTAGCTTTTTCTTTAAGAATTGAATTTGGTTTATCGTTTTCAAACAAATCATCAAAACTATCGTAATTAATATCATTACCTGTTTTGTTTTTGTACCAAACCTGAAACCTTCCAAAGCTTTCAATAAACTCAGCTTTACTCACATCATTTGCCTGTATTCTAAGCTGCGAGTCAAAAGGGTCATTAAGCTGAATTGGCTTTGGAACCCAAAGAGCTTTGTTTAGGAGGCTTAAGATTGTGTATTTTTCAAAATCTCGATATTTGAATAACTCTTTAGGTATCATCATGCCTCGATATTTACTCTGAGTGCTAACAGCTATATAGTGCGCATGCGCGTTTTAGTCCTCGGAGGAGTCTAAACGCGCATCGCTATCTGTTTGTATTTGCTGGATATAATACAATTTAGTCCTTATATCCCTTGCAGCTAAACGCGCATGCACGGTTTCCAAACCTATTATCTACCAGCTGTATTTTTTAACTTTATGAATTTAATGTTATTTTCTAAAATGTTACAGAAATAACACGCAAACTTAGCTGCAAATTTCCGGCATTTTTCCTAGAACGTCAATAATACTGCATAGAAAATCAGTTCTTAGGCACTTACCATGAGCGCTTCAAGCCCTGCAAATAAGGGCCTTAAAACCAAGCGCCCTAAAACCCAGGTCTTACAAAAAACGTTAAGTAAAGCCATGGCTACCGCACGGGTCCAAACTCTGTTCGTCCCTGCATTCCGCTGAAATCGGAAAAGTGTTGCAGCTTTCGCCTTAAGCTTAAGGAAGTACTAAAACTAAGCGGTTGAATTAGTTATACAATAGCCAGCATTGAATGTGAAAACAATTAGCCAAAGGTCAAGTTTTGACAAAGGCAACAAAACACTGATTTAGTTTGTTTTTACAACAGAATTGACTGGGTTTGAAACCAAAGCGATTTCCTCCAGCTAATGCTGGGTGTTTGCATTATTCCCCGTTTTCGACGGTCACAGTCCCACCAGTGCCTGGAAATATGTGTATGCTTTTGGGCTTATGCACGATTTCAAATTCGCCTAATCATCAGGAACCTCAAATGCTAAAGGTATACACTTTTCCCGCTTGAAGCGGCCGCAGGGCGTTGATGACAATCGCGTAGCGAGGCATGGATGCCGAAGCAGCGCCAGTCGAATCAGGGATGAGCGTCTGGCGCGATAGCGAATTGGCATCATAAGCACAAGGGGTTTTCCGCTGCGTCGCGGGTCGCTGGGGGTTTGGGAAGGGGGCGAGTCGATACAGCCCCCTTTCCTCGGGTGTGGGGCGAAGCTCCACGACTTTAAGCTGCTGGCACAGCGGCTATCATAGCTTCCAGCTAAAAGTTCCTAAGTTAGTACTGGCCGAGCTTCTGGCCACGGTGTAGTCAATCACCTGCGGTGCGCTTTTCGCACAGGCGATCCTGTGAC
>NZ_JADP01000056.1:0-3186 GCF_000518445.1 Shewanella sp. 38A_GOM-205m | reverse complement strand
CAAAGGACTAGGGCCATTTGCTGCGAACCACGCCTTGCATCCAGGCCCGTAAGCCGACGCAGAGCACACATGGGACTTGTTCGCACCTTCCCTAAAGCTAACCCGGAATTAAGTTTCCAGAATTGAAGCTTGAGCCTTGAAACTTAAGTCTTGAGGCTCAAATAACTAGACCCGGCACTAAGCTTTGCGCCCCAGTGCCGGCTCTTAATTAACTTATTTTCCTCGCCTTTTGGCGATGTGACCTCACAGCAACGCCAGTTTGGCACTAAGACGCTTCACCATGGTATCTGCATCGGGACTCGGCGCATTCAACCCTTCAACCAAGGTCATAAAATAGCAATCCATCATAATGGTTGCCCTCACTGCATCATAATGAGGCGCACCGGTAAACAGCAGCTCTTTGAACTGGCGGATCTGCTCATCAAAGAAAGCTCCTTGCCAAATTAAGCCTTGCAGCAAGGTTTTACTGAACTCCACATGCTGCAAATAGAATCCGTATAAATGCCTGGCATAATGCTGCATCTTCAACTTAGGCTGCTCAAAGTCATCGCTGCTCTGCGCCTCGCTGATAACTCCGGCGATAAGCTCCAACATCAATGCCTTCAATAACTCTTCTTTATTGCTGAAGTGGCTAAACAAGGTGCCATTGGCAATCCCTGCTGCTTTGGCAATATCGCGGGTCGATGTCGCTTCAAAACCTTGCTCGATAAACAGCGCCCATGCGCATTGGCAGATGCGCTCGCGGGTTTGGCGTTTTTTAGGGGTCATATCTGCAGTCAAAAGTGAACCTTTTACTTGTAATTGAGCGCGCTCAACAAATAAAATGAGCGCGCTCAATTTCATTTATACCAAGGTAAATCACATGAAATCAGTCGTTAAGATTCTAACACTCGCAGTAGGCTATGTCTTATACATCCCCTTTATCTGCTTCTATTCGTATATCTTGGGGCCGATACTGAAAGCCGTCCTGATACCCGGTGGACTAGTACTTATTGCGTTTATGATGGGCCCCAAGGCAGCCTGGCAGGAGTGGAATAGCGCCAGGCAGTCGCAAAACAGCCCCCTGTCAAAGCTGGAGTGATGCCGCTCATCGCGAGTCAGCAAACAACAAGCCCCGGCAAAATCAAGAAGTAAGTCAGTCTTTCAACTTTCACTCTTCTGATGCTGGGGCCGGTGTAGGTTGTAGTGCATATAACGGAGACAAATTACTTTAGGGGAGGTTTACACAGTCGGAAACTTTGACAAAGTTAAGTGTATCGACCTTGAGTTCTTTAAAAACCTTAACAATCTTCTCGTGAACCATGACATGAGGAAAGTCAGAGTATTCAGGCATAAATACCAAACGTTCATTTTCGGGTATAGTTTGCATCTTTTGCTTGCAGAGAGAGTATCGTTTTATTGCATACTCGTCTTCACCTGGCTTGTAGTTGTTAATCAAGCACTCATCAAGGTTCAAAACATCCATATACTCAAAAATATTGAATACCCAAAAGCCTTCATGATAATTTTGCTCGTCGTCGACAATCACAGCTGGGTATAACTGAAAAAACTCATTGTCTACCTCACCAAGCTCCCGTTTGATCTCGTCATCAATAATAGGGTAGTTAATTGCCATATGCGCTTTTTTAATTGGTCGCTTAACCCCTTTTGCAAGGCCCTCATCCCGATAGCCATTTTTAAAAAACATAGGGTCACCGGCCGTTAGTTTCGTGAACTCATAATGTCTCGTGGCAGAACGCATTTCTGGGCTAAGGTATAGGGTTTCCTCATCGTGGTTCAGGGAAAGAATATAATACTGCTCGTTGTATGGGTTCATCTGCCTTCTCTTTGGAATTATTTCGAATTTACACAAGTGGTCTTTTCAGTTTTTCTTTAAAATCATTACTATGAACGAAATAAAAAATAATCTCTCATTGCCGGCATTCATGTTCCAATAGCGTTGACAACCAAATTATAGTAGTTCTGGACACTTTACCGGCAAAAGTAAATCGCTCTGCCCCCTTTCAGCTGTATTTCCCGTTCTTATGTCCCGGGTTTTCTCAGGCTCCACTCAATCAGCTTGGCTCTGATCAGGCGTTGCGAAAACTGCTGGGGATCAAGAACCCAGTTGGTAGCAATTTCCCGAACGCTCACCTCATCCGGATAACCTCCCCCTGTAGACAAACCGTTAATATGGCAACGCTTGGCCGCTTGAACCTCAGCCTCTGTAGGTTCACCCGCCGAAATGTGGCTTTGGTCATATTCATGCAGCCCATCATGATACACGGCGTATTTTCTTGTTACCTGACCGTCTTCCGCCATAAACCAAAAATTGTATATACCGCCCTGATGGTCGCCAAAGCCATAGGTTTTCCCAAATTTCTGGCTTAACCTAGCGGCGAATTCTGAAAGGTTGCGTAGGCATTCATCCAGCATCTCCATACTGTCCCTGCGGCCATACTGCCGGAACGGCAAGCCCCAACCGCCAAGGTAGATAAGCCCATCGAGATCCGCGACAACCAGGTGTGAAGTTTTCCAGATAAACTTCAGATCGTCGGCAGACCCCAAATCACTGATGGACTTGATATCCGCTTCCCCCTTCAGGTGTTCAACTATTCCATCTAGGTCGCGGCTTTCTACGACCAACCAAATCATATTGCGATACATCGAAACGCTCATTTCTATTCCCTTAAATATCTGGCGAATGCAATTTCAGTAGTCCACGGGTTCTAGTGGCTCAACAATGAGCCGGGACAGTAACAAAACCCAAAAACAAAACCAAGACAATAAACAAAATCCAGACCCATAGTTTTCGACAAATTGTTGACTCCTTGCCTAGGTTTCAATGGTTTCTTAGGTATCAAGGACTCTTCGCAACTGATTGATGATAGCGGGCGCATCATCCGCAATAACAAGGTGGCCACACGGCAGCCAGCAGGACGACCTGTCCTTTTGAACCGTTTAATATTCCCACCGACAATGGGTTGAAGCTAAATACCGACTTCAGCGATATCCAAAGGGCTTCTGGGTCCACTTGAAGAGAATATACGGAAAAGGATATACGGAAATATACGGGACACCCTAAACACTTTCTGGGCATCAAGGAAGCACGCTGCAGGGTGTCAGTCTCTGATAAATAACGACGGATTTTTGGAAATGAGACTCTCTGAGATGAGTAATCTGCGTGCTTCATACAAAAACTGCGGT
>NZ_JADP01000055.1:0-3986 GCF_000518445.1 Shewanella sp. 38A_GOM-205m | reverse complement strand
TCACCCTCGGTGACGCTGCTTTGATCGGCGACGATGCCGACCACAGGCGCATCCTGGGCGTCGAGAATGGTGGTGTCGGCGCTGTTGTTGATGCCTATCTCCAGTTGTTCAAGGCTATTATCGACGTCAGTAACACCACTAATGACGACGCTTAGATTTTCGCTATTTTCATAGACACCATCGTTAATGGTATTAACCGTAAAGCTTTGCTGGCTATCACCGGTAATGGTCACGCTTGGAGGTAAATTATCAACATCTGCCGCAGATGCTGTACCACTCCAATCAAGTGCAAAGGTAACCGAAGCACCACTAGGAAGGGTTACCGGGTTACCGTTGGCATCGACCAAAGTCACTGTATAAGTGATTTCACCACCTTCAGCGACACTGGTTTTGTCTACGCTGATCTGGGCAAAAACTGTGTCGGTAGTGTCATTTACCAGTGTGGAAGCTGTGTCACTGGTATCCAGGTTTTCAAAATTACCACCTTGTGCACTATTTATACCTACGGTCAGAGTTTCCGCATCAACAAATACATCATCGCTGGGAGCGTCAACGGTTACAGTGCCGGAGGTTTGACCGGCTGCAATGGTGATGCTGGCGCCGTTGGACAGGGTCAGTACCAAGTCAGTTTCGGGGGCATTATTGACCGTGGCGGTATAGGTGATCTGGCCGCCTTCATTCACTTCTGCCGGGGCGGTCAGGGTGACCGTGGTGGTATCTATGGTGTCATTGACCTGAGTATCGACACTATTGCCAAGGTTCAGGTCTTCATAGTTGCCGCCCTGGGCGTCGGTGACATTGACCGTGAGGGTTTCACCGTCCTGATAGACATCATCAGTCGGTGCATCAACGGTTACAGTGCCGGAGGTTTGACCGGCCGCAATGGTGATGCTGGCGCCGTTGGACAGAGTCAGTACCAAGTCAGTTTCGGGGGCATTGTTGACCGTGGCGGTGTAGGTGATCTGGCCGCCTTCATTCACTTCAGCCGGGGCGGTCAGGGTGACCGTGGTGGTATCTATGGTGTCATTGACCTGAGTATCGACACTATTGCCGAGGTCCAGGTTTTCATAGTTGCCGCCCTGGGCACCGGTGACATTGACCGTGAGGGTTTCACCGTCCTGATAGACATCATCAGTCGGTGCATCAACGGTCACGGTGCCGGACGTCTGACCGGCCGCAATGGTGATGCTGGCACCGTTGGACAGAGTCAGTACCAAGTCGGTTTCGGGGGCATTGTTGACCGTGGCGGTGTAGGTGATCTGGCCGCCTTCATTGACCTGCGCCGGGGCAGTCAGGGTGACCGTGGTGGTATCTATGGTGTCATTGACCTGAGTATCGACACTATTGCCGAGGTCCAGGTTTTCGTAGTTGCCGCCCTGGGACTCAGTGACACCGACATTCAGTACTTCACTGTCCAAGTAGACATCATCGCTGGGGGCGTCGACGGTAACGCTGCCTGAAGTTTGGCCAACAGGGATCACTATAGTCGCGCCGTTGGACAAGGTCAGAACCAAATCACTTTCCAGAGGAGCATTGTCTACAACAGCAGTGTAGGTAATGCTGCCACCCTCGTTGACTTGGGTTGGCGCCAACAAGGTTACAGTGCTGGGAGCAACTTGAGTCAACTCGAAGGTGTTTTGTGACAAGCCATCTTGCAGTGTAATGGCATCAGCTTCGACGCCCGCTGAATCGTAGCCACTGGCAGCCAGAGTTTCTGCCCCACTTCTTGCCAAGGAAACAAAGCCGGACGTCCCCTCATTCCCTTGAGCTCCACCGGCAGCAGTATCAGGCAATGAAGCGGTTGGATCTTCTCCCGCAGCGATAAGGGCCTGTAGCTGAGCAATTTCAGAATCTGTTGCAGAATCGGCATTTTGCAACGCTTCCTGAGTGACTTCAGCTTCACTTCCAAGACTGCTTCCGTCACTGAGCAGGAGCTCTATTTGTGCATCATTATCGACAAAAACTTCGCTTCCCTGCGCGACGAAGTCGCCCTGTTGTAGTGGCACTTGCTGGCCATTTGACATGACATAAGCCTTGCCATTCAAAGTCTTAACTTGACCATCTTGTGTAGTGATAAGTGCTTTCATGTCCCGCCCCCGGCGCTTGCAATATCCGTATCAATAAAGTTGCAGCCCAATGGTTTGGGTTGCAAGTTGGCAAATAGTGTAAATCTCTTGGGTGCGATTTTAGATTAATTAGTTTCAAAGGTCAATTTTTTGACGCTGCTTATCATTTTGTTAATGCACTGATTTAAAAGGAGTATTTTTTGTTGTTGATTAATAAAAAAACAGGAGCCTGCGGCTCCTGTTGATTCTATTGAAAAAAATTATTGCTTAAGGTTAGGGAATTAATTGTTCCTCGGATGAATAAGTATAGTTAGGCTCTGGAAGAGAAGCCTGAACAACAGGTTGAGTGACCAACAATGCACCGTCGGAGATAAGGGATTGAATAATCACACCTTCATCTGTAGTTCCATACTCTGCGGACAGATCCACACCATTGAGAACTATGGTGACACTGTCCCCTCCGGCACCTGTTGTGTCGACGCTTATTATGGTGTTGCCACCCACGAAGCTGAAGTCCAGGTAATCATCCAAAACCCCGTTTTCTTCATTGACCAAGATGTCTGATAAATCCAGTGCATCTGTGTTAGGGTCGAAGTTATAGACTTCATCAGTGCTGCCATCTGCAGACCCTGCATCCCAGGTAAATATATCTCTGTCATTGTCTATGCCGGCATCCAAGCGATCACTGCCGGGGCCGCCAACCAGATAGTCGGCACCTGTACCGCCAAAGATGTAGTCATTGCCGGCGCCACCCAGTAGTTGGTCATCACCTTCCAGACCATAGATGGTGTCATTTCCTTCGCGACCGACAATTTCATCGCTTTGGTTTGCCCCGGTGAGCGAGTCACTTTGAGTGCTACCAAAGATGAGATTATCTATGTCGTCGGTTCCTGTTACCGTAATGGCATCATCAGGTAGCAGCTCGTGAGTAAATACAGCTTGTACATACCTGGCCTGATAACTGCCTCCATCATTGTCGAAGTAAGTAATGGTCCATAGATCGCCTGCTTGGGCCGGATTCAAAGTCAGGTAGTCGGCGAGAGTTACTGAGTTATCCGATTCTTGCACTATCTGATCGTAGCCAATACTGGCCTTCATCAAGCCTGAATCCGCATCATAGAACCAAGTCTGTTCTACGCTATCGACGGGATCTGCCAGCAGCACTATGAAGGTTATGCCGTTAATGGTAAGCCTGACTGAGACCTCCGTTTCCCGCTTGCTGCCCGCGGTAGTGTCAATGTCTCTCTCATCTCCGGGAATTGGAATGGCAAAGGGCGATTTCTGGTAATCGGTAAACAGATCCAGGCTACCATTGGTTGGATCTAGATTAATGGCATCGGCGAATCCGCCACTGATACTGAGAACAGCATCTTGATCATTCCCTGAGGTCAAAGGCGATGAACCATCACCTATGGTGACACTTTCCCCTCCCAAGCTGTTACCAGGCACAGCATGGATGATGAAGTCGCCATCAACCTGATCTGTACCTGAGTTGACTGTGAAGGTCAGAGAAATATCCAGTTGTTCCTCTATGTCACCGTTATCCCCCGGCATATAGACCAGACTGCCCAACTCTGTGGCAGATAAGGCCTCAGGATTGTTAAAGTCATACTGCACCAGCATCTGGATGTCTTCATCCCAATACCAAATGGAGCCTATCTCGGCGGTTTCCCCCGGATCGATAAACTCAAGGCTCAGGTTTGTGATGCTAATGTCATCAGTGGCATCTACATCGCTCGGTACATCAATGTTTAGCGGATAGCCGGCAAGATAAGGATCCGAGAGTTGTAACAGGGAGGCCGGAACCCAGATCTCTTTGGCAAATTCGCCTTCAACCGGGTCGTTGGTACCATTGATGGTGATAGTCACGGTTTCAGTGTCGGTGCCGCCGTTGCCGTCATCGACCGTGACATCAAAGCT
>NZ_JADP01000054.1:0-4599 GCF_000518445.1 Shewanella sp. 38A_GOM-205m | reverse complement strand
CCCTCAGCTCGCAGCCAAGCTGCTTCGCGCTACAGCCATCTATCAAGCTGTGCTTGATGAGCAGATGTCTTTCGCCCCCATGTGAGATGGTGCTGTGGAGATATTGAGAATGGCTCGACCCGTTTGTCTGGTCAGATTTATCCAGTCTCTGGAGCACAGAGATTTAATCCGACCAGTATCCTCAATGAAGGTACTCGAGACTTAAGTAGAGAAGCCACCTGCATAAGGTGGCTTTTTTGCGTTTAGGGCCTGTGAGATTTGCCTTAATCCAGCTTTGAGTCGGTAGCAGCCGATTAGCTTGCCGCTGGATATTTGCTTATGGGTGTTTTACGGCTGAAATAGCCAGCTAATCCCGTTACAATGCTGCTTTTATTTGCGGTGAAAGCTTTAGATGCCAACTCTAGTCCACTCCCTTAAATCTTTGAACACCTTTGGAATCGACTGTTGCTGTCGGGAACTCATCAGAGTGAGTTCTACCACGGAGCTTGTCCAGGCTTGCATGCAGCATAAGGACGATGAGATTCCTATGTTGATCCTCGGTGGTGGCAGTAATCTATTGCTGCTTGAGGATTATCAAGGGACTGTGATTCAAATCGCTACCAAGGGAATCGATGTCTGTGAGGATCAAGAGCATTTTCATCTAAAGGTTGCCGCCGGTGAAAACTGGCACGATTTGGTTTGTGAAACGCTTAAGCTGGGGATGCCGGGGCTTGAGAATATGGCTCTGATCCCGGGGACAGTTGGTGCTGCGCCTATTCAAAACATAGGCGCCTATGGAATTGAGCTGTGCCAGTTGTGTGACTGGGTCGAGTATCTGGACCTGCAGACCGGCGCGCTAACTCGTCTCGAGGCCGCTGATTGTGATTTTGGCTATCGTGAGTCAATTTTCAAAAATCAGCTCAAGGGTAAGGCTGTGATCACCTCTGTCGGCTTGAAACTGCCTAAAGCCTGGCAGCCGAAACTGAGTTATGGGCCGTTGCAGTCGCTTGCTGAAGAGACTGAGGTGACCGCGACCATGATTTTTGAACGGGTATGTCAGGTTCGTCAGGAAAAACTGCCGGATCCTGTAGTGCTTGGCAATGCCGGCAGCTTTTTCAAGAATCCTGTGGTTGCTGCTGCCGACTATCTTAAGTTGGCTGAACGCTTTCCTGATTTGGTGGGTTATGCTCAGCAGGATGGTACTGTTAAGTTGGCCGCAGGCTGGCTTATCGATAAGGCAGGTTTGAAAGGTTTCCAGATGGGAGCGGCAGCAGTCCATGATAAGCAAGCCCTGGTACTGGTGAATAAAGGCGGCGCTAGGGGTAAGGATGTGGCTAATTTGGCGCGGGAAATTATCAGGCAAGTGCAAGCGCGCTTCGGTGTCGAATTGCAGCCCGAACCGCGAGTTTTTGCGGCAACAGGAGAGAGGAGTCTCTGACGATGACCGAACAGTGGAAGCGCAAGCGGGAAATATTACAGCTGTTGCAGCAGGGTGAGCTTGTTTCCGGCGAGATACTGGCCGAACAACTGGGTATCAGCCGTATGGCTGTCAGCAAACATATCAGTGCCTTGACTGCCTTTGGGATCGATATCTTCAGCGTGAAAGGCAAAGGCTATAAGTTGGCGAGAAGCCTGCATCTTATTGATAAGCCGCGTTTGCTTTCCGCTATAGATAACCGTTGTTTCTACTTTGATGAACTCGGTGGTACCAATACATTCCTGCTCAACCATGTCGATGAATTGAGTAATGGCGATCTCTGTATTGCCGAGTACCAATCTGCTGGACGAGGGCGTAGAGGACGTCAGTGGTTGTCGCCCTACGGTAGTCACCTCTATTTTTCTATGTACTGGCAGTTCTCTCAAGGTCTTTCCCAGGCGATGGGCTTGAGTCTGGTGGTTGCCTGTTCACTGGTTAGTGTGTTGGAGTCTTTCGGTATTACCGGTTTGGGGGTGAAGTGGCCCAACGATATCTATCTCGATGGCCGTAAACTTGCCGGTGTACTGATTGAAATGAGTGGGACTGCCGACAGCGAATGCGATCTGGTGATCGGGATAGGCTTGAATATGGCTATGCCTGCTGAACTGGGTGAACAACTGGATCAACCCTGGAGCGATCTCAGTGGCCTTGAATCTATGCCGAACAAGACTGAGTTGGCTATCAATCTTCACAAACAGCTATTGAAAGATCTCAAGCTGTTTGAAACCCAAGGGTTGGCGGCATTCAGCACCAGGTGGCAGAGTGCGGATATCTTTGCCGGTCAACAGGTCAAACTGCTGCTGGGTGAGCAGCAGATTAGCGGCCACTACCTGGGAGTGGATGAGCAAGGTGGCGTTATCCTACAGACAGAAACGGGTCCACAGCATTTTGTCGGCGGGGAAATCAGCTTACGCGGCGCTTGATTATTTTCGCAGCAGCACTTTATCCATCAGGTGGTCCTGACCCTTTTTCAGAATAAGATGTGCCCGCTCGCGGGTGGGCTCGATATTCAGATTCAGGTTCGGGCCATTGATAGTGTCCCAGATATTGGCGGCTATATGTTCGGCTTCGGCATCGCTCAGCTTGGCATAGTGGTGGAAGTAGGAGCGCTCATTGGCAAAAGCCGTATGCCGGAACTGCAGGAACCTATCTATATACCAATGTTTCAGCAGTGATTCGTCCGCATCTACATAGATAGAGAAGTCCACGAAATCAGAAACAAATGGCCGCTTGATACTCACGGGAGAATCCAGCTCTGTCTGCAGTACATTCAAGCCTTCAAGGATCAAAATGTCCGGCTGTCTGACCTGCTGCACTTCGGGGAGACGGTCGTAACTGATGTGGGAATATAGCGGAGCCTCGACCAATTCGGCGCCTGACTTGATGGCAGCGATAAACTCCACCAATAGTTTCATATCATAGCTTTCCGGAAAGCCTTTACGCTGCAACAACCCTTTTTGTTTCAGCTCGGCCAGCGGGTAGAGAAAACCGTCCGTAGTAATCAGATCGACCTTAGGGTGTTCGGGCCAATGGCTCAAAAGTGCCTGCAGGATACGGGCTGTGGTACTTTTCCCTACGGCGACACTGCCGGCAATACTGATAATGTAAGGACTCTTGGCCGGGGTTTGCCCCAAAAACTCATTTAACACCAAACCTCTTTGCTGCTTGGCGCCAACGATCAAGTTAAGCAGACGACTGAGGGGCAAATAGATGTCGGTAACTTCTGTGAGGGAAACTTTTTCATTAATCCCCCGCAGCTTTTTCAATTCGGTTTCGCTCAAGGTCAAAGGCACCGACTCGCGAAGTTCGGCCCATTGCTGGCGGTGAAACGGCATATATAATGCCTGTTGAATTGAGTTGGCTGTTGTCATCTGATTTCCTCTGCTCAGGCAAGGCACAGTACACCATGAATTATTCATGAACAATAAAAAATCCCTATGCCAAGCCGAATTGTTTATCCCGTGTACAGAGGGTTAAGAAGGAGTAGAATACCTACGCAGTGTCAGAGTAAAAAAGCACCATTCAGGGCTTTTTTTCGAAAAAAAGCCAATTTCCTATTGCACTCGCCCCAACATTTACCTAATATCCGCTACCGAAATGAAGTGCCGGCATAGCTCAGTTGGTAGAGCAACTGACTTGTAATCAGTAGGTCCCGAGTTCGACTCTTGGTGCCGGCACCAATTTTATCGGAGGGGTTCCCGAGTGGCCAAAGGGATCAGACTGTAAATCTGACGGCTCCGCCTTCGAAGGTTCGAATCCTTCTCCCTCCACCATTTGCCTACAATTTAAAAGACACGAAAGTGAAATCGTGGAGGGGTTCCCGAGTGGCCAAAGGGATCAGACTGTAAATCTGACGGCTCCGCCTTCGAAGGTTCGAATCCTTCTCCCTCCACCATTTTCAAGGTAAGTAGGTAGCCTTAAGTAGGTTGCGCGGGCATCGTATAATGGTATTACTCCAGCCTTCCAAGCTGATAACGCGGGTTCGATTCCCGCTGCCCGCTCCAAATTTGCATGCTGATATGGCTCAGGTGGTAGAGCGCATCCTTGGTAAGGATGAGGTCGGCAGTTCGAATCTGCCTATCAGCACCAGCCTATCTTAAATTTTACCTCTGCCTTTTATAATCTGTTCGATGTCATTCATTTGCATCGGACTTTTTCACTATATATGGTTTCACCACCAGAAAATCTTAGATTGAGGCAATACCATGTCTAAAGCTAAATTTGAACGTAGTAAACCCCACGTTAACGTGGGTACCATTGGCCACGTGGACCATGGTAAAACCACTCTGACTGCTGCTATCTCAACTGTACTGTCTAAGACTTACGGTGGTGAGGCGCGTGACTTCGCAGCGATCGATAACGCTCCAGAAGAGCGTGAGCGCGGTATTACCATCAATACCTCTCACATCGAGTATGACACTCCAACTCGTCACTACGCCCACGTAGACTGCCCAGGTCACGCTGACTATGTTAAAAACATGATCACCGGTGCTGCCCAGATGGACGGCGCAATCCTGGTAGTAGCTTCTACTGACGGTCCAATGCCACAGACTCGTGAGCACATCCTGCTGTCTCGTCAGGTAGGTGTACCTTTCATCATCGTATTCATGAACAAGTGTGACATGGTAGACGATGAAGAGCTG
>NZ_JADP01000053.1:0-7164 GCF_000518445.1 Shewanella sp. 38A_GOM-205m | reverse complement strand
GGCGAGCAGGGCAATGCGGCGGAAGAGGACAACAGCAGCCGCGGCACCACTTACAGTAACGAGATAGTGGCGGTGCCATCCTCCATGCAATGGCAAGCGGAGCCGAAGGCCAAACCACAGATGGCGGGGCCGCAGATAGCGACCGTGGTGGGGCCGAAGGATGAAGAGATATTTTGTGACGAATACGGCCGAGTGAAGGTGCAATTCCCCTGGGACAGATATGCCAGGGGGGACGAGCACGGCAGCTGCTGGATACGGGTCAGCCAGGGCTGGGCCGGTGGTCAGTATGGCTTTATGGCGCTGCCGCGGATAGGGCATGAAGTGATAGTGTCGTTTTTGGACGGCGACCCGGACCAACCCATCATCACCGGCCGGGCCTTCCATGCGGTGAACCAGGTACCTTACGCGCTGCCGGCCCACAAGACCCGCACCGTGCTGAAGACCCAGAGCCACAAGGGCGAGGGCAGCAACGAGCTGAGGTTTGAGGATGAAGCGGGGGAAGAGGAGATTTACCTGCATGCGCAGAAAGACCTGAACCTACTGACCGAGAATGACAGACACGAGCATATCAAGCACGACAACCACTTGGATGTGGACAATGAAAGGCGCAGCCGCATCGGCGGTAACGACCACCTGACGGTGTTGGGCGAGTCCCGCCAGCAGGTAACAGGCGACAAGAGCCTGATAGTGGATGGCAGCTTACATCTAAAAGCCGGCTCCGTGTGGGTTAATGAAACCGGTGATGAAATTCATATCAAGGCGGGGCAAAAAGTGGTGTTGGAGTCTTCCTCTGAAATCACAGTCAAAGCCGGTGGCAGTTTTGTCAAAGTCGATCCGGCCGGGGTGCATCTTTCCGGCCCAGGGATCAACCTTAATGCCGGCGGCGGCGCGGCATCAGGCAGTGGTTATGGCGGTAAAGCGCCGGAGCTTCCGGGAGAAGTGGCCGCTGCCGAGCTTCCTAATCCCTTACCTCTGCAATTGGCTCCCGCCAGCATGGAAATGCTCTCCTACAACAATGTCGCGGTGGCTCGCTTGTGCCAAAAGCAAACCGATGGCAGTTGTCCTCTGGAAGATTGCCCCTGCTTGAAGCACAAGGGGTAATGGGCCATGAGTGAGTTACTGCCTGAATTGGCCGGTGTCGAGTATTGGATGCTGACCGACAAAATTCGTTATCCCAAGGTGATGCAGCTGGCCTATCAACATGAAGCGGCTCCCGAGTTGGCCGATCTCTTCATCAATAGTCCATTTGCCTACCTGATGCCACAGAGCCCGGTCATCTTTCGTTTGCGCCACGACAGCAGCCTGTTGCCCATATGGCAAAATGACTCCCTCTGGCGCAGCTCGGCGGTGATTTTTGCCAGCCAGGCTGGGGCGTTCGACACACTGAAACAACACTTGCTGGCTCTGTTACAGCCCAGGATCCTGGGGCGCCAGACCATCTTCAGATATTACAGCAATCAAACGCTGGACCCCTTGTACTCTGAACTGGATGTCGATGACAGGGACACCCTTCTGGGACCTGCCTCGGCGCTTTGCTGGACCTCCCAGCAGGGCGAACTCAGGTCTCTGAAACACACACCCAAAGCCGTTGAAAGCTATAGCTTTAATTCAGCCGTTTTTAGTAAATGGATTTAGTGAAATGAATCATAAAGATAACTTGGCACTTAGGGCTTGCCAAAACGTCCAGGATGAATGCCTGAGAATGTTGGCCGACTATCACAAAATGGATTATGCCGAATTGGCGAACATGAATACTCTGGAGCTGCAGAATAAATTCATCAGTTGGAAGTATGAAGTCGTACCTATTGACGTCAACAAGCATCTGCCTACCGTTACGCCTCCAGAGGATGGGGCCTGTGGAAAAGGAATTACAACCTGTGAAGGTGCCTATGTGGAGTATGAAGATGTACTCTATGTGCCAAATCATCCAAAGGATGGGAAGCGCTATTGGTATGCCCTGACCTCTGAAGCGTTAGAAAGACTCAAGCAAGAAAGACAGCATTTACAGCTCAGTGACATGGATATCAATGCGCCCGACTTTAATGAAAAGATGCTGCAAAAGCTCAATGAGCTTGGGTTGCTCTCTCGTTATGACTATTTACCGTATGAGATATTTCTTTCTGATGCGGCAGATAAAGAAAGGTACAAAACATTATGGTTGCTCAAATGGACCCAAGGGCTGGGACTCTGGGTAAAGGCTGAACTTAATGAGTTGGATGATTATGCCCGCAGCGTAGGCTTTGAGTTGCTGGCTAAACATTCTTTTATCAAGAGTGAGGTTGAGTTGCGCGTAAGAGCGGCTAATCATTACCCATCAGGCTCTTTGGATAGCTTGAATACCCAATATGTCTTGGGCGAGGCCAGAAAAAAAATTGAATTAGAACTGAAAGAATATGTGTTGGCTGAATGCAAAAAGCTGGAAGATAAAGCCAAAAAACAGGCCAATGGTTGGGAAACCGATGATGGCACTAAGTTTATTTATGATGAAAATTTAGATTATTTCACCAGTGATAAAGAGAAGAATGTAGGTCTCTATGTCAGCAGCCTGAAACGCACCTTGGGATTTGAGTATAAGTCATTAATTTCTCAAAGTGATAGTGAAGCTGCTAAAACATTTAATTATTTCTGGGGGGAAGAGTTTGTTCAGTATGATGATATTTTTAATGAGTCCGAAATTTCCTGGTCTAAATTAAGTAGCCTTAGTGGTTCTTTAGGCTATGATACTAGGAAATATGGTTTTTACTGGAATCTTTTGATGTTTAATCTTTCCGGTATGGTCCTCAAGGAACAATGTCTTACATTAGAAGAGATGAATAACAATAATCTATATAAAGAAATGTTTTCTTCATATAGGCAGTATTCAAAAAAATATAATGCTGTTATTAATGTTCGGCGTTCATCATTTTGGGGCAATGATGAACTGAATAATGAACAGGTAGAACTTCTTTTTGAACTGTTACAGAAGGATCGAAAACAAAAGCATTTTGAGCAATCGGATGACTATGTCTGGCTCAAGGCTTTCATGGAGAGTGGCGGTTTTCAGTGGGGCTATTGGGATACGGTAGCTCTGGATATTAAGCTGGATGCTTTTTGGGAGAAGCAAGTTAAAGACCTACGGCAGATAAAACTGGAATCCATTCCGGATTTCTTTGAAAAACCTTTGTTAATCAAGAAAGCCTGTAAAGTTCGAATGGATTACTGGAAGGCGCTTGCAAACTCCAGAGCTCAAAAGGGCGATGTGAGCAATATCAGTAAGAAAGTCAACAAGAAATCCTATTCAGTGCTTTGGAATTTTGAAGACTGGAGACCTGCCGTAAAGCACCCGGGCATGATAATGAATCTGCCTGATAACAATGATCTCAGGGTTGTTGAATGTTATCTGCTCTCAGAAGGAGATGAAGGTACCCCTTTCTACCTCAGAACCCCATCTTGGTTGCTACCCGCATCCTCGGAAAAGCACCTGGTTAGTTCAGGCAAGGGGCATGTTAAAGACATTTCTCAGCGGGTGGCCTTATCAGCCTCAACCAAAGCGGTTGAATCCAAGGAGGAGCGTGACGAATTAAATGCGGCTGAAGCGCAGCAGAAAGAACCTACGCTGAACCAATTTCCCAAGGATGTGGCCGAGACAGTCAAACAGACAAAAGTCCGACTGCCTAAAGATGCATACAAGAAGTTTATGAATCAAATTTCTGAGAATAAACAACTTTCTCTTGATATGTCCTTGATTCATTTCCAAAATGAGCATTCTTTACTGGGCAAGGATTGGGCTTACCAATCAAACACCAGTATGGATGGCTATACTGTTTCCGCCGATGCCCAACTTATGCGTTTCACCTCATCGGCAACCAGTTCTTTAACGGCTCCGGGGTTGGCTATCCAAGGTTCTGAAGTAGCCAAAAGACTCAGTGGAGACACTGCGCTTAATCTATCTCTGGATCTGGCCAGAGCACAATTGGGTTTCAGTGCCTGGTTTCCCTTGGGAAACAAGGCTCCCGGGAACGCTTATGTGCCTTATAACCCCATGCCAGTGAAAGGGTTACAGCTTGATTTTCCCTATATTGCACGCAAGTCAGGTAATGAAGTCAAGCAATTGTATCAAGCCGGTGAAATTTGTTTTTGGCTACAGGTAACCACATACGGCCTTATAGCAGCCAGTTTGAATTTGGCTACAAACATCAGCATAGGTCCCAGTGCAGATGGAAATGATGTAGGTGTTAAAGGCTCGGCGTTTCGGCCATCGGGTTATAATCGTTCGAAAATAAAGGCCGAGGGGCCTGAGAATGTTATAGAAGGGGCCGCCCAGGCCGGAGCCACTGCGGAACTGTTTGCCGGTGCAGAAGTCGGCGGCACGGTAACAGGAGAAGTTCATTGGAAACCCCCAATGTCTTCCGATGTTCTTGATAAGACGCAAGAGAAGGAAGCGAAAGAGACGAAGCAAGATAAGGAGCAATTAAACACCAATCAGTGGCGAAAGCTCGGTTCAATAACTGCCGGCGGCGCTGCAGGGATAGGTATTGGTGTTGAAGGGACATTTCGTTTGGGCTATGACGCGGGTTGTTTCTTCTTGGTCGTCGGCGCCAAGGTCGTTTGTGGCCCTGGGGTAAAGGGCAGCTTGAATATTGCAATCGACCCTTTCAGTACAGATCTTTTTGTTGGCTGCTTGTTGAACATGCTAAAGCAGAGCGGCTTTAGTCGTTTGGCCGTCTTTGACGATGAAGACTCCAAGCTTTTTTATATACTCAACCAAAGATTGACCTTGGCAATCGCCACAGGGCTCAGTCTGGCCGATATATTACTATTCCCTCCAAGGGTTTACGCAGATTGGCTGCATAAGTCGACTCAGGAAGATTATGCGCCTATCATCGCTAAAAATATTTTGAAGGTGGACAAGCAGAAAAAAATGCAGAGTTGGTTGCTTAATCTACCTCCAGAATCTTTGGCGCCGCTCTTTGATGCCTTGATTGCAATGCCTGGGGGCAAGAGTAGTGGCACTCAAGCTGAAGCATTGTTGTTTATTATGCAGCAACTGCAACCGGGAGACGATACAAGGGAGGTTGTATTGCGCCGCCGCCAATTTACCAAGGCGCTGGAGTTAATGGGAGTGAAGGAGGGCCAGGAGGCGGCCTCTTATCTCAGGCGTTGGCAAAGAGTACTAGATAACTGGTTAAAGTTAGCTCACTTTTTCTCCAAGATTGATGGCCAAATAGACGAACAGGATATAAAGGTCGTTCAAGGTGAGTTTAATAAATATATTGGTCTGCTGTGTAGTGGGATGTGTTGGTATTCCAACGAATGGGATGAGCCAGGGATTGGTCGTGATGGCAAACCAAAGCGTAAGAGTGCCTATGGCTGTTATTTAACCCCCGAAGGGTTACAGGCCATGGTCGATGCCAAAATAGTCGATCCCGATAGCCAAAAATACCAGACTCTGCAAGAATCCGTCATCGAGGCAGAAAACTTGGCCAGGCTTGAACGCGGGCGAGATGGCAAGTTCAAGCAAAGAACTTGGAGTCTGACTGAGTTGGATACCCTACCTGCCCCTTCCAGAACAAAGAAAATAGAGGGCTTGCTTTGATGGTGCAGATTCAAAGATCAAAATTTAATAAAACCCATAAATTAATCATTGCAGCATTGGTGTTATTGATATGCTTGCTCGGGTTATCGCTATATGGCGGCCAGAGTACACAACCCAGCCAACATGCTGCGATTATTGAAAATGATGAGTTACTGGCTTTGGCTGCCGAGAGCCAGCCCAATCCGGACATCTATGCCAGTAGTTTGGTCAAACCCGGTGATTCTTTGTTTGCCGGTTTAAAGGCGTTGCAGGAGGGTAAGGATGATATTGCCGTTGAGGTTTTCGGTAAGATGGCTGAGGAAGGGAACATAGGTGCCATGTTATGGTATGGACTGACCAATATGGGCGCCGGTGTATACGGTACTGCTTCAGCTGTAGAGTGGATTAACAAAGCGGCTCAGCAAGGAAACCCCTATGCGATGCGGCGCTTGGTACCGGCGGGAGAAACCCTGCAAAATTGTGAGTGGTATTTAGGCCAATACTGCGACGACGCCTGGGCAGACAAGGCGCGGGAAGCTTTCCTACAGCGCTTGCAAGCCAACCCCGATGATGTACTGAGTCGTTATGCAGCCTCCATGAATGCCGACAGGGCGGCAGAAGCGGCCAAGCAGAAGTATTATGCCCCTATGGTTAGCCAGGCGCATAAATATGGCCGGGCTTATGAGGCTGGTGAACTCAGCGAAGCCGATGCAGCCAAGGTGGTGACTCTACTCAAAATGGCGGCCAATGATAACTTTGCACCGGCAATGGACATACTGGCAGGTATTTTCTATAAAGTTATCGGCTTTGAGATGGCTAATTATTATGCCAAAAGAGCATTTCATTTAGGTTTTAACTCCTTAAATGCCATTATCCACGTGAATACTAAAGAGTGGCTTAAAGGAACGAATCGGGATGAAATGCTGGTTGCTTTATCCTATATATATGCTGCTGAAAAGTATTACAGGAAAAGAAATATAGACTTTATCATTATAGATGATATCAATAAGGTTGGGACGCCAGTGACCGATGAGGAAATTTCAGTTGCTAAAAAACAGGCTGAAAAAATCATCTCAGAAATAACACCGGTTATTTATATCGATGCAATTTACGATGTGGAAGCCTATCACTAGCAAGAGCATGGATACGACAAGATAAGATCTCTGCTGATGTAGTTATATCTCAGCAGGGATCTTCGCAACCCATCCCTGCAAATAAGGAACTCTTGGCCTTGAAGGAGTCCCTAACCATTCGGGCCTTCCTGCAGCATTTACCTGTTTAAAGAAGTCACTTGTATTAGTCACTCCAGATCCAGCGAAAAGGTGCTGATTTTTTTGGGATCCCTGGCACCACTCACTTCCTTGTCGAGGCTACTTAGCGATAACACTTTTCTAGCCTGTATCGAATAGGTTTGGAACCTCTGCCGCCATCCAAGATGCCGGGCAGCTAGAATGATGTGCCAAAGCAGGAAACAATGGGTAAAGAAAAGTGGTCACTGTTTGTAGCATTCGCGGCGAGACTCGCCTCGCACCCACTTCTGTTTACCTATGTAGAGCGCGTATGGGACCCATAGGTAGCTTCCTTAATGGTCCTTTGCTTGCTTGGTGACT
>NZ_JADP01000052.1:0-7463 GCF_000518445.1 Shewanella sp. 38A_GOM-205m | reverse complement strand
TCATAGATAACACAGAGCTTGCTGGTCTTGGCTGTTTGATTCTTAATGAGTTTATCGAATGAACGCAGGTTGGTTGGGATTGTGCCATGGTAATGCACAGTCTCAGCAGACTTATCAGAAACCCAGGCCACGTCAGTGGTCTCCTTGTGTACGTCCAACCCGATAAAAAGTGTGTTAGCTTTAGACATGTCGGCCTCCTGTGATTGTTTGCCTATTGGATCAACAAACAGTGTGGCTCTGGTTTAACTAATCCACGAGAAAACACGGAGGCCGACACCTGCACAGGGAATCATTATGTCTAAGTGTAAGGAAGGGTATGAAGCATCTATTATGGGTCATTGTCTTGTTATCTGCTTTCGCACAAGCAGATGACGAGAAAATCGCAATTTACCTAGATTTCGAAAAGGCTTACATGAGTAATGATGTTTCTTCATTCTCTCCGTGGCTTGGTAAGGAATATAAAATCAGTCAAACTTTGCATGTCCCAGGCATGGGGTCGGATACTCGGCCTGTTTCAAAACGCCAGCTATTGGCGTCAATGAAAGCTGTCGGCAAACCAAGCTCTATGCCACTTTCCACACCAGAGAATACAGTCATTGAATCTGTGGGCGGCAATGGCTTTTGTGCAAGCGCAACGACTCTAAATAAAACTGTCGTGGGTGGAGGCAACTACGAAGAAAAGGAAGTGAGGAAAGTTTGCTTTTCTCAAAAAGGGCCAAAGTATTTAGCCATATCACACAATATTGATGTCTACTATCGTGCCCTGTAAACACTTTGATCTGAACCGGTACTTTTGGACATCTCGCTAAGTGAGTAAACTCGCTTATTGAGGTGAAGTATGTCAACAAAGAAACCCCGCAAGATCCATACGCAAGAATTTAAAGCCGAAGCACTGAAGCTCGCTCAGAAGATTGGTGTAAAGGAGAATATGGACACCCAGCGTTAATGGCGCGCTAGTTAGCCCCCGACTATGCTTTGTTTAAGCATTTAACAAGGAGGTTATTATGCCGCGCCCTTGCCGAACTCAAATCAGCCTTGAAGATACGCCTTACTACCACTGTTGCAGCCGCGTGGTACGGCGTGCCTTTCTGTGTGGTGATGATGCCTACTCGGGTAAAAATTATGACCACCGCCGTGGTTGGGTGGAGTCGTTATTGTTTGAACTGGAAGCTGTTTTTGCCATTGATGTGGCGGCATTCGCCATCATGAGTAATCATCTACATCTGGTGTTGCATATTGATATAGAGACAGCAAACCGATGGACAGACAGAGAAGTGCTTGAGCAATGGCATAAGCTGTTCAAAGGTGATGAGTTAACCCACAAATTCACCCAGGGTGAGCTGATTGAAGCGTATGAAGTCCCCAGGCTGAAGCATACTATCGCGATTTATCGCAGCAGGTTATGTGACATCAGCTGGTTCATGCGTTGTCTTAACGAACCGATAGCGCGTCAAGCCAATCAGGAGGATAACTGTACCGGCCGATTCTGGGAAGGAAGATTTAAGTCGCAAGCCTTACTCGATGAAGCCGCGGTGTTAACCTGCATGGCCTACGTTGACCTCAATCCCATCAGAGCCAAGATGGCCGATACGCCTGAGCAGTCGGCACATACCAGCATTCGGCTACGTATTCGGGCAGCCTTGAAATGCGAACAACCCGCCAAGCTACTGCCCTTTATCGGCAATGAATGCGATAACCAGTGCAGTGGTATTGCGTTTGCGCTCAAAGATTATCTTGAATTGGTGGATGATACCGGGCGCTGTATTCGCAATGATAAACGTGGCGCGATAGGTGAAAAGAGTGCCAAGCTACTGATGCGGTTGAATATCCCTCATGAGAACTGGCTCAAGCTTACCACTGAATTTGGAAAACTATTTCGTGGGCCGGTAGGCACCTTGCAAGAGCTCAGCTATTACTGCGAACACTTGGAGAAGCGACGACGGCATTTTGCAACCAGCTGTCAGTACTTTCAAACGGCCTGAATCCCACGCTATTTAACTCAACCGCAGTCATTGAAATCCCCTGAACCATGGGTAGGGCTAGCACGGTTCAAATCTCGCATTTTTGCGTTAAATCGGTTCGATTTCATCAAACCTCTGCAACTCACGGATATCTTTGCCTCAGCGTACTCAAATCCCCTAGCGGTGCTTGAACGTAGACAGAAAGAAGATTAACTTATTGTTTTACAGTGGGTGGCTTGATTTTCTGATTTTCTGTTGTGATTTTCTGTTGCTTGATTTTCTGATTTTACAGTGGGTGGCTTGATTTTCTGATTTTCTGACTTATCAGAAACCCGGGCCACGTCAGTGGTCTCCTTGTGTACGTCCAACCCGATAAAAAGTGTGTTAGCTTTAGACATGTCGGTCTCCTGTGATTGTTTGCCTATTGGCTCAACAAACAGTGTGGCTCTGGTTTAACTAATCCACGAGAAAATACGGAGGCTGACACCTGCACAGGGAATCATTATGTCTAGTGGAGAAAAGGAGGAAGAGGAATGTCGCTACAAGATAAGCTGGATAGCTTTTTCAGTCATCAGGATGGGACGCTTTACCGAACCATACACGAAGAATTATTGGGCGTCGGGCTCAGGGCAAAAGATAATAACAAAACTGTGCTCTATCACTACGGGACAAGAGCAAATGGTGAAAACAGTTTGGCGGCCTATCGCACAGAGCCTTTATGTGTCTTCTCCTTTCCAAAGTCATACTGGGAGCCAAGGCGGCAAGAACTGAATCAAATATTGTCCGATTTCGCTCCGGTCGAGTTGAAAGTCCCGTCAGGCTCACCATCAGAACGATATTCAGCACATCAAATATTACTTAGTGATGAAACGATAGACAGGATAGTCAACATTATTCGTGAGCATATTGCGCCGCGAGTGGGCCACTAACAATGGGCTGCACAACAACGTCAAACTCTCCGCTGCGCTCCGTAGTTTGCCGCGTTTGAGCCCCAGCGTTATATGCACAAAAGGATTTCGAAAATGCGCTTACTTTTTTTACTTCTCCTCATTCCTTCTTTTGCTAATGCCGAGATAGACAAAGTATTACAGTCTCAACTCTTAGAAATGGCAAAATTGGACCAATCAGTACGCAAACAATTAGGCGAAGCAGGCTGGGAAAAAGCTCCAAAAAATCTTCATGCCAAATTATCAACTGTCGACCATGAGAATACAAAAAAGCTCAAAGCAATATTGAGCGAACGAAAATGGTTTACTGAGGTTGAGGTAGGAAAAGAAGGTATAGGGGCTGCTTTTCTTATAATTCAGCATTCATCAGACACTGAGTTCCAAGAAAGGATGCTCCCTATTTTAAAGGAATCTTACTTAAGCAACAAAGGCGTATCAGGACAGGAAGTAGCGTTATTAACTGATCGTGTACTTATCCGTATGGGCAAAAAGCAAATATATGGCACACAAGCAGATGTTAAAAATGGTGAAATAGCTTTTATGCCCATTTCAGACATTGATACAGTGGATGAAAGAAGGGCTGAAATGAACATGCCACCTTTAGAATTTTATAAGAAACTTATGGAAGAAATGTATGGCATCAAAGATCACCCAGAAATAGATCTGAATTAAAGTGCATATAACAAACGACTATGGCGTCAATAGTTAATTTTTCGCCATATTCGTATCCCACATAGTGCCATCTCTTAGCATCGAATTCAGGATCACGACCATCTTTCTAACACAAGCAATGATGGCTACTTTTTTGGGTTTACCAGCCTCAAGCAATCGCTGATAAGTAGCCTTAAAAACCGGGTTAGATCGCATTGCAGACATCATGGCCATATACAGGACTGTACGCACTTGGAAAGGTTAACGGATATCTTTCTGCCTCCGGGTACTCAAATCCTCTACCGGTGCTTGAACACAGACATAAAGAAGATTAACTTATTGTTTTACAGTGGGTGGCTTGATTTTTATGGATATATTTATAGAGCAAAAAAATGAGGTTTCTGGCCGATTTGCAATTATCGAAGAAAATGGAACAAGTGCGTGGCTCTACCTTATGCCTGCATCAGGAAAAGGAATCGATAGAGACGCTTTTGTTTTTTCTCCTATCGAACCAGCCGAAAAACTAAATATTGATGAAATTAAAAATGGCGACACGCCAATTCTGACAAAATCGGTTGCTTCTGAGAGTGCCGTTATCACAAATGTTACAGAATCCGAGTTATCGTTAGAGTGGTCAAAAGATGGCCACTCCGTGGCAGTTCTATATAAAAATAAGCCAATTGCATTTATTGATAGCGTGCAAAAAGCTAGTTATTCCAAGGCTCTAAAAATAGAGAGCTTTTTTGGTAAGCCTTGGGATCAGAATACCTACAATGAAATTTTCAAGTAAAACAGTTAACAAGGCCAAGCAGCATCGCCAGCAAAGCTGGCTGGACCTCGCTACGCTCGGCCCCTGTTGGCGGCGTTAGTGCTCAAAATGGAGTTCTCCTTGCCAATATACATCAAGCGTGAATCTGACAACGTGAAAATAGCCAAGTTGGCAGCAGATGACTGGGAGCTACCCTTACAAATACGTTGCCTAGAGGAATGGCTGGTAGAACAAGAAGAGAGTTTGCCTAAGGCAGACTACATTGCGGATATCGGTTTCAGTATGCGCCCAAATGCTCTTGGTGGCGGTGCAATTTTAAGTGTTCGCGCCATGTCCATCATGGTAAAGCTTGGCTTAAAGCTTTATCTATCCGAATACCCGGATGACTAGATTTACGGGTACTAACAAGCAGTATCACGGCGACTGCGTTTCCGCCGCTTCGCGGCTCCGAATCGACGGGTGTGCCGGTTTCCCAGAGTTATATTTCTTGGAGGCTAAGTGATAAAAGATCTAGTTGCTGAAGACAACCTACAGAACCATATTAAGCTTTTAGAAGAGCTTGCCAGCCCTTGTGTGTATGGTGTAGCAGATGGAAGTGTGAATAGTCTGGGATGTTCTAAAGTGGGTGGTTTACCGCATGCAGATAAAGACTTTATTTGGCCTAAGTACAAGGGGGTTCCTTTAGAATTTGTAGTGCAATTGAACCTTAATGACCTGGAAGGTACCAACTTGCCTGATACTGGTCTTTTATTGTTCTTTTATGCAAATGGAGTCTGGACTGACAAAAAAATGCATAAAGATTTTTTTAGGGTGATCCATGTTCATGACATGGAGAGTCTTGAAGTTAAAGAGCCTAAGTTTAAAGATAAAAAACGATTATTTGGTTTGTTGAAATCAAAAATAATGCCGCTGGTCTTTGATGAGTACGGTATTGGATTTTATAGTGGTAATTCCCTACCTGATTTAGATAATGTCGATACAATTCCTTCTCTCTCACTATTTGATAATGACGATGAGTTATTGAAATCATATTGTGATTTAAAATGGGGACTTTCGGAGAAGGCAATCTTGCAAATTGGGGGTTATCCAAATCCGGTTCAGTATGACGGGATTGCGGCTGGAGCTGCTTCAATTATAGAAAAAGGGGCTGCTAACGATTGGGAGTTATTGCTAGAAGTTGATAGCAAACTGGGTTTTATGTGGGGAGATGCTGGTAGGCTTTATTTCTACATACATAAAGATGACTTGAAGACTGCGAAATTTGCTGATGTTTGGATGGAATTTCAATGTCATTAAGTCATAAATGTAACAAGTTGCTCAATTTGACGCCTAGCAGCGTGAATTAGCAAGGCGTTATGCATAAATAGGAGGAAGGATGCCTGAAGGAATATTCTTTGTAGTTTTCTTTGCTGTACTCATCTGGGTGCTTTTTGTGTTTTTCACAAAAAAGGGTAAGGGGATTATGTTTGGTGGAAAAATCATCAAAACCTACGATGGTGTTTCTGCTAAAAGGAAAATATTCTCAAATAAAGTAAAGGTGCATGCAGTTGATGGTGGAGCCGTTAGATTTGTTGGTCTAGAAATTTCGGTATCATCCATCGGAAGCTACCAAATGATACCGGTCACCTTTCCTGCCAATGAAGCCCGTCAATTAGCTGCATTACTCATTGAAGCAGCAGAGTATAAAGAAAATGCATAACAAGGTGGCCAAGTTCACTCTGGCCGCCAAAAGTGCGGCCTGCGCGAGACAGCCTACACTGCGCTTCTGCTGTCTCTTACCACAAAGTTATGTGAATAGGTGAAGCTATGAGATGTAGCATGGAAGATGGCTATGGCCTCATGAAAAAATGGACACCCTGCGTTAATGGCGCGGTAGTTAGCCTCCGACTATGCTTTGTTTAAGCATTTAACAAGGAGGTTATTATGCCGCGCCCTCGCCGAACTCAAATCAGCCTTGAAGATACGCCTTACTACCATTGTTGCAGCCGCGTGGTACGGCGAGCCTTTCTGTGTGGTGATGATGCCTACTCGGGCAAGAATTATGACCACCGCCGTGGTTGGGTGGAATCGTTATTGTTTGAACTGGAAGCTGTTTTTGCCATTGATGTGGCGGCATTTGCCATCATGAGTAATCATCTGCATCTGGTGTTGCATATCGATATAGAGACAGCAAACCGATGGACAGACAGAGAAGTGCTTGAGCAATGGCATAAGTTGTTCAAAGGTGACGAGTTAACCCGCAAATTCACCCAGGGTGAGCTGATTGAAGCGTATGAAGTCCCTAGGCTGAAGCATACTATCGCGATTTATCGCAGTAGGTTATGTGACATCAGCTGGTTCATGCGTTGTCTCAACGAACCGATAGCGCGTCAAGCCAATCAGGAAGATAACTGTACCGGCCGATTTTGGGAAGGAAGATTTAAATCGCAAGCCTTACTCGATGAAGCCGCGGTGTTAACCTGCATGGCTTACGTTGACCTCAACCCCATCAGAGCCAGGATGGCCGATACGCCTGAGCAGTCAGAACATACCAGCATTCGACTACGTATTCAGGCAGCATTGAAATGCGAACAACCCGCCAAGCTACTGCCCTTTATTGGCAATGAATGCGATAACCAGCGCAGTGGTATTGCGTTTGGGCTCAAGGATTATCTTGAATTGGTGGATGATACCGGGCGCTGTATTCGCGATGATAAACATGGCGCGATATGTGAAAAGAGTGCCAAGCTGCTGACGCGGTTGAATATCCCTCATGAGAACTGGCTCAAGCTTACCACTGAGTTTGGAAGACTATTTCGTGGGCCGGTAGGCACTTTGCAAGAGCTCAGCTGTTACTGCGAACACTTGGAGAAGCGACGACGACATTTTGCAACCAGCTGTCAGTACTTTCAAACGGCCTGAACCCCACGCTATTTATCTCAACCGCAGTCATTGAAATCCCCTGCACCTTGGGTAGGGCTAGCACGGCTCAAATCTCGCATTTTTGCGTGAAATAGGTTCGATTTCATCAAACCTCTACAACGACAAGAATATCGTTCGACCTCAGTGTGCTCAAATCACCTAACGGTGTTTGAACGCAGACTGAAAGAAGATTAGGTTATTGTTTTATAATGGGTGGCTTGATTTTTCGCTTGA
>NZ_JADP01000051.1:0-8984 GCF_000518445.1 Shewanella sp. 38A_GOM-205m | reverse complement strand
GAGTTGGGCAGGAGGTTTGTCGGAGTATTTATATCTATAGCGGCATGAAGAGGTGTCGGATAGTAGAGCTAAATATCCAGATAGACCATGTTCACTTACTGGTGAGACTTCCGCCAAGCTTGAGTGTCTTCAGTGGGAGCAAACGAAGAGATCATTCGTCGATATGTAAGGTATCAACAGAAAGTAGAGGCAGAGGAATCAAACGGTCAGATCAAGCTTGGTTTGGATGGGTGATTCTTTTAGCCCCCTTCTAGGGGGCTGTTCAAAGCCACCTGCTATGCAGGTGGATTTTTTACTTTCGGCCGAGGATGTGCCGGGTAAACCATACAAATTATATGGTTAAGAAATGCTTAACGGATTAGATATATACTCCTTGTTCGAGTATAAAAATTAGTCAGCGTATGATGTGAGAGTAAGTCTACTGTAATGCTTGTACCAATATGGAGATAACACCTATGACCGGAAGTAAGCCCTTGGGCAAATGTCCAGTAATGCACGGCGCCAACACATCCATAGAGCAAGACATCATGAAGTGGTGGCCCAAGTCGCTCAAGCTCGACATCCTCAGCCAGCACGACAGCAAGACCAATCCCATGGATCCCGATTTCAACTATGCCGAAGCGTTTGCCAAATTGGACTATGCCGGCCTGAAAGCCGATCTTAGGGCACTGATGACCACGAGCCAGGACTGGTGGCCGGCAGATTGGGGCCACTATGGCGCCATGATGGTGCGCATGGCCTGGCATGCGGCCGGTTCTTACCGCATTGAAGATGGCCGCGGCGGTGCAGGTACCGGCAATCAGCGTTTTGCCCCTCTCAATAGTTGGCCGGATAACGTCAACACAGACAAGGCTCGGCGTCTGCTATGGCCTATCAAGAAGAAGTACGGCAACAAGATTTCCTGGGCAGACCTGATCATTCTCGCCGGTACAGTCGCTTATGAAACCATGGGGCTGAAAACTTTCGGCTTTGCCGCCGGACGGGAAGATATCTGGCATCCGGAAAAGGATACCTATTGGGGCTCGGAGGAGGAGTGGCTGGCCACCAGTGATGGCCCCAACAGCCGCTATTCCGGGGAGCGCGAGTTGGAAAACCCATTGGCAGCCGTGATGATGGGGCTTATTTACGTTAACCCTGAAGGGGTTGATGGCAATCCGGATCCGCTGAAGACGGCCAAGGACATGCGGGAAACTTTCAAACGCATGGCAATGAATGATGAAGAAACCGTGGCGCTGACCGCAGGTGGCCACACTGTGGGTAAGTGTCACGGCAATGGCCGCGCCGAAAATCTCAGCCCGGAGCCAGAAGCGGCCGGCTTGGAAGAGCAGGGTCTGGGCTGGCTAAACCACAAGAGCCGGGGCATTGGCCGCGATACTGTGGTCAGTGGCATTGAAGGGGCTTGGACAACCCATCCTACCCAGTGGGATAACGGTTTCTTCAAGATGCTGTTGCAGCATGAGTGGGAGCTGAAAAAGAGTCCAGCCGGTGCCTGGCAGTGGGAGCCTGTGGATATCAAAGAGCAAGACAAGCCTGTGGATGTGGAAGACCCGTCAATACGCCACAATCCCATAATGACAGATGCCGATATGGCGCTGAAGGTCGACCCTGAATATCGTAAGATTGCCGAGCGTTTTGCCCAGGATCAGCAGTATTTCAGCGAGGTGTTTGCCAGGGCTTGGTTCAAGCTGACCCACAGAGACCTGGGGCCAAGAAGCCGCTATCTTGGGCCGGATGTGCCGACGGAAGAGCTTATCTGGCAAGACCCCATCCCTAAAGTCGACTACAGCCTGACTGCCAAGGATGTCGCCGACCTCAAAACAGAGATCCTGGCCTCCGGGCTGAGTGTGGCTGAGTTGGTGGCTACCGCCTGGGACAGCGCTCGCACCTTCCGCGGTTCTGACTACCGGGGTGGCGCCAACGGCGCGCGTATCCGTCTGCAGCCGTGCTGCGACTGGCATGGCAATGAGCCGCAGCGGCTGCAAAAAGTACTCAAGGTGTTGGAGGCTATCCAGTCAGGTTGCGGCAAAGAGATCAGCCTGGCCGACCTGATAGTGCTTGCGGGCAGCGCCGCAGTTGAGAAGGCCGCGAGAGATGCCGGGGTCAATATCGAGGTGCCATTCCTGCCGGGGCGCGGGGATGCAACCCAAGAGATGACGGATGTGGAATCGTTCGCCGTGCTTGAGCCTTTGCACGACGGCTTCAGAAATTATCTGCAGGCCGATTATCGGGTGACTCCCGAGCAACTCTTGCTGGATCGCAGCCAACTTATGGGGCTCACGGCCCCTGAAATGACAGTGCTCATAGGTGGTATGCGGGTGCTGGGTGCCAACTTCGAGGGGGCATTACAGGGCGTGTTTACCGACAGGGTCGGTGTTTTATCCAATGACTTCTTTGTCAATCTCACCGACATGCGCTATCAGTGGCGACCGGTTGCCGACAACCTCTACGAGATTGTTGAGCGTCACAGCGGCGCGGTTAAGTGGACCGCAACCCGAGTGGACTTGGTGCTTGGCTCCAACTCGATTTTACGTTCTTATGCGGAAGTCTATGCCCAGGATGACAACGGCGAAAAGTTTGTTCGGGACTTCGTCAAGGCCTGGGCCAAGGTGATGAATGCCGATCGCTTTTAACTGAGAGCCAATAGACAGTATATGCCCGAGAGACATCTGGGGGTTGGAGTAGTGCAGCGTATGTAGCTGTATAATTCCAACCCCAGTTTTTTTGGCGTTGTACGGACTTAAAAAGGCTGCAACCTGACGTCAGGGTGGAAATCTGCCGCAGGGAGCAGAAAACGCCGGTTGCAGTAAAACTATGAGTCAGCAAGACTCTAGCCGCAGGAAAGGGTTGGTTGCCTCAAATGAGGTGGGACTTATTGTGGATTTTTGGCTTGGCCTTAAATAGAGGCTTTTTCCCAAAGCTATTGGCGAATTTGCGACGTTTACCCGGCGAAATGGTTAAAGCCTGCGGGGATGGCAGCAGAATTGTGACTCAGGTTCTGGCATAATGTAGCGCTAATTTTTAAGTGTTCTTCTTCAAGGAATGAAATGAAGCAGTATCTTTCCCTCTTCGGCCTGTTATGGCTTTTGTCCGCATGCACCCCCAATTCCCATGTTGAATTTGACCCCAAAAAAGGCGATCAAGTTGATTACTGGGTACAGGCCAAAGCCACTATAGATATAGGTGGACGTCAATTTACTCAGGACAGCAACTCCCTGATGCGTTATGAGGTAATTGAGACCTCGCCGGCGCTAAAGATGGAGCTGGTACCCAAATATATGGCTATGTCAGGCGGCGGCCGGCCTTTCAGTAGCTTTGGCGCTACCGATGACAACCCTGAGCTGCAGAAGATGTTTTCCAAAGGCTTTGAAGTCACTCTGGATAAAGACTCAGGCAAACTGCTGGCGTTTAAGGCCAAGGACGATGAAACCTGGCAAAAAATATTGGCACGCTCTGGCCCTGAGCTAATCAAACTTTTGGCCCCGGGAATGGATGCTCCCGGCGTGTTGCGGGAGATCCCTGCCAAAGAGGGCAGTAAGCTGACACTTGAGGGGTTCAACGGCCAGCAAGCCGAATTACTGGTCACCAAAGTTACTCCCGAAACCGTAGACACCGAGTTGACGGCCGAAAGTGATGATAGCCGCCTGTATGGACATATGCGCCTGGCCCGCGATAGCGGCTGGTTGCAGAAAATGGTGTTGGTGCTGGAAACTAAAGTCGAACTCAGGGGCCGACAAGGCAGCAACCATATGTTGCTTGTCATGGAGCGTAAAGATCTGCTCGATCAAGTAGGTGATCTGAGCAATCGAATTGCCCCCGACTCTCTGGATAACTGGATTCCCATAGTGACCGCGCCGCCCAAACCTGTTGACGGGCAGGAGATCAGCGCCGAAGCCTTATTCCAATACGGCAAAGGAGCATATCGCGTCGAATCTAAACATCTCCAATTGGAGTTATTGCTCGCCGAGCATGAAAAAGAAGTTCTGGGAGAGATCACCTATCGAGACTTCAAGGCATTGGACGCCGAAGATAAACCTATTGAAATGGAGTTTGCCGTTCTAGGCCAATTTGGCCCCTATCAGCAAAATGACAAGCTAGTCACCAGTACCGCCATTGCACCTCTGGGCTGGAACCAGCGAAACCAGTTTGAAAAAATATCCTCCTTCAGCGCCATGGCAGATTTTATGCCACTCGAACTGGTATCGATTTCCGGCCAATGGCAGTCGGGACAAGAGCAGCAACTGGCGTTTGACGGCGGTATTGTCACCATTACACCTATAGCGCAGCAGCCAGATGAATATCAACTGCATTTCAGCGGCACAGATGGCTATTTGTTGCCATTTTTTGATGGGCTTGAAGGTGAATACCGTTACCAGACGCCAGAAATCGGCCCCAAATGGCTCAATAGTTTGGATCGCAGCATACTATTTAGCGGCGAGAATGGGTTTAGGGTGAAGTTGACTAACCAGCCATCAGAGGTGACCTTCTTTGCTGTGAAGAAGCAGCAACAATCGAGCTTCAGCCGTGAGGTTAGCTGGGTAAGCCGCGAGGCCTTTGCTGCCGATTACACCCTGCCTCCAATGGATAAGAATTACCTTTACAATGACACAGGCGAAGACTCTGCTGATTTTGATCCTATGAGTTTCTCGACCCAGGCCGATACGCCGCAAGGTGCTAAGCTGACCCTGCCACAGGACTGGGCCGGTGTCTGCCAACTGCAGATAGAAGGCGATTTTAAACAAGGGCCGTCATCCTTGGTGTGGAAAGCGAAGTATGACAAATGGAAGCCTGCGCAACTCCAGTACCAACTGAGTACAGAAGATGGTCTTCGCCGTTATTTCTATGGCCTGGAAATACCCAGTCATCTGCATTGTGATGGACGCCCGGTATGGCAGCCAATTGACTATACCCCGAGTGAGCGCGCCTGGCTGGTGCCTATCGAAGTATTCGGTGAGCTGGATCTGCAGCAATCCACGCGGCAGTTCCTTCAGCAGTACCATCTCTATAGTGCCGACGGAGTACAACTGCCTTTGCTGGATATACACGCTCACTATCTCAATACAGACCATGCGTCCCTGAGCGAAGCCGTTATGGAAGACAAATACCTAAGGGTTGCCGATAGAGTGGAGCGTATCAGCAAGCTCGAATATCAGGGCGAACCCCTGGATATTCGTTGGGTCAACAGTTTCCCGCCACTGCCTTAAGGACAAGAAAATGCGTGTATTGATATTACTTTGTTGCCTGATGAGCTGGATGGCCAGCGCTGAGACAGTGTGGCTGAATGATGATTGGCAAGTGGTCGACAGTGAGCAACAGGCCAGTTTTTATGTCAAAGATCCTCAAACTCAGGATCAACACGGTTGGCAAACCACCATCTATTATGTCGGCTCGGATACCCCCAGATTCAAGGGCAGCTTTGCCAAGCCGGGTATTTTCCAGAATGCCTTAGGTAGCTACCAGTTCTTTCACAATAACGGCAAGCTGTCTTCCGACGGCAACTATAACAGTAACAGCGAGATGGAAGGCCCTATCCGCTTCTATGATGAAGACGGCATCCTGACCATGGAGGCCAGTTTTGTTGATGGTAAGCAGCGGGGCACTCAGAAAAACTTCTACAGTAACGGTCAGTTACAGGAAGTCTATGAGCAATTGGGCGACAAACGCGTCGGTAAAGACAGCCACTATTACCAGGATGGCAGTCTGCAGGCGCAACACTCGCTGGTCAATGGGTTGCCGGAAGGGGAGCAACTGGAGTACTACCCCGGGGGGCAACTGCGTGAGCGCAGCCTGTATCTGGCGGGTAAACTGACCGGTGAGCGCAAACGTTATCACCGCAATGGCGAGCTGTCTTACATTGATACCTTTGGCCCTAAAGGCCAACAGGGTAAAGCCTATGAATACTGGGATACAGGTGCCAAAGAGGCCGAATCTGTCTATGTGGATGGCCAGCGGCAGGGGCCGGCCAAACGTTGGCACAAGAATGGGCAACTCAGTTGGGAAGGCAGTTATCAGCAGAATCGAGAACATGGGGAAAGCCGTCACTACGATTCACAGGGGCAACTGACTCGAGTTGAACACTATCAGCAGGACAAGAAGGTGGGCGAGCAGCAAACCTTTTATGCCAATAGCTCGCAGCTGCAGCATTTAGAGCGCTTTGACAATCAAGGCCGATTGGTCTTTGAGCAAAAATTTGCCGATGACGGCAGCAAGACCATGGAATTCAGCGCCCGTTTTGTCAAAGACAAGCAGATCCTTGACAGGCAATACTTTAAAGAGGGCAAGCTTAGCTCAAGAATGCAGCAGGATATGACCCGGGTGTGGACTCTGTTTCAGAAGTTTGATGCCAGTGGGGTTGTCATTGAACGAGAGGAGAAACTGAAAGGTAAGCGCGAGGGGCTGACTCTACAAAGTTATCAAGGGATTTGGGACGATGAGCCCTATATAGAAACCAGTTACTACAAGGAAGGTAAGCTCCATGGTGCCTATGAGAAGAAACTGGTTAGCGGCAAGCTGTTGGAGCAAGGCGAATACGCCAATGACAAAAAGGTGGGTACCTGGACCTACCTGGATGCCCGTAATCGCAGCACTGAAGAGTATGACAGCCAAGGGCGTCTGCATGGTGAGGTGAAAAAAATCCAGGTGCACGATGGTCAATTGTTGCAACTGGCACATTACCGGCACGGGCAGCTTGAAGGCGAATACCAGACCTACAACGAAAAAGGCGAGTTGCAAGCCAAAGGAAATTATAGTCAGGACAAACGGCATGGCCAGTGGCAGTACCAGGAGCCCTATGAAACCCAAGTGTCCCTCTGGCAAGGAGAGTACCATCACGGCAAAAAAGTCGGCACTTGGCTGGCCCACTCTGCAGCAGGTTATGAACTGGGGCGGGAGCAGTATGACGCCAAGGGGCAGGAACAAGGCAGCTTTTACTATTTCACTGAAGACGGTTTATTGAAAAAGGTCGCCCGTTATCAGGACGGGAAAGAGCATGGTGATACCGTGTCTTACATCATGGGTAAACCCTACTATATCCAGATGTTCAAACACGGCGAGTTCTTGGGGAGTCGTGATGTCGATGACGATGAGTCGTCGATGGGAGAGGGCGACTGCGATAACTCTACCTCATCGCTGCTGTTTGGTTGCTAATGGGTATTTTATTGTTTAAAGGCTGAATCTGCTCATTGGTCAGGCGGTATTCCGCCGCTATAAATCTATGTTTAAGGCCGTATCTGCGGCCTTTTTTATGGTTAGGTAAGCCTGATCAGAAAATTACGATGACAACAAGGATGTTTCTTAACGACCTTGTTTTCATGTCCCTATACAGTGCAACCAAGATCTCTTGAGGGACTGCTTATGGATTTCAGAACATACAGAGAGTTGGCGATGACAGCCGAGCCAGGCTGGGGCATCGCGTTTCTGAAACAAAATAAGTATGAAGTTTACCATCAGACTCTCTACTGGCTGATGGATGTCGGTTTTCCTGTTCCACTAAGAGAACTGCGAATCGAATGCTTGGCCGGGTGCGACATTATCTGTTGCCTTATTCTCCCATCTCGCCTGGAAAGATTCCTCGAAAAACAGGAGATCGCTCTTTATAAGAGCGACAAAGAAGCCCGCTGGGTATTACCCAATCCGATATCAACCCTTCAATATCGACGTTGGCAGGCTTCTGTTCTCATGTATTCCCTTCGGCTCCTTTAAACTTGTAGGTTATAAAATTGTACAGGCCTATGAAATAATTGGACTAAATAGGCTTTCTAGGTAAGTAGTGGCGATTCCCCCGGCTTAGTGTCAGACAGCGGATGAGAAGAAGAACTGACCAACCAACGGATTCACGCTAACGCTGATGTCCCCAGGTATTACTGAAATACCCGCCATCTCCTGTGGTTGGCGGGTATTTAAGAACGAATATTGAAGCGCCAGCCGTATTGCACTGGTGCTTTGGGTTTTACTCCTTAGGATTCAGGATCTGAAACACAGGAGCGGAAATGGCCAGAATCCCCAGCTATTGCAATATTTCCAGTGGTAAGGTTAATACTGTTAATTCCATCTTGCCGCCGAAACTTGCTTCTGTAACCGGTAATACCTGAGGGCCAAGCACGGGCCTCGTACATATTGCCAAATGTTCCAAACAACTCGTACAGCTCGACAAGTGTGGCAGGACGCCAATTAGTTCTACCGGATAACTTGTTCTCACTGTACTTTTCACAAAGCGGGGAAGATTGTTTATCTGTATATGTACGGAAACCATAATACCTATAAATTGATTCTGGATATTCTGAAACCAAGTAACTACCACTGTCTGGTACATCTTGCGTGCCAGGATATACAGTAGATGGTGAACTGGTAAATAGTTGACCTGAACCATCACCAGCTGTTGCATCAAAAACATCTACACACTTGCCCGCAGGAGAGCATACCTCTACCTGAACACCAGCAGAGACCTCATCTTTAGAGGCCACCACAAAAGGATATGGAACGTCACGCAAATCGGTTGTCACAACCCCAGTTACCTCACCTGTAGCCGATACTGTAGCCGCATTGCTGGAGGCGATTGCCCAATCGGCACTCTCGGTAATATCAACCACAATACCGTCGCTAAGCATTGCCATTGCGGTCATTTGCACAGTTTCTCCAACTCGGATTATCGGTAACTCTGGGGTCACCTCGATGGAGATTACAATGGCATCCGACACGGTTACTGCAACCGCATTACTGGTAACCTCCCCCAAACTGGCGGTCACTGTAGTGCTGCCTGCCGCGGCGGCACTCAATAATCCGGCTGGGGTCACTGTCGCCACGCCGGTATCGGCCGAGAGCCAGGCCACCAGGGTAGAGATATCTGCCGACGTTCCATCACTGTAGCTGGCTGTCGCAGCCAGTTGCTGTTGCTGCCCCTTGGCAAGGTTTACCGGTGAAGGTGTCACCTGAATCGCGGTGACCACAGCATCCGACACGGTTACTGCAACCGCATTACTGGTAACCTC
>NZ_JADP01000050.1:0-9230 GCF_000518445.1 Shewanella sp. 38A_GOM-205m | reverse complement strand
TAGAGCCAGAAGCCACAGGGACCAGCCTCATAGATAACACAGAGCTTGCTGGTCTTGGCTGTTTGATTCTTAATGAGTTTATCGAATGAACGCAGGTTGGTTGGGATTGTGCCATGGTAATGCACAGTCTCAGCAGACTTATCAGAAACCCAGGCCACGTCAGTGGTCTCCTTGTGTACGTCCAACCCGATAAAAAGTGTGTTAGCTTTAGACATGTCGGCCTCCTGTGATTGTTTGCCTATTGGATCAACAAACAGTGTGGCTCTGGTTTAACTAATCCACGAGAAAACACGGAGGCCGACACCTGCACAGGGAATCATTATGTCTATGTAAATTCACGAACTTACTCACAACAAGAGTGGCATCATAAGAGCATAATAATCAAAACGTTAATATAGGCTGGTTGTACCATATGGATAAGATTACAGGCTCATTACTAAAGAGCTTTACTGAACAATGTGAGTTAGAGCGGTTACCTGAATCTACTCAGTTTGAGCACTTCGCAAACTACTCAATTTTATCAAAGCAATTCCGTGGAAGTTTTGAGCTTGATGAAGTTCATTCAGGTTCTGGTGGTGACTGCGCTATTGATGGGCTGTATATTCTCGTAAATGGGCGCCTAGTAAACGATAGTGATGAACTCAGAGAAATTGTTGAATCTTCAGGTCACTTAGACGCAGAGATTGGCTTCATACAAACGAAGACAACGTCTTCGTTTAGTGGGGCAGACATCGGTGCCTTTATCCATGGTATAAAAGATTTCCTAAGTGATGATCCTAAGCTCGTACAAAATGAAACGATTAAAGCTAAAAAGGTTCTATGGGAAGACATTATCCTAAAGTCTTCGTATATGGTAAATAGAAGACCTGATTGTAAAATGTACTATGTATGTACTGGAAAATGGGTAAATGACCAGAACCTTTCCGCCGTTATTAGCTCAGGTATTGATGAGGTAGATGCGATTGGAATTTTTGAAACTGTAAGTTTCGAACCTTGTGGTTCTTCGGAAATCCAAAAACTCTTCCATGAGACTAAAAACAAACTTTCTTCAACTATTACCTTTTTAAATCGAATTACATTACCTGACATTGAAGGGGTTTCAGAGGGTTACCTTGGGGTTATTCCATTAAGCGAATACTTGAAGTTAATCCAAGATGAGAATAAGACAATACATAGTATTTTTGATGATAATGTAAGAGATTTTCAGGGTGATAATCCTGTAAACAAGAAAATAAAAGGTACTCTTGAAGACAAAAAATTTGATATTTTTTGTGTACTCAACAATGGTGTAACTGTAGTTGCTTCTTCAATTACCCCAGCTGGTAACCGTTTCACAATCAGAGATTATCAAGTGGTTAATGGTTGTCAAACTAGTCATATTCTTCATGAATGTCAGAACATTGAAGGTATTGAACAAGTTCAGGTCCCTATAAAAATAGTTGTTACGGCAAATGAAGATATAAAAGCTAGCATTACTTTGGCGACGAACAGTCAAACAGAAGTTAAAACTGAGCAGCTTGAAGCACTTAGCATCTTCCAAAAACAACTTGAGCTGTATTACTCTGCTGAAAAAACTTCAATACCTTTATACTATGAAAGGCGCTCTCAGCAATATAACTCGGTTTCAGGCATAAAAAGGAATCAGATAATATCGATCCCTATTCAGATTAAGTCATTTGCTTCAATGTTCTTAAACTCACCTCATCTAGTGTCAGGGTATTATGGAACAATAGTTAAAAGGTTTTCTGGAAGAATCTTTGCAGACGGACATAAATACTTACCCTATTATGTAAGTTCTCTTTGCTACTACAGAGTAGAACAATTCTTCAGGTCTGGTGACCTTAAAACAGAAAATAAAAAAGCTCGTTTTCACATAATGCTGATAGTGCGCTTGTTAGGTATGGGTGAAGAACTTGACTATATCAATAGCAATAAAATTGAGAAAAAAGCGGAAGCATTTAAGAAGCTACTTCTAAATGAATCTGAGGCACTTTCAATGTTTAAAAAGGCAGAGTCTATATTTGAAAGTTCTGGTTTAGATATGGAGAAAAAGCAATATAAATCGGAAACTGAAACTGAGTTATTGATAAGTGCTTATAAGAAACTGAAGTCAGACTAAGAATTTACATGACGTTACAAAAAAATACATAGTAGAAAGATAGGACAGAGAAAGATAGGACAGCCATATCTTTTTGATGTTTCGAACAGGCTTAACTAGGCTTTGAAATACCCATCAAAGCTCAGTCGAGATTGGTTATGACCACTGCCCGTCGTCAGTTGATAGATGCTGAAAGTACGCCCTTTTACCACGTGATTAACCGTTGCGTCCTAAGGGCATTTTTGTGTGGTGAAGATGCACTGCCTGGGCGCAGTTACGAGCATAGACGTGGCTGGATAGTGGATAAAATCAAGCAGTTGTCGTCATTCGAAGTCATTGAGAGAGAATATTAGGTTGTTATTTTACAATGAGTGGCTTGATTTTTTGATTTAGGTAAGACGTTAATGTTTTAAATCAACAAATATTCTAATATAGAATATTTTCGATGATTAGATTCAAGAAGGAGTAAGTAACGTTAAAGCGCTAATCCCAATGAAATAGGAAAAGCGCCTCTCTTAGCTTTTTAGAGATGATTCATTCTTTACCTTTTTGCAAGACTCTAGCTACGACTCTGCGCCGTTTCCTGCAGGTATCGCCATAGTGGCTTTCCATCTTTTATATCAATTATCACGACAGATGAACGAGAAGAATTTTTCTCTGCTTCTTGGTGAATTTCACGATAACTCAGCGCAACGCTGTCTGCGTTGATGAGTAATGTTTCACATTGTTCAATGAGGATCGAAAGTGAGGGGCGTGTACCCTTATTCTTGCGAAACAGTACATCCACTTGAGATTTACCCGCTACACTACCAGATGTTGTCACCATTGTAAAAGATGGACAAAAGCTATTAACGGCTACAAGGACACCCACAATTAGCTGAGTAAAAGCTTTAGTCATGTCTGTGTTACAGAAAGGCAGATGTTTCCATTGAAATAACTTTGTTTTTCAAGCCTTTGAGGGATGTTCGGTTATAGAAGTGAGTGCAAGAATTACGGGGGGCTCGGTTCTATTTAGTTCTATTTAACGTAAAGGCCTGTGGATATTTGCTAAATAGCCGATCTTAATACAGCAACACAGCCAGTGATTCCACACCAGACACGGGGTATCTCCTTCCAGGACGCACTGACACAGTGTCTAATATGAATAAATTTTCGAATGTCTAACGATAGGGATATCAAGGAATGGCCTTGCGGCATCGGGTTTCTTTGGAAATCACGAGTACAACGACAAGTGATCTACTATTCGCCGTCTCTATTTACGTTAAATTGGCCTGCAGTTCCATTTTGCTGTGAATCTTGTGAGGGCTCATAGCCTGCATTTTTTGCCAAAAGGGGCTGTTTAAAAAACGTTTTTCCTGCTGATAGTAATGAGCACGCATGGCCAGGTAATGCTGGTAGCGCTGGATGAGCATTTGCTGATATTGCATCAGACCATGGTGAGTGTCATGACCTGATGTTTTGAATATACCCGCGATGATATCTGCACAGGTGACACCGTCGGCCATGGCTTTGATGATCCCGCCTGAGGTGATGGGATCGAATGTGCTGGCAGCATCACCAATGGCAAGCCAGTTTTTGCCAGTGGCAGGGTTTAAACAAAATGAGGAGGCTGGATAGCGTTTAGGCTGGGTATCTTCGGGAGTGACTCCCTGCAGCAGCGCCTTGGTATTGGGAGAGTTAACCAGGATATCGAGCCAGTTGTGTGTCTCATGAAGCTTGAGTGTTTTAGCTGTTTGGGGATCCGTCGTTAAGCTTATCAGTACTCTGTCATTTGGCAGACGGGCCGCATACCACCAGCCATATTCAACAGCTTCAAGGTGTGTTTGCTGTGATAAAGGATAGTGTTTATCTGTGATGATAAAGCGGCGTCCCAGGCTTACCAGGGCATGGTTTGATTGTTTTTTACTTCCCTGGGTTTGGGCGAAGCTGGCGCGTGCCCCGCTGGCATCAACGACGAATTTGGCATTGAGTTGATGTTCAGCCCCCTGTCTATCAAGCGTTAAATGATGGTACTTATCATTGACAAGCCTGCCAGTTTTAAATTGGCATTGGGTTAACAAGGTTACACCTGCACTTTGAGCCTGCTCGGCTAAAAAACGATTAAATTTTTGGCGATTAAGGTGCCAGCCATGCCCATAGGGACTGAGCAAACTGTCGTTAAAGCCATTGCGATTATCTCCCCACCATGAGCGACTGCCATAGCAGGGTTGGTGTTGCTGCTTGACAAATGCTGACCAGATCTTGAGTTGATGAAACAGCTGTTTGGTTTGCGGGGGAATACTCTCACCGATGCGAAACTGCTGATAATCAGAAGACTCAATGATGACAACGTCATCTATCCCCTGTTGGATTAAGCGAATGGCGCAGCAGCAACCGGCTGGACCACCACCTATGATGGCAACTTGAGTAGCAGTGGCTGAAGCTGAATAATTGTTCATAGGCTGTTTTATCTATCTATTTTGCTGCTCTGGCACTGCAGTTGATGCAGGCCAGAGCATTTTGGGATTACTTCTCTGGTGGATAGACAGGGTCGGTAACCGTATTGTCCCAAGGCATAACCAGGTTGCTGTCGTCTTGGCTAAAAGCACTTTGGACTTCCAGGTAATAGTTAGGGTCTAAGTGCGCCGGGTATCCATCGATGGCGGCCCCTTGGATCACGACACCTATATTTTGCCAGTTGTTGAGGATCCCGTGACGATCCTGATATCGACCGACATTAGAAGCGGGTGAGTTGTTTAATTTACCCTGAGCATCGAAGGTGAGTTGTTGTCCACTGGCACTGGTGCCTTGTCCCCTGACCGAGTAACGCTGTAATGGCAGGGTGTTATCATTGCGTTTGGCTACATCCTCATAGGTGTAAACGGCAACGGGTCTTTGGGCAGGCCAGGACCAAAACAGACTGGTATTGATATTACCGCCGTAGATATTACTTTCTGTGATAACTCCACCCGGATTAGGCGCGGGGGTATGGGTGGCGCAGGAGTTATAATCCGTATGCCAGGGAATGGCCATGAATTTACATAAATCCCCCGGTTGTACGGGGTGGCTGCGCAGCGGAACATAACCGACACCCAGAAATGGGCTGCCTTTAGTGGCGAGGGCATAATTTAATGGCTGGCGATTGATTCTAAAGGGGCCAATATTCGGGTTTTGCCAGTCAGAGTTATACAGCTTGGTGTCCCGTACGATAAAGGTGAGATCGATACCCGGGCTAAAACGTCCACCCAAACAGTTCATCAGTACGGCTCTATCCAGGGCTTCACCCTCATTTAATGGGGTTGTCATGCTTGGAGCAGAGGTGGAACATAATCCCTTAGCCCATTGTTGCATAAGGAAGTATTGGCTGTTACTTAAGGTGAGAAAGCTCTTATTGGCATCCCCCAGAGAGAGGGGCATCATCGGAGAGCCGTCTTCAAGATGATTGTTCTCATCTGCGCTGGGTTTGCGCATAAAGGACATGATGTCAAACTGAGGCTTGTCTTTAGTGAGTTTATCGATTTGCCGATGACTTTTGATGGCACTGTCAGGCAGGTTAGTGTTCCACATTTGCATGGAGGCCGCCCTCAGTATGGGCTGAATGTCCTGGGCAAAGTCGGGAACATACTCAGGGTTGTAGGCATTATTTTGATATAAGCCTGGGTTGAGATTGAATGCTTCTACCCAGGTGGTGTAGATATCATCCCACAGGCTAACAACATTGAGTGTTTGCGGCGCATATGCCGGATCTGTGCTAACAACCCAGGCGCTGTTTTCCAGTGCCTGATAACTGCCATCATCAAAGAGCAATACGGCGGTGACAGGGCCGTCTGCGGTATCATCGAGCCAGTTGTTATTATCGACATCCATATCCAATTTTGCATTGGGATCGGCATTGCCCTGTTGATCAAAGCCACAGGCTTTACCAAAGCCGCCAAGCACCACCAGACGTCCGTTGGTTTCGGTTTGGATCTCTCCTAAATAGTCGATACGAGTGTTGGGATCATCATTGCCAGCCGTTGCTGGGTAAGATTGGGGATAGTCCGGTAGAGGGATAACTGCATTTGTGTGTTGGTCCCAGTAACTGGCCTGGATGTTTGGGTTGAATTGGGCCGCCTGTCTTTTATTCGTACTTATGGTGCGAGGACCGGCATCAATGACTAATTTTTGCAGACGTACAGTATCGGCCGGGTTGTCCGTTTGATTAAAACTGGGATTGCGCAGGGGCGGTGTCTTGCCATCTTGATAGAGAATGATCCCTAAATTAGCGCTCTCATCCATTTCCCAGCAGTTTGCTTTCTTATTGGCAAGATGCACTGTCCAGATGATATCGGTGACGCATTTACCATCGACCTTACTGCCAATGGTTACTTCCTGTGCTTGCGGCGCAGGATAACTTGGGTTGTTTTGCTGTGGATATTGATAAATTTTAAACCTTGCTCCTTGTCGTTTGAGACGCCCCTGGCTGTCACGAATGTCTGAGCTGCTAATGGGGGTGTTGTCTGTGCCTGCTTTAATGGGGAGTCCCCCTGTGAGTGTTTGTCCGGGTTGCGGCATTGCAGCTATGGTTTGTGGTTCGATGTAGTAGTCCATACTGTTGCCGACGCGGGCAAAGCCTATAGTTGGGTGAATGCGTAAACTGACGGTCATAATTAATTCCTTTTAACTGAGTGGCCGTTGAGGTAGTTCTTTAACAGTATGTGGCTGGTATTGACATTTTTTCCCGCCAGAGGCGCTGTTTTTTCCGGAGTATCTGTTACCGCCGTGGTGTTGTGACAGGAGAAACATTCATTGGCTGAGCGTTGATTTTGAGTGAAGGTTTCGATAGTGGAATTTGATAACCGCGTAGACCCAATCAGTAAGTTTGTTTCGGCGTCGGGATCCATGTTCGGACTCCAGTCTGGGGTAAGTTGGTCTTCTTTACTGAACCAGACGGCACCTATCTCAAGGTAGTTACGCCAGATAGAATCTTTAGGCATTAACTGATGCACGTTATCATTGAGACTGATAATGGCTTGAACATTTTCTTTGGCCTTCTTTGGATTTGGCAGATTATCAACCGTTCCTTGTGCGTATTGCAGACATGTCTGAGTCACTGCAGCCATGGTTTGGGTCTTGGTATCGAGCTTTAATATGGCATTCATGCCGGCGTTGTTGGTATTACAGTCTTTGGCTAAGGTGTTGGCTTTATAAAAGAGATAGTCCTTATCGGAAACAATTTTGTTGGGTGACTGCCCTTTGGCAAAGGTGGGGGCATTGTCTTTAAATTCGAATGTGGCCCAGATGGCTTCGGGGTGCTTATTGACGTATACCGCAATATGGAAACCCACCAAGGCAACTTGAGTCATCTCCTGTTGTGCATTCTCAGGGATCACCACCTGACCGTTATCGACGGTCAGCAGTTGTATCGGGGCTTTGGTGGTATATAAACCAGAGGTGTCTTCACCGGGCTGGACAATCTTCCAAGCGGCCTTGAGTGACATAGCTCCATTGGGGAAATTGAGTTTATTATCAGCTTGTTGCATCCCACTTTGGGTATAGAGTTTGTGTTTGATGACAAAGTCGCGGTAGATATCGTTGATCATCATGCTGGTATATAACGCCCGTCCATGTTGGTCGATTAAAATTCCATTTGAGCCCGCCTGGTTGACACCTCCAAGCAAATGGTTACCAGGCTGACTGTCAGGATAGATCCCGGTATCAGAATAGAAGGTTTCAAAGCGGAGTTTTCCTTCGTCTGCTTGTTCGGTTAACCAGATGAAGCTTTGCCAGGAGAATTGATGGAAGTCACATATGGTGGAATCATCAAAATTATCGGCAGCGATCTTGGGGTTGAATTTACCTTCAAACCATGACGCATCTGCGGTACAGTTTGCCGTTGGCGAGTATTCCTCGGCCCAGCCTGAGAAGCTGAAAAGGCTTAATGTGCTCATGCTCAACACCGTCAACATGAGCTTACTCAACATCCTTGTTTTGTTCATAAATCCTCTCAAAATTGTCTATTAACAGATAAAGCTAAGCTCATCCTTAGCTTAGTATGGTTTATTATCCCGTGTTTATATCATCAGCACGAGGGACATCTTTATCTTTTAATTTAAGATAAAGAGTATAGTTCAAATTGATAGGGGCGCAATTTATACTGGTGAAATTTGTAGAACTTAAGCCTGCTATTTTTTCTCTTTGAAAAGCAAGCAAATTTAGATGCTGATTTCAAATGTCTTACTGCAAGTGCTTGATTTAAAACAATTAAATGATCCGATAGGGAAATAATAAAGAAATCGATAGAAAGAAATCGAGACACCCATTGCAAAAAGAAGATAATCAAGACACCTATTGTAAATAACCGATTGTAAGTGTTGGGTGAGAAAAATCTCTAGTGTTCTAGCTTGTGAAATACTGTGTTTCTATTGAAATGAAATAGTATTTCAGGCCATTCGACTATTGAAGTGAGTGCAAAATTCGAATTTCAGGCATTATTGAAATCGAACAAAGTTCGACTCAGTTGGTGGAGAAGATTAAGGGGATTTAGCTAAACAACTTCTGACAATTAGCGGCCCCTTGCCTTCGTCGTCGTTGTAGGTGAATACAGTAGTCTGTAAGAGATTCCAGTGTACCAACCGGCCCTTTGAATAGACGGCTAAAATCAGTCGTCAATTTGAGCCAGTTGTCGATAGGGATGTTTAAACGATTCAAAATGGTCGTAGTGCCGGCAGTAATCTGGCCGCGCTTGTCGTGGCGGATAATGCGCCCGGTATCATCGACCAGTTGCAGATAATCCTTGGCATCAAAGTGTAATCCTTGTGACATGTTCAGCCGTTCATTGCCGACAAAGGGTAACAGCTCAGGTGTGTTTTCGCCCTGCATCGCGGCCTGTATCCGCCGTTGAATACTGGTATAGTTTGAGTTTTCTGGGGTTTTGGCTATTCCCGCGCGGATAGGGTTCAAGTCAACATAAGCCATGCAGGCCAATACGGCTGCATCATCCAATAGCGCCTGGGATTTGAAGCGGCCTTCCCAGAAGCGACCGCTGCATCCGTCTTCCCGGTTGGCTTGTCTGGCAATAGGTTCATTGAGCGCGCGCATAAACCAACTGATATCCATCAAACGTTGGCGATAGACTTCAGCGGTTTGTTGCAGGGTGAGATATTCAATATCA
>NZ_JADP01000049.1:0-9301 GCF_000518445.1 Shewanella sp. 38A_GOM-205m | reverse complement strand
GTAGATTCAGTGGGAGCAAACGAAGAGATCATTCGTCGATATGTAAGGTATCAACAGAAAGTAGAGGCAGAGGAATCAAACGGTCAGATCAAGCTTGGTTTGGATGGGTGATTCTTTTAGCCCCCTTCTAGGGGGCTGTTCAAAGCCACCTGCTATGCAGGTGGATTTTTTACTGGAAAAACACAAGTGTTCACACTCCTTTCCAGAAAGAGGTATGTAACACATGTGTTACGTTTCTGGTGGAAAAAGGCATCGCGATAAACTCCCCTTACTTCAGGCTGTTACAAGTTATAACACTACCCCAAATACCTAATACCGCTGTGATAGCCGTTATATTCAAGCTCAGTGAAATAATATCTTCTCTCTTTTGTTGTTAATTTTATATGCAATATTAACGTTTCAAATGTTGATAAAATGTTTGTTATGTGATTTTATTTGCGTGAAATTGTTGCCGGTTAACTTATGTCTACCTGCAAACAACTAAAGGATCCGGGCAAAGCATTCGGATCCGTTACCAAGACACAAGATGTCGAAAGGGAGATAAGTATGTATAAGAATAATTCGTTAACCAACGCAGTGCGTCTGGCATTGGTTGGTGGTGTTGCAGCGACTGCTTTTAGCGCTCCAACCGTTTTGGCGGCCGAAGAAGGTGCTGACAATGTAGAGCGTATTCAGGTTACAGGCTCTCGCATCAAGCGCACCGATATGGAAACAGCAAGCCCTGTTAGCGTGATCGATGCTTCATCTATCATAGCGTCAGGTGCCGTTAACATTGATGACGTTCTGCAGAAAATGACCTCTGCCGGTGGCGCCATGACCAACGCCGGTATCAACAACGGCTCAGGCGGTAACTCTCGTATCAACCTGCGTGGTTTGGGTGACAACCGTACTCTGGTTCTGGTGAATGGTCGTCGTATGATTGCATCCGGTACCGGTGCAGCTTCTTCTGTTGACCTTAACACTATCCCAGTTTCCATGATCCAGCGTGTCGAAGTACTGAAAGATGGTGCTTCTGCCATTTATGGTACCGATGCGATTGCCGGTGTGGTTAACATCATTCTGAAAAGAGATTTCGACGGTTTTGAAATCAACGTTCAGACCGGTATTTCCGGAGAAGGCGATGCCGACGAGTCCAGCATCGACATGACTCTGGGTAACACCTTCGAGAAAGGTAATATCGTAGTTAATGCTCAGTACACCAAGCGCGGTGATGCCAGCCAGGCAGATCGCGATTTCTCCAACTGTCCGATTGCAGAGACAGGTCCAAAAGGGGACCGTAGCCTGTACTGTGGCGGTAGTAGCTACTCTCAAGGCGGCCATGTCTGGGGTGACAACAACTTTGGTATTGTTGGCACCGGACCTGAAGGTGCTTATGCCATAGGTGACAAGGGCTACTATGGTGAATATGTTGATAACGGTGAAGGTAAGCCAAAGTTCCAGTACTTTGATGGCATGTCTGAGGCCGATCTGAGTGGCCTGGGTGGTACCTACCACGAGTTCAGCGATGCTGACAGATACAACTACGCCAAGGACAGCTATCTGTCGACGCCAATGGAGCGTTTGAACCTGTCCATGGCCGGTACTTATGAACTGACCGAATCTATTCGCTTCTTCACCGAAGCCATGTACTCCAAGCGTTGGTCCAATCAGCAGATGGCGCCTCAGCCAATCTGGAACGGTGATGCCTGGGTTTACAATCCAAAATCAGCCGGCGGCTGGATGACTGATGACCTGTTGCCTTGGGTTCAGCCAGGTGAAGAACTGGCTTATGGTCGTCGTATGGTTGAGTCCGGTACCCGTGACTTTGACCAGGTAGTAGACACCATACGTATCGTTGTTGGCCTGGAAGGTGAGTTTGAAAACGGCTGGACCTGGGATGCTTCTTATAACAAAGGTAAGAACGACTCAACCGATACTCTGGCTAACCTGCACAACTTAGGTTCTATCAACGCTGCGGTACTCGAAGGCACTTTCGATCCTTTCCTGCAATCTTCATGGGAAGGTGAGAGCATCAAGCCATACATCTATACCGAAGTGAACAGCGGTGGCAGTGAGTTGGATGTGATTGCAGCAACTCTGTCCGGCGATTTGTTTGAAATGCCTGCCGGTATGATGGGCTTTGCAGCGGGTTATGAGCACCGTAAAGAAGCGGCTCATTATACTCCGGATTCCCTGACTTCTCAGGGGCTGGCAAACGATCCTCGTGTTGAGCCAACTGCCGGTGATTTCAGCGTTAACGAATTCTACGCCGAATTGGCAATCCCACTGCTGAGCGAGCTGCCTTTGGCACAACAAGTGGATCTGAGTGCCGCTATGCGTTACTTCGACTACAGCACTTTCGGTGATGATACTACCTGGAAACTGGGTCTGACTTGGCGTGTATATGATGACCTGATGATCCGCGGTGGTATGTCTACAGCCTTCCGTGCACCAACTGTATATGAACTGTACGGTGGTAAGTCACCATCGTTCGAACAGATAGTTCACCCTGCCACCGATCAGGACCAGGCTGAAGTGACTGTTGGTGGTAACGAAATGCTGACCCCTGAAGAAGCTGATATCACTACTCTGGGTCTGGTGTATTCACCAAGCTTTGTAGAAGGTCTGTCTCTGACCGTCGATTACTATGACATCGAGATCTCCAACACTATTACTTCAGTTGACAACAACTATGTTGCCAACCAGTGTCTGGATGCCGGTGGCAACAAGATCAACACAGGCACTGCGCTGTGTCAGTCTTCCAATATCGAAATCGACAATAGTGGTCGTATCAAGTTCGATAACGGTCTGCAGAACATAGGTGCTACCAATACTTCAGGTTACGATATCAACGTTGCCTACGTATTCGATGCCTTCGGTCTGGACTGGAAAGCCGGCTGGGACAGCTCTATCCTGAGCGAGTATGAAGAGTTTGACCCGGATGGTAATGCGGTTGACTATCGTGGTTACATCACAGGTGGTGTGGGTGCTTATGCCAAATTCAAGAGCAATCTGAATATCACAGCAGCCGGTGATGACTGGACTGTCACTTATGAAGCCCGCTATATAGACGGTATGGATTCATTTGCTTGTAAGAACGACGATGGCAGCTGCTACGCGCCTTCAGTTGACAGCGTGGTTTACCATGACCTGTCGGGTTCTTACGATATCACCGACCGCATCCGCGTATCCGGTGGTGTCAACAACCTGTTCGACAAAGAGCCTCCATACTACACAGGTAACAACGACTCGAATACCGACCCTTATACCTATGATATGTTGGGCCGCTACTTCTTCGTTCGTGCCAGCATGAAGTTCTAATGACAGATTTCATCTTTGGATGAATTAAGTCAGCTTCATTGAATGAAACCCCGGGATACCTTCCGGGGTTTTTACTTTTTAAACTCTCTATATAAGTAAGACATAGTCGCAAATTGACAAAACACTATTGCGTAACAACTGGAATCGACCCGGGCTGCCAATTGATTTCATGGCAAGAGAGCAGGGGAGACGGCTTTGTGGTTAAACCGCTTTCCCAAGGACAGTAATCACTTGGAAAAAGTGTATTGCCATCGCTCGACAGAATTGAATTCTTTCAAGATTGATAAAACATAACGCACCGACTTATGCTTTTTAATTATATATAAATCATAAGGTTAAATATTAGCTGGTGCTGTTTTTACCGCTATTCATCGTTCAAGAAGATGGCTGACAATTGATCACTAAATGTAAAAAAAAGCCATTGATGATTAATCACACAGTTAGCCTTAGTTTCCAGCGTTTTCGTCTCATTTCAAATGTTGACACAGGTCAACATTTTGTGAAATGATGCCAGCGGGTCTATGCCTTCAGGGGCATAGGAAAGGGAAGATAAAAAACTAACAATCACAAGAGAAAGACATACTTGATAGCACCACCTGCCGTTGAAATAGGGATATTCGGGGCGCTGTTGCTGAAAAGTTAAACCTTTTTAATCACTTCAAATTGGTTGGGAACTATGTCCAAGGTAAGCAATAGAACAAAAATCGCTTCTGCGCTTGTTGGCGCGCTGGCACTCGCCAGCAGCAACTTAGTCGTTGCAGATCCTCTTACCGACGCGCAACAAGCCGCGGGTCGTCTGCAGTCAGACGCCGTTGCGTCACAGAAGAAGATCGATAAGTATTTTGACCAGGCTCAAGATATGCTTTTCGAATATTCCGCCGTTGCTGACGAGCGTGAATCTCTCAAAGCCTACAATGATTATCTGGCTGGACTGGTCGCTGATCAGGAAGCCACAATGAAATCCATTCAGGACGATATCAATGGCGTAGACAAACTGCGTCAGGGTGTTGTTCCTTTGATGTTTAAAATGGTTGATGCACTGGAGCAATTCGTGGCTCTGGATCTGCCATTCAAATCTGAAGACCGTACACAGCGCGTTAAAAACCTCAAAGACCTGCTTAACACTGCCGAAGTGACTCTGGCTGAAAAGTTCCGTCTGATCCTTGATGCTTACAGCATCGAGCGTGAATACGGCAGCTTTGTTGACGTTGAAACCGGTAAGCTGAATCTTGATGGTAAAGAAGTGCTGGTTGATTTCTTCCGCTTGGGCCGCGTAGCTCTGTACGCTCAGAGCCTGGACCAGAAGACTGCCTGGATGTACAACCCTGAAACCAAGGGTTGGGATAAGCTGGATGACAGCTACCTGCGTGACATCACCAAGGGTATTCGTATCGCCCGTAAACAAGGGGCTCTGGATCTGTTCGCACTACCAATTCCAGCTGCGGAGGCTGCACAATAATGAAAAAGCTAATCACTACCGCCGTCGTTGCTGCCAGTTTTTCACTGTCTGCCGGTATGGCCAGTGCCGCCGAGGCGCCTAAGACGATTGACCAACTGCTGCAGCAAGTTAAAGTTGAGCGTGCCGCTCAAGGTAAAATCAACGCCAAACGTGAGAAAGAGTTCCAAGCCGAGCGTGGCGACAAGGCTGCGCTGCTGAAGCGTGAAAAAGATGCGCTGGCTGCTGAAACTCAGCGTGGTAAAGACCTGAACCAGGCCTTCCTCGATAACGAGCGTAAGATTGCTCAGCTCGAAGAAGATCTGAAAACCGCTCAGGGTGACCTGGGTGAAATGTTTGGTGTGGTTAAAGGTGAAGCAGGCGATTTCGCCGGCAAGCTGATCAACTCCAACGTCAGTGCTCAGTATCCAGGACGTGACAAGTTCGTTCAGGACCTGGGTGCCCGTAAGCAACTGCCTAAGATTGAAGAACTGGAGCGCTTCTGGGAAGAGCAACTGTTCGAAATGGCCGAGTCCGGCAAAGTGGTTAAGTTCGAAGGTTCTGTAACCGACATTGATGGTAACGTGAAAAACACCACCATCTACCGTATCGGTGCCTTTAACCTGTTGGCTGACAACAAATACGTGGTTCTGAACCACGAGCTGGGTCTGATCCAGGAGCTGTCACAGCAGCCTGAAGGTTATCAGGTTAAGCCTATCGCCGACTTCGAAAAGACCACTTCAGGTACAGCCAAGCTGTACGTTGACCCTGCCCGCGGTACTCTGCTGAACATCTTCACTCAGAAGGCCAGCTTCCAAGACCGTATCGAGGCCGGTGGTACCATTGGTTACATCATCATCGCCTTGCTGGCTCTGGGTCTGCTGATCTCTCTGGAGCGTCTGGTTACTCTGACTCTTATCGGTGCCCGTGTTAAGTCTCAGGCCAAGAATGTTGCCAACCCAGGTAACAACGCTCTGGGCCGTGTACTGAAAGTGTACCAAGAGAACAAAGATGTTGACGTTGAGACTCTGGAGTTGAAACTGGATGAAGCCATCCTGAAAGAAACACCAGCGCTGGAAACACGTATCTCCATCATCAAAGTATTGGCAGCTATCGCTCCTATGATGGGTCTGCTGGGTACCGTAACCGGTATGATTGCAACCTTCCAGAGCATCCAGCTGTTCGGTACTGGCGATCCAAAACTGATGGCCGGTGGTATCTCTATGGCACTGGTAACTACAGTACAGGGTCTGATTGCGGCTCTGCCACTGATGTTGTGCCATGCCATTGTTGTGGCTCGCAGTAAGTCTATTGTTCAAATCCTTGAAGAGCAAAGTGCCGGTATCATTGCTGAACACGCAGAGAAGAGGGCTGACTAATGATGCTATACCTGATGGACATTTGGGATTCCGTCAGGGGCTTCATGGCCTCCGGAGGCGACGTCCTCTGGCTTGTTGCGGCGGTGCTGTTTCTCATGTGGGTATTGATGCTTGAAAGATTCTGGTATCTGAACTGGGTATCACCAAAGAATCATAAAGACATTATTGCCGCATGGAATGCCAGGGAGGAAACGACTTCCTGGTATGCACACCGTATCCGTGAAGCTTGGGTATCCCAAGCGAAGCAAGATATGAATGCACGTATGCTGATCATCAAAACACTGGTAGCCATCTGTCCTATGATAGGTCTGCTGGGTACAGTGACAGGTATGATTTCAGTGTTCGATGTTATGGCAGTTCAGGGGACGAGTAATGCTCGTCTGATGGCAGCTGGTATTTCTATGGCCACTATGCCAACTATGGCTGGTATGGTCGCGGCATTGTCCGGGGTGTTCTTTAGCACTCGTTTGGACGCCAAGATGAAAATCAGCTTGGAAAAGCTGAAAGACAGCCTGCCACACCACTAGAGAGAGATTGAACATGGCACGTAAGAAGCATTCCAGTGTAGAAGAGGAAGCACAGATCGATATGACCCCGATGCTCGACATCGTGTTCATCATGCTGATCTTCTTCATTGTGACCACCTCGTTTGTGAAGCCATCCGGTTTGGACTACAACAAACCCAAGGCGTCCACAGCGACTTCAAAACCTTCGGCGAACATCTTTATCGGCGTCAGCAAAACCGGCGTGATCATGATGGAAAACCGTCAGGTTGATATTGAACGAGTAACCGCTAACGTAGAACGTATGTTGGCGGAGGCACCAGAAGCCGCCGTTCTGATCCAGGCAGACAAAGAAGCCCAACACGGCTTGGTTGTTAAGGTACTGGATCAGGTGAAGGCTGCTGGTATTGATAAGGTCTCGGTATCTGCGGGGAACGACTGATATGTTAAGAGCACTAGTATCTATCATTATTGGTGCTGCTGTGACTTTTGGTCTGTTCTGGTTTATGGCATTCCTGGTCGGAGGTGGCGCACAACGTGGCGACACCTCAGCCGAAACGCCAGTTATCGAGATCACAATGGACAAGCAGGATTCGAAGGCACAGAAGAAACCAAGGGTGACACCTAAGCCACCCCCACCACCAGAGCAGCCACCGAAGCCAGCGGAAACGCCACCGGATAGCTCTTCTGATATTGATACCAATATGTCATTCAATATGGGTGGAGTAGAAGCAGGCGGTCCAAGCACAGGCTTTAAGCTGGGCAACATGATGACCCGTGACGGTGACGCAACACCTATCGTGCGGATTGAACCTCAGTATCCCATTGCTGCGGCGCGTGACGGTAAAGAAGGTTGGGTACAACTTCGCTTTACCATCAACGAACTCGGTGGTGTTGATGATGTTGAAGTTATCCAGGCTGAACCGAGAAGGCTCTTTGATCGTGAAGCGGTTCGTGCACTGAAGAAGTGGAAGTACAAGCCGAAGATTGTTGACGGTAAGCCGATGAAGCAACCCGGTATGACAGTTCAGCTGGACTTCACCCTGAACCAAGGAGACAGATAAGATGCAAAAAGTGAATAAGCTTGCTGCAGCCATGCTGTTGACTTTGACAGGCAGTGCAGTGCTGATGGCGCCAATCGCCCAGGCCGCTGAGAAGTGTCCTATCGACCAGCGTCAGGCCAAGGCTGTGGGTCAAACTGCTGCCAAAAAGGTGCAGAGATCCTTTGAAGCCTATCAGGACGGTAATCTGGACGAAGCAATCGCCGTATTGCTGGAAGCCAATGCCCGTAACGACTTCGACAAGGCCTATATCGCCCGTATGTTGGGTAACTTCTACGCTGAAAAAGGTCAGATGGGCACCTCCATTAAGTACCTGAAGCAGGCAGTAGAAGCCGATATCCTCGGCGGAACCGACCACAGTGCAACGCTGAAGTTGTATGCGGATCTGCTGCTGCAGGAGAAGAAGTTTAAAGAAGCTATCACCTACTATAACAAGTGGATGGACTTCTCCTGTAAGCAAGATCCTGTGGTCTACCGTCGTATCGGTATTGCCTATACAGAACTGAAAGACTATCCAAACGTGCTGAAAACAGCGGACAAAGGTTTGTCATTGGCGGAAAAGCCTGACAAGAACCTTTATCAGCTTAAGTTCCAGGCTTACTTCAACCTCAAGCAGTACAAGAAAGCGGTTGGTGTTCTGGAAACTATGGTACCCCTGTTTCAGGACGATAAGCGTCTTTGGGTTCAGTTGGCTCAGCTCTATCTGCTGACCGAGGACTTCGACAAGGCAACAGTGACTTACGATCTGGCCTATCAGAACGGTTTCCTGGAAACTGCTGATAACATCACTCGTTTGTCGCAACTGTTGGCGTCCAAAGGTTCGGCTTATCGCGGCGCTGTGATTTTCGAGAAGCACATGAAACAAGGGCTTATCGAAAAGAATGAGAAAAACCTGTCTATGTTGGCCGGTTTCTTCCACAACGCCAAGGAGCTGAAGAAGGCCGCGGCCTATTATGGTCAAGCAGCTGCTGCCGGTAACGATGGCAAGCTGTACCTGAAACAAGGCCGTCTGCTGGCCTTGGATCAGCAGTTCAAGGAAGCGATTCCGGTATTCAAGCAAGCGCTGGATGCCGGATTGCAAAACCCAGGCGAAGCTCAGTTTGAGCTGGCACTGGCCTACTTGAACCTGAAAGACTATAAGTCGGCTTACCGCCGTGCCGAATTGGCCTCCAAGGATTCCAAGACTGCACGTAGCGCCACCAGCTACCTGTCATACATAAAAGAGAAAGCGCGGATCCACAACGTTTCGCTCTAATGTGATGTCAGTGAAAAGCCCCGCAAGGGGCTTTTTTATGGTTCATCGCAGATTAGCGTGGACTGGAAATGAAAACGGTTGGAGAGTTATTGTTTAGTCGCCAAACAAAAACAATGACCAACCCCAACCGTTCTCAATGTCGAATATTACCTTCCCCATTGCGCTCTGGGAAGGCTTTGAAGCCGTCCATACCGAGCAAAATCAACAAACCCTCATCATCCACCTAAAGCCGATTGATAACGGCCACTGTGCTTGCGGCAAACCGGCTAAGGCTGTTCACGACGCTTCACTTCGCAGCGTATCGGAACGAACCATACTGGCGTTTCAGGTTCAGTTACGGCTACCCGTCCGCCGTATTCTTTGCCCTG
>NZ_JADP01000048.1:0-9968 GCF_000518445.1 Shewanella sp. 38A_GOM-205m | reverse complement strand
CTTCAGCTCAACCTTGTTCAGCTTCTCACCGGATGACAGCGAGTTGTACATCAAAGGCACTGCCTTGTTCAGCGCCACGGTGAACTTGAACGGCTTGTGCACCCGTTGACCCGAAGGCATACCTGACTGTGGGTCGGTCGGCACTGTCACCACATGGTTGAATTCCTGAACCAGCATCTCGTCTTCATGACCTTCCACAAAGATGTCGCCCACTGACTCGGCCGTAAACGCGCCTGCGGTGATGTTGCCCTGGGTTTGACCTTCGATGGAGATATAACATGGTGTTGGCATGGTTAATTCCTTTTACTGTTGAATGAGTGATAAAACCTCATCAGCCAATGCCAGAAGCATGCCAAATCGTAAGCCACTGTTTTACAACAACATCCAAACCCACCCCCACTCTCCGGGCAATTTCTTGCCCGAACCCGGGCAATTTTTTGCTCGCCGGGCAAGTTTTTGCCCGAAGAGAGTGGCCCGAAAGAGTTGCCAGAAGGAATGTCCCAAGGAATAAGCTGAAGTCGACTGGCTTTAAGAGCATTCCTGTAAAAGTCTTAGAGAAGGTGTGAATAAGCCCTGGTGGCGTTCACTTTTACAATTTGGGATAGCTCTGGGGTAAATTAGCTCGTCGTCATAGCCCTAGGCGGCTGGTTTGACAAAATCCCCCAGAGAGCCTCCGGCTTGGTAGTGCGCGGTGATTTCCGCTTTTAAGCGAACCAGCTCAGCGCTGGGCTGGGCCCATTCACTTTCAGGCAACGGCTGAGACCAGGCCTCCAGTGCTGCGGTGGGTTTAAAGGTGGCAAGGTTTTGGGCCCACTCTGATACCCAATAGGGAAACTTCCACAGGCAAAACACATTCACCAGATAAAACCATACCATGCCCGCATAGGAAGTACTGTGCAGACCCCACTCCATCCAAAACAGGTTTTTCGGCCCTATCTTAAAGTGTTCGTGCAGCAACTTGCGATGCTCATCAAAGCTGTGTCTATCTTCCGGTTGCGCCGCTGAGGCCCAATATTCCGGTGCTTCATCCATATAACAGCGCATAGTCTCCCAGGAGAGCTGCGCTGAGGCCACTGTGGCAACCGGCCGGGTCAGCATCCAGTAGTTGTCGCCATGGGGCAAAGCCATCCCAAAGGTCACATTGGTCATCACATTGGTGCCGGTGGCGCCCTTATGCATGGCGACCCAGGACACCACCTCCTCCCAGGGGATAAACTGCGGCTGTTTGCTGCCCTCGGGGTAGTAGCACACCTCACGCCGCTGGCGGTTAAACCTCAGCGGCCGCTGGCGGGCAGCTTTCAGCGATGTGCTGATGATGACATAGCCGCCTAAACAGAGGGCAACGGATGTGCAAATAATGGTGAATGGTAACAACTCAATCACAGATTCAACAAAGTAATGCCAAAACGAAGCCTGTCCGTCATTGATAATATAATCCTTACGCGCTATCAACAGGCTGGTAGCCATTTGTACAAAAAGGAAAAAGCTTATACAGCCAGTGTACAACTGCACCTGAAAGGCCTTGCCATGACTGGTTCCGCCTATGTCCATATAAACATCATTGATTTCCAGTACCTCGCCCGAGGGGCCAAGTGCAGATGAAGCGATGGCCGAAGGCAGGGGTTTGGGGGAGAAAAACAGCGCCTCGCCTAGGGGAAAGGGGCGCAGCTCCCCTGCATAAGGGGGAGTGGCATTAAGATCTAAGCTGGCTGATGTTTCGCTCATAATTGACTCTTTGCCTATTGACGCACTTTCAAATGGAAAATAGGAGGATTACCGTTCAAGGAAGGCACTCAAAACAACCACAAGAAAAATCTCACATCAGTAAATTTCGAGTGGTTCATTGAGCACCTTAGCTTCAGGAAGTTTATTTATCATCAATTGTTTTACTTGGTCAAAATTTTCTTCTGTACAGAATACGATCGCACCTCGACTAAGATCTTTGCTGTATATATCTATTATCCTACGACTTTCACAAATATTAATTATACTTAACTCGCTAGCAGCCTCTAAGCCTTTCTCATGCCAGAATACTGGAATGTAATGAGCATATTCAGGTTCACCATTGGGAAAGGGATAGAAACTTAACAAGGCTAACCCTCCCGCCCCAGCCAACAGCAATGGATTGACCATCAAGGCGATAGGGATCACCAAGAGTGCGACGCCTCTTAAGATAAAGAGAAATGACTCCGGCACCTCATTTTTATAACGCCACTTAGGGTAAGTTTTCACTTTATCCCTTAGAATACCGGATTCGGTGATTTTATAGGCCACACTGTGGTATTGACTCCTGGAGACATAATACAAAACCATAACCATTGAAAACATGAGAAAAACCATCATAAATACGGCTTTCAGTGATTCATAACTAGGAGGTGTACTGCTCATCAAATTACCAAAAAGAAAAATGCCCCCAGGAATCCCACAAAAGACACCTAACACTTTCAAGTGATGCACTAACTGGGAATCCTTCCAGAAAAAAGCTCTCTGTATAGTCCATTGAAACAGCGCCGGTTCCTGTTCCAGTTTATCAATCTCTGCCTGTGGAAAGGCGCCCTCTTTAACGTAAGGATAATACTCAATATAATCTGGTCGCTTAATTAACAGACTCAAACTATTACCCTATTAAAAACTCTAACACCAATCGATTATGACTATGCTGGATATAGTCAGGTCGCTTTACTAATTGGCTCATCATCCGTCCAACTTAATTGAAAAATAATTTCAGATTGACTTATCTTCAATCACCTTAGCCTCAGGTAATTTCTTCAGCACAAACGCTTTAACTTCCTCATAGTTTTTTTGTGTGCAAAATATTCTTCCACCATTACTTAAATCAGCACATCTCACGTGAATAGTGCGTCTTATCGGATTTAGATAAATTTTACTCAGTCTTTTTTCATCAGAAATTCCATTCTCGTGCCAAAAAATTGGAATATAGTGGGCCTTTTCAGGCTCAGAAGGCTCTACCTTTTTAAAACTCAATAATGCCAGACCACCGACACCCACCAATAAAAATGGGTGTACTATCAAGGCAATCGGTACCAGGATCAGTGCCATGACCCGTAACACCCACATCAAACCTTCCGGGTTAATGGCGCGATACCCCCACCTTGGACAGAGTTTAACCTCATCCCTTAAAAAACCCGACTCGGTGATCTTATATGCTACATGGTGATATTGAAGCCGAGTGAAATAATAAATTATCAATAAAATCGAAGAAAGGAAAACGCCAATACCGATAACTGAATTCCAATCATCAGGTTGTGGATTTTCTGATGCTAGATTTATCAATGAAAAAAACAACATGGGGATACCTGCAAAAATCCCCCAAATCATTAAAATCGATGCCAAACCACTAAATCGATGAAAAAAAGCCCTTGGCATAGTCCACTGAAAGATGGCCGGTTCGTCTTCAAGCTTGGTAATATCGGCTTGGGTGAACCAGCCTCTTTCCAAACCATCTTGGCTATACTGAATATAATCTGGTCTTTTTACTAATAGGCTCATCATTCGTCCAACTTAATTTAAGTAATAACTCAAATCGACAACTCCTCTTTAACCACCTTGGCCTCTGGTAATTTCTTCAGTACAAACGCTTTAACTTCCTCATAGTTTTCTTTGGTGCAAAATATCGCACCACCATTACGCCAATTTAAGCTTCTGACATGAATAATGCGTCTTCGCGGACTGAGATTAATGATACTCAGTCTTTCTTCATCAGAAATTCCATTCTCGTGCCAAAAAATTGGAATATAGTGAGCCTTTTCAGGCTCAGAAGGCTCTACCTTTTTAAAGCTCAACAATGCCAGACCACCGACACCCACCAATAAAAATGGATGTATAACCAGAGCTATCGGCACAAGGATAAGAGTCATGACCCGTAACACCCACATCAAACCTTCCGGGTTGATGGCGCGATAACCCCACCTTGGGCACAGTTTAACCTCATCCCTTAAAAAACCCGACGCGGTGATCTTATATGCTACATGGTGATATTGAAGTCGAGTGAAATAATAAATTATCAATAAAATCGACGAAAGGAAAACGCCAATACCGATAACTGAATTCCAATCATCAGGTTGTGGATTTTCTGATGCTAGATTTATCAATGAAAAAAACAACATGGGGATACCTGCAAAAATCCCCCAAATCATTGAAATCGATGCCAAACCACTAAATCGATGAAAAAAAGCCCTTGGTATAGTCCATTGAAAGATGGCCGGTTCGTCTTCAAGCTTGGTAATATCGGCTTGGGTGAACCAGCCTCTTTCCAAGCCATCCTGACTATACTGAATATGATCTGGCCTGTCGGCCAGTTGGCTCCTTTTGTTCCCTTGTTCCACTCAATTCTCCTTGCTACTAACCCTAAAAGATAATACCTATGGCTTCTTTGGGTTCAGGAAATGTAAACTTGCCCTCTTCTTCCTGCAGCTTACCCCAAACACCTAAAATTTGGCTTAAACTTTTGGGTTGTAACTTGTAGTGCCAGGTTTTATCTATGTTACGTTGCCTTGGGCGGTTGATACTCAACCATAACTCTGACTGCGACTTTAATGGATTTTCAAATAATTCAGCCGGAGTTAAAGGTACATACATCAACCAGTATTGACTATTGTTTTCTGCAATATAGCTATCATCTATCTCATCCCAGGTCTCAGGAAAGCCATTTTCAATGAGATTTCGGACTGCCTCTGGGGTAACTGCTATTGCTTCCATTCCGTCCCAATCAGAATTGGTAATTTGAGTTGCTCCCCATAGAGTATATTCATGATAGACTTCCGCCAATTCAATATGAGTCCCTGCTGTTGGCAGGTTGAACAGTAGCCAGCAACCGGATACCGTTTCGCGGTTTAATAGCTGATTTGGAATGCTGGATTTTTCCAGGATAGCGGCCAGTTTCGATGAGCAAGATGGCTGCATATAAACGGCGGGCTTTAGCAATATATCTTGCAGATGTTGGAATGCCTCTTGGGGGGTATCTTGCCACAGTGGAGAGGTGCCAAAATCACTGTGATCCAACCATTTGTCGATATCGTCGCGCGAAAAAAAGATAAATGCAATGGAAGATAACAGGTAAGCCACACCGGCAATTGCCAGTATTGGAAGGATAAGCGGTGAACCAGCAATAAAGCCGAAGGCTGCTAGAGCTTGAATCGCCATGCCGCCAAGACTGACTGCAAGTGAGGCTTCTTGGACCCATTTCAGCGATCTTTCCACAACATTCAAATCTGCCGGATTCTCGCCCCAAAGCCCCAGTTCCTGGCCAATCTGAGCTATTTCATAAGCATTTGCTACTGCTGAGGCAACACCCAAGGAAAGCGCTGCCATACGGAAACTCCTCAATACCTTGGCAAATTCAATGCCATGAACATCAGTAGCCTGCTTAAAAGAGAGTTTAAATAACGGAATAACCCGTCGATTAAATTCATATGTCACTTTATAGATGTTTTTCCCTCCTGATTGTGCCACTGTTTGCTTGATCTTGGTCAGCAGAGGATCATACCAAATAGCCGCGATACCAAAGGCGACAAGATAACCTGTATTGTAAATCAACGTATGAAGCTTTTTACTTTCGGCATCGGAACTGTCGAACGTAAAGGAGTCCCAAGAGTACTTCTCTGGCATAGGTGTATATAACAAGTTGAGATATCCAAGTAAAATAGCCGTTCTGCCCAAGGTAATGTGGCTTGCCAGCTTTTTGCCTTTATCCAGATAGCCTTTTATCCCTTCAGAGAGTTGGCGTCGGCTTTCCAGTGTCACCGCCTGTTGCTTGGCAGCAGCCCAATAGGGCTTCTCTTCCACAAGCAGTTGAAGTGCTTCTTCTGCCTCGGAGATTTCACCGGTTACTTTTTGTAGTTTGTTTCTAAATTCTTTACCTTTGCCTGCAGCTCTTCTGACTGGTTTCTTTCGTCCCTGCTTATAAGTTTTCTTATTTTTCTTTTGTTTCCTTTTGGCGTCCTTAGTCTTTTTATCAGCATTGCCAATTGCTTTTTTCAGATTGCTTTCTTGTTTTTTCAAGCCCCCTACTTTTCCTTCCAAAGCAGAAAGCTTTTCCTGATAAGTCTGAAAAGCTTTTTCATAGTCAGAAAGCTCTTCAATTTTAAGTGGGATATCTTCAACAAAAGAGTTAATCAGCAGTGATTGCAACATTAAGCCGGTTGAATGGGTAGAGATCCCCTTTTCCCCCCGAAACAGAGGGAAAATGGCTTCCAGTACATGCGACCAGCCTTGGGAGGTTTTATCGGCAAAGGCTTGTCGCATTGCATCCAACGTCTTGTGGACATCTTGATGCAAATCGGTAGCCCATTTGTGCTCTATAAACGGCAACTCATTAAATGCCGCTTTAACCTCGTTCATCCTTAATACTGCGTTGTTACTTACTGATACTCCGGTTGCCGACAACAAAGCCGCCGGTTTTTGTAGGTGTCCGTTGAGCTCTTGGTGCAATAAGGGGTCAAAACCGCTCGTGGTCAGAGCAATCAACGCCTGAGCCTTGGAGGCACTCGAAAACGCACTGGCAAGAATGTCTCTTTTTGCATCATCAAGAAACATCACCAGCAACTGTAGACTGTCGCTCATCCAAGTTGTTAAGCCCTCTTGATGGCTGGGATGATGACAATCTGCTCCTAATACTCTGGCATCGGCCTGAATATGAAAGTGGCAATCAAACAGCTCATCCACCCTAGGCCCAATCTCTTCCATTAATGCGCTATCATGCTGCAAGTGTTTTGTCAGAAAACTTTCCGCTTTCTGCATATTGGCATATTTACGCCTATCCCTTTCAGCCTCCCAACGAGGCAAATCCAGATTCCAGGCCGAGCCATATTCGGCAGCAAGCTCTTGTTCAAGCTTCAAGAATTCATCAGGTGATACAATGCCTTTTGCTCCTTGAGCGGCATAAATCCTAAGCTGATCTTCATATCTGTTTACGGCTTCCCGATAATCAGTCAGTTTATCCAGATAACGGTTGATTGCCAGTTCATTCCCTCTGACTTTTGGCGGCAACTTATCATTGTGTAGCCATCCATCCTCACCGAGCATATCAAGACCGCCACAAATCTGAACTACCGCTTTGGCATTCATCCGGCGATACATTTCATCCTCATTAAACTCATGCATCTGTCCGGATAGATAAAAGGTTTGAGAGGCGATATCACAGATATCCGACCAAATATCATCCAGTGCGACCATCAGGGCCGAGTCTTTATCGCTTATAGGGCCTAGGTAGGTAGTCAGGGGCTGAACCGGCTTACCGCTGATCTTTTCATCTCCCTCCCCTCTGTCTTGCAGGGAAGGAACCGCCAGAGGGAACTTGGCCTCGCCGGCAATATCGGCAACCTGGCTCAACACCTTGATTGGGGCAGTATGGGGCTCTGCCATAGTGCGGCAAAATCCAGGCAATGACAGCTTGCGTCCCCAACGACGCTGGGCTTCGCCATTGCTGCGATAATGCTCCAACATGGGCCAGGAGCACCTTAGCTGGCTGAACATCAAATACAGCTCAGAGCCGCGGTTATATTCCAGATAGACTTTAGGCTCCAGCGCTGTACCGCGCTCGCTGAGCGGTTTGTCGGCCTCGTTGTCGCCAAACTGGTAACGGATCAGCTGAGGTCCCTTGACTTCATATTCGTGCAGGGTCTTTTCGGTTTGGTTCCAGACATAAAGCCAGCCGTCGGTAAGCTGACGCAGGGTGTAGCTATTACATTTGAGTTGTTTGCTGAAGTAGCCACCGGGGAAGTTACCTTCTGAAGGCAAGTTGTGCTTGGGGCAAGGCTCCGGCACCAACTGGAATTCATCCAAGGCATAACGCACAGGTACGATTTTGACGGTTTGCGCCTTGAGTGGGCAAGTTGCCAGTAAAGAACCGGCTTTAGTATCCGACTCTTGAGTGGCCTTATCGTTGGCATCCTGTTGTTGTCTATCGGCCGACATGGGTAACTCCTTGTAACGCATTGGCTCTTTGTTGATTTAACTGCTTGGCCAAATCTGCGGCTTGTGCCAAAGCCGTAGATCTGCCACTTCCCCGGGTTTGCATCAGGTTAATAATGCCGGCGTACTCTGATTGAGAGACGGGTTCATCGCTAGCCTGGTGCTGATCAAACAAAGCCCCGGAAGCACTGCTTGCCTGATTGCCGATAAGATTCTTTTCAAAGTCGGCACCGAGATAACCCAAAATATTGCCGTAAAGAAAAATGTCCCGCTCCGATTCCCACCCTTGCGCGGCGGCGCGCTCGGCAATAGCCAAGGTTCCCGCCAGGGAAACCGAACCGAACTCATCGGCAAAGAAGTGCCTCAAATGCTGCTGCAGCCTAAGACCAAATTGCTGCCAGCAGACCTGCTGCATCACCTTGAGGTGGTCATCGGTCAATTGAAAGCGCTGAGTTACCTCACTGGACTGAGCCGACTGAGGCACTCGGCAGTGCCAGTGTTCAGCAATAGTGTCATACACCCATACCCGGCCGAATATACCCGCCGGGAACAGTGCTTCCAGCGGCAGTTGCGCCGCCATAAAGCCCGCCAGCACTCTGGGATCCTGATAGCGAAATAATACCTGGTGGCCCAGCGGATGTTGCTGCAAAGGTAATTGCTGAAAATAGCGCAACAATTCAGCACTGGAGGAAGTTGACTCAAACAGCCAGACACTGTCCCGGTAGCAAAGCTGTTGCTCCAACCAATCCAACAACTGACTGTCGGCAGGACATTGCAGCAGCAAGGGTTGAATATCGCCGAGAGACTCGAACTGAGTCCCTTGATACAGGGGTAGCATAAAGACGCGGTTATCCAGCTGATACAGGGTCTGCGCCAGGTTTCGGTGCAAACAGGCATCCCAAAGCAGATACAGCTGCCCCTTGAGTCCAGCGAGATCAGGCAGGGGCATCTTCTTCCTCCGGCTGCTCGCAAATTTCGCACACACCTTTAGCCGTACTGGCAGCCAGCAGCAGAGTGCCACTCTGCTGGGATGGATTGGGCAAAATCACTTTTTCGCCTTGGGGCAACTCGGCAGCGGCCACTTCACCCGGAAGTTCCGGTGCCTTGCCGGCAAAGCCGCTGCCTGAGCCGGGGCTACCGCCCGAGTTGAGATTAACTGCCGCGCCGCCCAGGTGCACCCCGGCCGGGTCCACTTTGACGAAGCTGCCACCGGCACTGATGCTGATCTCGGCGCCGGCATCGAGCACAATTTTCCCCAATGACTTGAGATGAACTTCACTGCCCACCTCGAGCGCCTCTTTGGCGGCGACTTTCTGCTGATAGCTGCCATCCACTATCAGGTTCTTGTCGCCTGTTACCTGCTGACGGGACTCGCCCAACACTGTCAGGTGGTCGTTTCCGCCGATGCGGCTGCGCCTTTCATTGTCCACATCCAGATGGCTGTCGTGCTTGATATGCTCGTGCCTGTCATTCTCAGTCAGTAGGTTCAGGTCTTTCTGCGCGTGCAGGTAAATCTCCTCTTCACCCGCTTCATCCTCAAACCTCAGCTCGTTGCTGCCCTCGCCCTTGTGGCTCTGGGTCTTCAGCACTGTGCGGGTCTTGTGGGCCGGCAGCGCGTAAGGCACCTGGTTCACTGCATGGAAGGCCCGGCCGGTGATGATGGGTTGGTCCGGGTCGCCGTCCAGAAACGACACTATCACTTCATGCCCTATCCGCGGCAGTGCCATAAAGCCATACTGACCACCGGCCCAGCCCTGGCTGACCCGTATCCAGCAGCTGCCGTGCTCGTCCCCCTTGGCATATCTGTCCCAGGGGAATTGCACCTTCACTCGGCCGTATTCGTCACAAAATATCTCTTCATCCTTCGGCCCCACCACGGTCGCTATCTGCGGCCCCGCCATCTGTGGTTTGGCCTTCGGCTCCGCTTGCCATTGCATGGAGGATGGCACCGCCACTATCTCGTTACTGTAAGTGGTGCCGCGGCTGCTGTTGTCCTCTTCCGCCGCATTGCCCTGCTCGCCTGTGTGGCTGACGCC
>NZ_JADP01000047.1:0-11256 GCF_000518445.1 Shewanella sp. 38A_GOM-205m | reverse complement strand
AGAGCTTGTTGAGAGAAGTTGGTGGAGCTAGACGGGATCGAACCGTCGACCTCTTGCATGCCATGCAAGCGCTCTCCCAGCTGAGCTATAGCCCCAAGCTATCTCTCATTACATTTGAGTGTACTGCCAGCAACTTGCTGCCCTGTGTCTCAACTGCGAGGCGCATTCTATGCAGCACACCCAAATGTGTCAACGCCTTTTTTAGGAATTTATTCTGGCTGCTACAAATTCAACCGCTTTGGAGATTCTTTGCTCGCAACGAGCTTTCCCAATGAGAAATAAGGTTAAATCCAGAGCAGGAGATTGGCCCGCACCTGTCACGGCAACCCGCAAAGGCATGCCGACTTTACCCATTCCTACCTCCAGTTCGGCCGCAGTTGACTCAATGGCATTGTGAATAGCTTCCACGGTCCACTCAGGCAAAGCTGCCAACTTCTGCTGCACCAGTTGCAAGGGCTCCAATGCTACCCCACGCAAGTGCTTCTTGGCCTGTGCTTCATCAAACGCCTTGAAGTCTTCATAGAAGTAACGGCTGGAGGCAGCCATCTCTTTGAGTGTCTTGCTACGCTCTGCCAATGCAGTAACGATTTCAGCCAGTGCCGGGCCATTACTGGTATCTATCTGTTGATCACGCATGTGCCATTCGAGGAAACCGGCCACATATTCTGGATCCAGTGACTTCATATAGTGCTGGTTCAACCAAATCAGCTTTTCGGTATTGAATGCCGAAGCCGCCTTGTTGATATCGTCCAATTTGAAGAACTGCTTCATCTCCTCCAGAGAGAAGATCTCCTGATCGCCATGAGACCAGCCCAAACGCACCAGATAGTTCAGCAAGGCTTCCGGCAGATAACCGTCATCACGATACTGCATTACGCTCACTGCGCCGTGACGCTTGGAAAGCTTGGCACCATCGTCACCCAGGATCATGGATACGTGGGCATACTCAGGAACAGGTGCACCCAGGGCCTTGAGAATGTTGATCTGTCTTGGGGTGTTGTTGATATGGTCTTCACCGCGAACCACGCAAGTGATACCCATATCCCAGTCATCAACCACCACACAGAAGTTATAAGTAGGAGTACCGTCGCTGCGGGCAATGATTAGGTCATCCAGTTCTTCGTTGGCAATTTCAATCCGGCCGCGAACATGATCATCAAAAACCACGCTGCCTTCCTGTGGGTTTTTGAAACGCACTACATAAGGTTCATCTGTATCACGGGGAGCGGCATCACGGCAGCAGCCATCATACTTCTGGCGTTCACCCTTGGCGGCCTGCTCTTCACGCAGAGCTTCAATGCGCTCACGAGAGCAATAACACTTGTAAGCCGTGCCCTCTTTTAACATCTGAGCGATGATCTCGTTGTAACGATCGAAGCGTTTGGTCTGATAGTAAGGACCTTCGTCCCAATTCAGGCCCAACCATTCCATCCCTTCCAGAATGGCATCAACCGCCTCCTGAGTAGAACGCTCAAGATCCGTATCTTCGATACGCAGCACAAACTCGCCATTATTGGCACGAGCGTGCAACCAGGAGTATAGAGCCGTACGGGCACCGCCCACATGAAGAAAGCCGGTAGGGCTGGGAGCAAAACGCGTCTTGGTGGTCATAATTGAACACTAACCTTAAGAATAAACGCCTGCCAGGCAGGCAAATGAAAAGTGCGCATATTCTAGCAGCCTAACCCTACAGGGGAAAAGAGCTCTGGCCGACAGTCACAAGATAGATATTGCGGCCCTGAATTGCCCTGCCGAGCCATATCCTGAGTAATACACACCCTGATAGCGTCCCAGGCTGTAATACCAGCGCTTCTTTCACGCTGGCTAAATTTTCAACTACGCTTCAGGAAAGCATCTTTTTTGTGGAACAGAGGCTATGACAGGAATCAGTCAATCGGCTTCCCTCGCCAGCATTGCGGCCTATTTGAAGCACACCAACGACTATGACGAGCAAACGGCGCAAAAAGAAGCCAGAGAAGTGATGCATAACCTGGTGACTATGCGTCAGAAAGGCTTTATTACCGGCTGGTACTTTGACGAGCAGGGGCACCTGGAGCTACTGCCTAGTGACGCCGTGCTCAAGCGCATAGATCCCCCCAAGTAAATCAAAGTCGCAATAGGCGGTTTTCCACCCAAAGTCGACAGCAATGTGAGCAAGATCTCACCCAAACAGCAAAAAGGCGTGACAGACATCAAATAAACTACACTTTAGCAACCAATGAGTTACAAAAAAGTAATCAAGTTGGCGCACTACTTGCCTTACCCAATACAGACCTTAGGGAAAGTCGGCTGTATTCCCGCTGGAGATACGCACTTTGGGGTACGTATTTTTCAATAACTCAAGAGCATATAAAAAGGACACATCATGAGTGCATTCAATCCATCCAAACTCTTTACCCAGCCACTGAAAACCCTTGCCAAAGTGACGGCTTTGGCCGGCGCATTGGCGAGCTTCTCGGTTCTGGCAGAACCGGTAGAGATTAAGTTTTCTCACGTTGTGGCAGAAAACACCCCCAAGGGCCAGATGGCACTGAAGTTCAAGGCCTTGGTCGAAGAACGCCTGCCGGGTGAATATCAGGTCAGTGTGTTCCCCAACTCACAACTCTTCGGAGACAACAATGAACTGGCCGCATTGCTGCTCAACGATGTGCAGTTGGTTGCGCCATCACTTTCCAAGTTCGAGCGTTACACCAAAAAACTGCAGCTGTTCGATCTGCCGTTTTTGTTCAAAGACATGGCCGCTGTCGACAAGTTCCAGCAGAGTGAAGCCGGGCAAAAGCTGTTGAACTCAATGAAGCGAAAAGGCGTTGTTGGCCTCGGTTATCTGCACAATGGTATGAAGCAGTTCTCTGCCAATGAGCCGCTGCTTTTGCCCAAGGACGCCAGCGGCAAAAAATTCCGGGTTATGGCCTCTGACGTGCTGGCGGCCCAGTTTGCCGCCGTTGATGCAACTGCAGTTAAAAAGCCCTTCTCCGAGGTGTTCACCTTGTTGCAAACCCGCGCCATAGATGGTCAGGAAAACACCTGGTCCAATATCTACTCCAAAAAATTCTTCGAGGTGCAGAGCCATATCACCGAAAGTAACCATGGTGTGCTCGACTACATGGTGGTGACTTCCAACACGTTCTGGAAGAGTCTGCCCGGCGATAAGCGGAAAATCATCAAGGAAGCGCTCGATGAGGCCATTGCCTACGGCAACAAAATTGCCGGTGACAAGAATGACCAGGACCGCCAGTTGATCATCGACTCCAAACGCTCCTTGGTGGTTGAGCTCACCCCTGAGCAACGCCAGGCCTGGGTTGATGCAATGAAGCCGGTATGGGCCAAATTTGAAGACCAAATCGGCAAAGACGTGATAGATGCCGCCGTGGCCGCCAACCAGTAAGTCAGTATGGGGGCTCCGGCCCCCGCAATTTCTGCGGAGAGCAATATGATTTCACGCGCCTTGGGCTACTTTGAGGAAGGCTTTCTCAACTTATTGATCACCCTGATGACGGTACTTGTCTTTGTCGAAGTCGTTGCCCGCTTCTTTTTCAATACAGGGTTTCTCTGGATGCAGGAGCTGACATTGACCCTCTGTGGTTGGTTTGTCCTCTTTGGCATGTCATACGGCGTTAAAGTCGGTGCCCATATAGGTGTCGATGCCTTCGTCAAAAAGCTTCCCAGGACAGGCCGCAAATACGCCGCCATGCTGGCTGCGGTCATCTGTTTGATCTATTGCGGCCTGTTTCTTAAAGGCAGCTGGGATTATCTCAGCCAGATGTATCAGATTGGGATACCCATGGAAGATATCGACTTCCCCCATGCCCTGGTTGCCAAACTGGACCCCGACTTTGCCTGGGAAACCTTGCGCATAGATGTGGAAGATCCGGCAGTACCACTGTGGATCTCCCAAAGCATTCTGATTATCGGTTTTGCCATGTTGACCTGGCGTTTCATTGAACTGTTTTTTGCCATTCTGACCAACCGCTCACAAGGATTCAGCTTCCACGATGAAGCCAAGGAAAGCATGCACCTGGCAGACGAAAACGAAGCCGGCGAAGACAAAAACAACTCCAAGCATGAGTAGGTAACGCCATGACAATAGCTACCCTCTTTATCGTCTTATTTGTTTGTATGCTGCTCGGCATGCCCATTGCCATTGCACTGGGTTTCTCCAGCATGCTGACTATTTTACTGTTTTCCAACGATTCGCTGGCCTCTGTGGCCCTGAAACTCTATGAGTCCACTTCAGAGCACTACACTTTGCTGGCGATCCCTTTCTTTATTCTGTCCTCGGCCTTTCTCTCCACCGGCGGTGTCGCCAGGCGGATCATCGACTTCGCCATGGACAGTGTCGGCCATATCCGCGGCGGTTTGGCCATGGCCTCGGTCATGGCCTGTATGTTGTTTGCCGCCGTCTCCGGCTCTTCTCCGGCCACAGTGGCGGCTATCGGCTCCATAGTTATCGTCGGCATGATCCGCGCCGGATATCCGGAAAAATTTGCCGCCGGGGTTATTACCACCTCAGGTACCCTGGGAATACTGATCCCACCATCGATTGTGATGCTGGTTTATTCGGCAGCCACCGAAGTGTCCGCGGCGCGGATGTTTATGGCCGGGCTGATCCCTGGATTACTGGCGGGGATGCTGATCATGCTGGCCATCTATATAGTGGCCCGTATCAAGGGATTACCTTCCCTGCCCTTCCCCGGCATTCGCAAGCTCTCTATCTCAACGGCCAAGGCGCTGGGTGGCCTGATGCTGATTGTCATAGTGCTGGGTTCCATTTACGGCGGGGTCGCCAGCCCCACGGAAGCCTCGGCGGTCGCCTGTATCTATGCCTATTTCATTGCCGTCTTCGGCTATCGCGATATCGGGCCACTGAAAAATGTCGCCTGGCGCAATCCTGGTGAGCCTATAGTCAAAGCCATAGGCCGCAATCTGGGATACAGCTTACTGGGATTACTCAAGACACCTGCCGACAGAGAGATACGCGCCGTCGTCAGGGATGGCGCCAAAGTCAGCATCATGCTGCTGTTTATCATAGGCAACGCCATGCTGTTCGCCCATGTATTGACCACAGAGCGGATCCCTCACATGATTGCCGAAAACATAGTCGGCATGGGCCTGCCAGCCTGGGGCTTTCTCATCATAGTCAACCTGTTGTTGCTGGCCGCAGGTAACTTTATGGAGCCATCAGCCATTTTGCTTATTATGGCGCCCATCCTCTTCCCCATCGCCACCCAGTTGGGGATCGACCCCATTCACCTTGGAATCATCATGGTGGTCAATATGGAGATAGGAATGCTGACACCGCCGGTGGGGCTTAATCTGTTTGTGACCTCGGGGATCACAGGCAAGAGCATAGGTTGGGTAATCCACGCGTGCCTGCCTTGGCTGCTGCTGTTATTGGGGTTCCTTATTCTGATCACCTATGTTCCTGAAGTGTCCCTGTTCCTGCCTGAATATCTGGATTCGCTGCGGGGCTTTTAATCCTTGAAATCATCAGGGCTATCGGCGAGTCTAAGACTCGCCGATTTCTTACGCCGGAACTACACCGCAATAACGCCGGGACAATAAGATGCCGCTCAACAACAAGACCCGAAAGCGCCTGCTTATCACCACCATGTTGGTGACGGGTCTGTTTATTACCCTCAAACTGACCTACTGGTACCATCTGGATAAGGGATTCACCCAATACCAGGCCCTGGCAGACAAACAGCTCAGCGAAGTCATAAGCTTTATTGAAGGCGCACTCATTCGCTATGAGAGTATTCCCCATGTGCTGTCAACCAACCCCATGCTGGCCCGGGTAATCAAGAGTAGCGCAGACAAGAGCGAAATCAGCAAAATCAACAAATACTTTGAAGAGATACAGCATGTCACCGAAGCCTCTGATATCTATCTGCTCAATAGCCAAGGGGATGCTATTGCCGCCAGTAACTGGCAGCAAGCCTATTCGTTTATCGGTCAGAATTATGCCTTTCGCCCCTACTACACAGAAGCCATAGCCGGCAGGCTGGGCAGCTATTACGCCGTCGGCACCTCGTCCAACACCAGGGGGTTTTATTTCTCCTACCCGATTTACGATCAGGGTAAAGTACTCGGTGTCATAGTGGTCAAGGTCGATATTGCCGATATTGAAGAGCAGATGACGGGGCTGGCCAAGGCGGGCCAGTATGAACTGGCCATCAGCGGTGAAGATGAAGTCATCTTTCTGGCCAGTATTGCCAATTGGCGCCTGAGGTCACTGCAACCCCTGGCTGCGGAAAGGTTGCAACAGATAACCCTTAGCCGCCGTTATGCCGACCGCAAGCTGCAGGAACTCAGGATAGATCCGCCCTACCGGCAGGAAACACCCGCACACAGGGCACTATATCGGATAGAAAACGATCAGGGCCGGGCCCAATATCTGGATACCCGCAATGAAATGACCAAGGTAGGCTGGTATGTGCATGTGCTGACACCTGTGGCACCTTTGTATCGTTCACTGCCCCCTGTGATGCTGCTGTCCGCCAGTATCTTTCTGTTGCTGGCATTGGGGCTGCTGTTCAGTCTCGAGCGGCGCCGTAACCTAAGACGCATGCGCCAGGCCCAGAACCAGCTGGAACATAGGGTCAAAGAACGTACCCGGGAGTTGGAAGATGCCAACACCCAACTGAAACAAACCCAGGATGAACTGATCCAGGCCGCCAAGCTGACTGTCATCGGCAGTCTGTCTGCCAGCATCAACCATGAAATCAATCAACCATTGGCGGCGCTGCGCAGTTATGCCCAAAACACTCAAACCTTTCTTGGTCGGGGCATGCATGACAAGGCACAGGAAAACCTGGTCACCATCATCAGCCTGACCGACCGCTTGGCGGAAATAGTTGCCCAGTTCAAGAGCTTCACCCGCAAGAGCCAGGGCCAGGACAAGCCCACCAGTATCAATGAAACCGTGCAGGAGGCGCTGACCATAGTGCATCCGGAAATCGACAAGCAGGGGATCCGGCTCGAACTGCAGCTTCCGGGTAAGCCCTGGTGCTTCTACGGCGATAAAATACGCCTGCAACAGGTACTGGTGAACCTTATCAGCAATGCCATAGTCGCCATGCAACGAGTCGATGAGCGTTTGTTGACTATCAGCATCAGCGTAGAAGAGATGCTGTGTATCCGTATTCAGGATTCCGGCCCCGGCGTCAACGAAAGCCAGATGGAGAAAATTTTCGAACCCTATTTTACCACCAGCCAACGACAGGGATTGGGTCTGGGACTCTCCATCTCCCGCCGAATTGTCGAGTCCATGCAGGGCTCCATCAGCGTCGCCAACGCCGCCGAAGGTGGCGCTGTATTTCAGATCCTGTTGCCTCTGTACCGCGGCGAGGAAACCCAATGAGCGAACAAGAATACACAGTCCTGATCCTGGACGACGAACCCCATATAGGCACAGTGCTGAGCCAGTTATTTGAACTCGAAGGCATCAGTGCCAAGGCATCGACCCAACCGAAAGAGATCTTGCGCCACCTCAGCCGCGACTGGATGGGAGTGGTCATTACCGATGTCAACATGCCCGGCATGGATGGCCTCAGTGTCATGCAGCAAATCAAACAGCTGGATGCCGATCTGCCGGTGATACTGATCACCGGCTTTGGCGATATCGCCATGGCGGTCAGCGCCGTTAAACAGGGCGCCTATGACTTTCTGGAAAAGCCCTTCAACAACGAACATATACTGGACGTCGTCAAGCGGGCACTGGACAAGCGCAGCCTGACACTGGAGAACCGTAAGCTCAAGCAGGAGCTGGAATCCCAGAGCCTGCCAGGCCCCAGGATCCTCGGCAACAGTCCGGGTATCCGTCAGATGCGCCATCTCATCCATCAGGTGCTGGATACTCCGGCCGATATCCTGATCGAGGGTGAAACCGGCACTGGCAAAGAGTTGGTTGCCCGTTACCTGCACGATCACAGCCCCAGACACGGCGCCAACTTTGTCGCCATCAACTGTGGCGCTATCCCGGAAAACATCATAGAGAGTGAGCTGTTCGGTGCCGAAGCCGGAGCCTTTACCGGCGCCGACAAGACCCGGATTGGCAAGTTTGAGTACGCCAACGGCGGCACCCTGTTCCTCGATGAAATTGAGAGCACACCTATGGCATTGCAGGTCAAGTTGCTGCGTGTGCTGGAAGACAGGAGAGTCGAGCGTCTGGGCTCCAATAAATCCATAGCACTGGATATCAGGGTGATTGCCGCGACCAAGGTCGACCTCAAAGAACTGTGCCGCCAGGGCAGCTTTCGCGAAGATCTCTTCTATCGTCTCAATCTGGTGACTGTGGCCATTCCGCCGCTGAGGGAGCGACGGGAAGATATTCCCTTGCTGTTTCTGCACTTTGCCCGTATCGCTTCGGCCCGCTATCACAAGGCGCTGATTGCCCTTGGCGGTGAGCAGCAGGCCCGTCTCAGTACCCATGAATGGCCCGGCAATGTGCGCGAATTGAGAAATCTGGCGGAACGTTATGTTCTACTTGGCGCCGAGGCTGCCTTTGCCGGCGCCATAGGCAGCAGTGACAGCCTGCAAAGCGGCATGTCACTGACTCAAAGGGTGGAGTTTTTCGAAAGACTGCTGATTGAAGAAGCCCTGGCGCACAACAAGGGCTCCATCAAGCTGACCATGGAACAGTTGGAGCTACCGCGCAAGACCCTCTACGACAAGATGCGCAAATATGGTCTTGAGCGAAAAGATTACCTCAACGATGCCCCCTGAGGCGTATCCATCTCCTGGCTGAGCGGCTGTTTTTGCCGCCAGCCAAGGCGCCAAACCGCCAGCGAAGTCAAAAACAGCAAAACCATGGATCCCATCACCACGCCCTGCCACTCGCCTCGCTGCCAGAACAGCATCAAAAAAGGGCCTCCTATTGCGGCGCCAAGGTAATAGCAGCACAGATACAATGAAGTGGCCTTGGCCCTGTGGCTGCTGGCGCGCATGGCCACAAAGGAGTTACAGCAACTGTGGGTAATAAAGAAACCGCAGGAGGTGAGCAAAAAGCCTACGCAGATCCACACCTGGGTATCCAGCAGAGTCAGCAGACTGCCGCACAACATCAGCAGCAAGGAAATTCTGAACAGAGGCAACTGCCCATGGAGGGCAATCCACCTGGCGGTGTAATACGATGCCAGTGTGCCGCTTGAGTAGCAGAGGAAGATCAGTGTCGCCTCAAACCGGCTCCAATCATAAGGCGGTGCCATCAAGTGCAACTGAATAAAGCTGTACTGGTTGACCATCATCATAAATGCCAGCCCACCAATAAGGTAAGCCAGTCGCATCTGACTATCCTTGAGGTGATGTACAAAGCCCCGTAAGTCTTCACTGCCACCGAGCCAGAAACGCCACTGTTTCGGCAGCCGTTCTCGCTTGGCGGCGCTGACGGCATTGGGCAGTAAATAGCTGACCAGTGCCACCCCAAACAGACTCACCGCCAGCAGCAGCCACATGGCATCCTGCCATAATAGATGTTGCGACATCAGCCCGCCAAACAGCCGACCGATAATGCCACCGAAACTGTTGGCGGTAATGTAAACCGCCGCGGCCTTGAGCATGGTCTCAGGTCTGAGTTGCTCCTTGAAATAAGCCATGGCGATGGCCGGTACAGCCGCCAGCAATATCCCCTGAAGCAACCTCACCGCCACCAGTGCATTGAAATCTTTAACAAATACCAACAAGATATTGGACAGCGCCAGGGCCCAGAGGCTGATAACTATCGGCTTGTGACGGCCAATCCTGTCCGAGACTATGGCATAGCCAAGCAAGGAAAACGCCAGCGTAAAGCTGGTGACAGAAAGCACCAGAGTCGACTTGGCTGCCGTTACCTGAAAATGCTCGGCAATCAAGGGCAACATCCCCTGCATCAAATACAGATTGATATAAACCACCACTGATGCCACGCACAGTGCCCAAATCAAACGGGTATCACGCGCATGCCGGCCAACGGCTTCGACCTTAGTCACTCCGACCTCTTAAATTAGCAAAGGATTCACCATAACAAGGTTAGCACCGGGCAATGCATAACAATAATAGATAAATAATATCGATTTCATCAATTTTTGTTATGCTTGAAAAACTTCCTTAAGATTATCCGCAAGAGTAAGGCGAGACGTGGACATCCGACAACTAAAACACCTGGATAACCTGGTTAAGTACGGCAGTTTTACCCGAGCAGCAGAGAAGCTGAATTTGGCCCAACCCGCCCTCAGTCAGAGTATCAAGCGACTGGAGCAATCTCTCGGCGTCACTCTGGTCGACCGCAGTGGCAGCCGCCAGGAAAGCGGCATTCGCCTCACTGCCGAAGGGCTGGCGCTGCATCAACATGCGGTATTGATCCTCAAACAGCTGAGTCAGGCAGAGGCCCATATCCGGGCCATGGCCGAGCTGGCCAAGGGCGAAGTGCGAATTGCCGTGCCCGGTATGTTGGGCTCTTTCTACCTGCCGTCACGGGTGATGGCCTTTCGCCATCAGTATCCTGATTTGAAGCTGTCTCTGTTTGAGGGAGGCACCCGCGATGCCCTGAGGATGCTGGAGCAGGAAGAGGTGGATATAGCGATTATCACGGCCCAGGATCTCAAGCCTGAGTTCGAGTCCTGTCTGTTAATTAGAGAGCAGATGGTGGTAGCTTCAAGCCCTGAACACCCCTTGGCCACAAACGAGGCCGTAACGCTGGAGCAGTTTTTCGCCCATGAGTTAGTGATGTTCAAACCCGGTTATTTTCATCGTGAATGGATGCTGAGCCGAGCCAGAGAGCTGCAACTCGAGCCTAGGATCGCCTTTGAAACCAACCTGATAAACCTGATAAAACAGATTGTAAGTCAAGGATTTGCCGTCACCAGTGTGTTGGAAATGGTGGTCAATGAAAGAGATGACATCATAGCCCTGCCCTTTGCACCTCCTGTACATCTCGACCTGCATATTGCCTGGAAGAAACAGCGCCCGGTAAGCCAGGCCGACCGGGCCTTTGTGGAGTTTTTGCTGGCCAATAAGTAAAAAGGCCGGTGGGATCCGCAACGTAGTTCACTTAAGCGGAGCTGCCTTGTGATTAACAGGATATCGGGTCTTTGATATTTTTACCGCCCTAGGCCGATTTGGCTTAGGGCGTTTGTCTATAAAAAGGATGGACAAGTCTCCTCGCAGACTGTTTAGACGCTTCGGCGTATTACCTGGTGACACCGCTTTGCTCATGACTTTGAGCTGACTTGCGATGAACTGACAAGCGTACTTAAAGCTGATTTCATTGGGCATTCGACC
>NZ_JADP01000046.1:0-11891 GCF_000518445.1 Shewanella sp. 38A_GOM-205m | reverse complement strand
TGTCTATCAAGAGCTATGGGGGCTGCTGCTTGGTTATAACTTGGTGAGACGAGAAGCGAGTCAGGCGGCAGTAGAGCACGGTCGAATGCCCAATGAAATCAGCTTTAAGTACGCTTGTCAGTTCATCGCAAGTCAGCTCAAAGTCATGAGCAAAGCGGTGTCACCAGGTAATACGCCGAAGCGTCTAAACAGTCTGCGAGGAGACTTGTCCATCCTTTTTATAGACAAACGCCCTAAGCCAAATCGGCCTAGGGCGGTAAAAATATCAAAGACCCGATATCCTGTTAATCACAAGGCAGCTCCGCTTAAGTGAACTACGTTGCGCCTATGCGGGGCTATTTTTTTTACTGTGTCAGGTGTGCCTGCCTTTGGGAGAATAGTTTGCCGTCCATGGGTAACCCGAATCATTGGGGCTGGTAGCTGCCTACCTCGGGTTTAAACACTTTCACTATACGGTTCCAACTATTGATGGCATTGATAGCTATGGTCAAATCTGTCATCGCCTGAGGACCGAAACAATCCAGCACCTGTTGGTACTCTTCATCGCTGATGCTTAAACCGGCGGTCAGTTTCTCGGCCAAACCGAGGGCGACACCTTCTTCGTAGCTATAGATGGGCATGTCCCGCCAGGCATTGAGGCCAAAAATTCGTTCGGCCTTTTCGCCGTACTTCAGTGCGTCTTTACTGTGCATATCAATACAAAAGGCGCACTGATTGATCTGTGAAACTCTGAGTTTGACCAGCTCCCAGATAGTCACTGACATGGTTTCCGATGCATTGAATTGTTGATGGAAGTAGCTTTCCTGTTGGTAAAGAATCTTCATTGCCTGTGGTGCGGCGTTCGCGTAATCGAGTCGTTTCATCATGATATCTCCTGAGATAGGGTCTCAGACGATAACCAGGCAAAGAGCGCAAAGATTGGATATTTCCGACATGGATGGAAATCGTCAATCGGCGTCCAGGCGATATTTGGGGCCATGTGAGGGCTATTTTTTCGACGGCTGTTATCGGTCTGTGTCCTTCCGCCCTTGAATTTAAAAATCGCATCCCCATTTAGTTAAGCAACTCAAGTTGGTTTAACCTATTGCGATAAACAAGGGAAGCTATTCATGTCACATCAAGAAACTCATGGTTTTCAAACTGAAGTCAAACAACTTTTGCATTTGATGATCCACTCTTTGTACTCCAACAAAGAGATTTTCTTGCGTGAATTGGTATCCAATGCTGCCGATGCCGCCGACAAACTGCGTTATCTGGCGCTTACCAACGATGCGCTTTATGAAGGTGATGGCGAGCTCAGGGTACGTATCAGTACCGATAAGGAAAAGGGCACTATTACCATTGAAGACAATGGTATTGGTATGACCCGTGACGGCGTTATCGAGCATCTGGGTACCATTGCCAAGTCAGGCACTTCAGAATTCTTCAAAAACCTCTCCGGTGATGCCGCCAAAGACTCGCAGCTGATCGGTCAGTTCGGTGTGGGTTTCTACTCGGCCTTTATTGTGGCCGACAAGGTAACGGTGAGAACCCGCGCTGCCGGTCACAAGGCCGATGAAGGCGTGCAATGGCAGTCTGCAGGTGAAGGCGACTTTACCGTTGAGAACATAGTCAAAGAAAGCCGTGGTACCGAGATTACTCTGCATCTGCGGGAAGAGGAAAAAGAGTTTGCCGACGACTGGCGTTTGCGCTCTATCATCACCAAGTACTCAGATCATATCTCCATTCCGGTAGAGATGTGGCAGGAAGGTTCGCCCGAGTCTGAAGGCCCGGATGGTGAAAAAGTACCTGCGACCGAAGGTCAATGGCAAGTGATGAACAAGGCCACCGCGCTTTGGACCCGCAACAAGTCTGAGATTTCCGATGAGGAATATCAGGAGTTTTACAAGCATATCTCCCATGACTTCAGCGATCCTCTGCTGTGGAGTCACAACCGGGTCGAAGGTAAGCAGGAATACACCAGCTTGCTGTACATTCCTTCCAAGGCGCCTTGGGACCTATGGAACCGGGATCGCAAGCAGGGTCTGCAACTCTTTGTTCAGCGTGTATTTATCATGGATGACGCCGAGCAGTTTATGCCCTCTTACCTGCGTTTCGTCAAAGGCCTTATCGACTCAAACGACCTGCCGCTGAACGTTTCCCGTGAGATACTGCAGGACAACAAGGTGACCCAAGCCATGCGCACGGCCATCACCAAGCGGGTGCTGGGCATGCTGGAGAAACTGGCAAAAGACGACAGTGACAAGTACCAGCAGTTCTGGGCCGAATTTGGCCAGGTACTGAAAGAGGGCCCGGCAGAGGATTGGAGCAACCGCGAGCGTGTGGCCGGCTTGCTGCGTTTTGCCTCGACCCACAATGACAGCGCGGCGCAGACGGTATCGCTGGACGACTACATAGGCCGGATGAAAGAAGGTCAGAGCAAGATTTACTATATTGTTGCCGACAGCTATGAGGCGGCGGCCCACAGTCCGCACCTGGAACTGCTGCGCAAGAAGGGCATCGAAGTGCTGTTGATGTCTGATCGCATCGACGAATGGCTCATCAACCATCTGACCGAGTACAAGGAAAAGGCGCTGCACTCTGTGACCCGCGGCGAGTTGGATCTCGGTGAGCTGGAAGATGAGAATGAAAAGGCCGAACAGGAAAAACTGGCGGCCGAATCCGAGTCTTTGCTCAAGCGTATCAAAGAAGCGCTGGGTGATAAGGTGAAGGATGTGCGGGTGACCACGCGTTTGACCGATACCCCAGCCTGTGTGGTGGCCGGTGAAGGTGAGATGTCGAGCCAGATGATCAAGCTGATGCAGGCCGCCGGCCAACAGGTGCCGGAAGTCAAACCGACATTTGAGCTGAACCCGACGCACCCGCTGGTGGCCAGGCTCAATGAAGAGGCAGACGAAAGCCGCTTTAATGACTGGAGTAACCTGTTGTTGCAACAGGCAATGTTGTCAGAAAAGGGCAGCCTGGCCGACCCATCTGAGTTTATCCGCTTGATGAACCAGATGCTGCTTGCCAATCTTAAGTAAGCCAATCAAAAAAGGGCCTTTATGGCCCTTTTTTACTCGGGAATAGCCCGACCATCCAACAAGGATTGCTATGGAAACACGTATCGAACTGACCCGCGACAATATTCAGCAGGTGGTGGAAGCCTCGAAACAACAGTTGGTCGCGTTGGTCTTCTGGGCCCAGCAGAGCCCGGAGAGTCTGGGGCTGCTCGGCACCATGGAAGCATTGGCAAGCCGTTATCAGGGGCAACTGCTGCTGGCGGCCGTTAACTGTGAAACCGAGATGGAAATTGCCTCCTATTTCCAAATCCAGAGCCTGCCGACCACTTTGTTCCTCAGTCAGGGCCAGCCGGTTGACGGATTTGCCGGGGTGCAGGACGAGTCGCAAATTCAGGCCATGCTGGATAAACATCTGCCCGCCGCCTGGGAGTTGCAACTTGCTGACGCCAGAGAATTACTCGCAGGAGGCGATGCCGCGGCAGCCCTGGTGCTGCTGAAGGAGGCCTATGGCGAGCACAACGGCGCCGAGGTGGCCTTGCCCTATGCCGATGCATGCCTGTTAAGCGGTGATATTGCCGGTGCCAAGAGCTTGCTTGCCGGCATCAAGCTTGAAGATCAGGATGCATACTACGCCAGTTTACAAGCCAAACTCAAATTGGCGGAAGAGGCTGCCGATACGCCGGAAATCCGCTCTTTGCAACAAGCGCTTGAAGCGGCTCCGGGTGACCTGAGTTTACTTGGCAAGCTGGCAACAGCACTGCATCAGGCGCACCGGGATGAAGAGGCTCTTGAGCTGCTTTTTGCGCAACTGCAGCAAGATCTCAACGCCGGCAATGGTGAGTTGAAACAACAGTTTCTGACGATACTTTCAGCCCTTGGCCAGGGGAATGCACTGGCGAGCGGCTATCGTCGCAAGCTCTACAGTTTACTCTACTGATAGAGTCAAGCTTGACAGCCCAAGCCTCTGCCTGAGCGGTTTTGACCATTTTCAACAGGTCAGAGCTGTCAGGTTTTTTTGGCGTTTCTGTGGCTAAAGTCGAAGCCAAAAGCCTTCTCATGGGCGGTCAGATGTGCGAAGATCGCCGCCCTAACAAGAATATCAATGCGAAAAGAGGACTCTTGATATGCGCATTATCCTATTGGGCGCCCCTGGTGCCGGTAAAGGTACCCAGGCTCAGTTCATCATGGAAAAGTATGGCATTCCACAGATCTCAACCGGCGATATGCTGCGTGCTGCCGTCAAGGCCGGTACGCCTTTGGGACTGGAAGCCAAGAAGGTGATGGACGCCGGACAATTGGTTTCAGATGAGCTGATCATAGGTCTGGTCAAAGAGCGCATTACTCAGGACGATTGCGCCAAGGGTTTCCTGCTGGACGGTTTCCCGCGCACCATTCCACAGGCTGATGCCATGGTGGCCAACGGTATCCATGTCGATCATGTGATTGAGATCGATGTGCCGGACGAAGAAATCGTCAAGCGTATGAGCGGTCGTCGGGTGCACCCTGGTTCTGGCCGGGTTTACCATGTGGTCTTCAATCCGCCTAAAGAAGAAGGCAAGGATGACGTCACTGGTGAAGAGCTGGTTATCCGTCCCGATGATGAAGAGAGCACAGTACGTAAGCGCCTTGGCATCTACCACGAACAAACCAAACCTCTGGTGGATTACTATGGTGCCATGGCTGCCAAGGGTGATACCAAGTACAGCAAGTTCGATGGTACCCAGAGCGTTGCTTCCGTCAGCGAAGCCATTGTGAAGGCACTGGGCTGATTAATTATCAGAACCGGTTCTCATAATCGAAAAAAGCCCGCAGCTGCGGGCTTTTTTTATGGTTTTAGCGATGTTAACTTGGCGCCATCTTTCTCGGAACAGGAATAATACAGTGCAGGATACCCGTCCTCCATTCGGTGTGCTTTTAGTTAACCTGGGAACTCCCTCTGCGCCAACCAAAGCGGCGGTGCGTGCTTTTTTGAAGCGGTTCCTCAGTGATCAACGTGTGGTGGATCTGTCTCCCTGGCTGTGGCAACCCCTGTTGCAAGGGATTATTCTCAATACCCGACCGGGCAAAGTCGCCAAGTTGTATCAGTCTATCTGGCAAGCAGAAGGCTCGCCATTAATGGTGGTCAGTAAACAGCAGAGACAAGCCCTGGCGGAATTGCTTCGGGAGCAAACTGGCTGCCATATTCCTGTGGAGCTGGGTATGAGCTATGGCAGCCCGTCCTTGAATGATGGCCTGACGGCGCTGAAAAATGCCAGTGTGGACAGGGTGCTGGTGTTGCCTCTCTATCCTCAATATTCCTGCTCCACTGTGGCCAGTGTGTTTGATGGTGTTGCCGCTGCACTGAAACTGGAGCGTAATTTGCCTGAGCTGAGGTTTGTGCGGGATTACCACGACAAGCCAGGTTATATTCAGGCCCTGGCAGGCAGCGTCCGTAGCCATTGGCAGCGAGAAGGGCGGGGACAAAGGCTGCTTATGTCGTTTCATGGGGTGCCTGAGCGCTACATCAAGGAGGGCGATCCTTATCGCAGTCAATGCGAAACCACGGCCAAGTTGCTGGCCGCCGAACTTGGCCTGGGTGAAGGCGAATGGCAGCTGTGTTTTCAATCCCGTTTCGGCAAAGAGCCTTGGTTAACCCCTTATACCGATGAGCTGCTCGAATCTTTGCCGGGGCAGGGAATCACAGCGGTCGATATCATGAGTCCCGCCTTCGCCGCCGACTGCCTGGAAACACTGGAAGAGATAGCCCAAGGAGGCCGCGAGAGCTTCCTTGAAGCCGGTGGGAAACAATATCAATTTATCCCTTGTCTCAATGCACAATCGGCTCATATGCGTTTTCTTGCTGATTTGGTGAAGTTTCACACTGAAAACTGGCATTAAGCCGGCGAGCGCGCACTGGTGCGGCGGTGGATTTGTGATAGAATCTGCCGCCATTCGGTGTGGTCGCTGGCAGCCCAGTCAGCCTGGCCTAAGATCATTATCAGGAAAGTCTGTACTCAAGCAGTGCAGCTACTCAGGGACGAAGACAACGAGAGCCCAATATGAAATTTCCCGGTCAGCGTAAATCCAAACACTATTTCCCGGTCAAAACCCGTGATCCTCTGCTGGCGCAGTTGACTCAACAGCCGCAACCTTTCAGTACCTGGATTTCAGGTATAGATCAAACTCTGGTGGATATCGAAGCCAAGGTCGAAGATGAACTGCTGCAGCGTTACGGCTTACCCAAAGGCAACTCGACTCTGATTGATGATGCCAGTGCCCACCAGTTGTATCATGAGCTCAAAAGCCGTGAGTTGGTCAGCGATGAGTTTGCCGGCGGTACTATCGGCAATACCATTCACAACTACTCAATTCTCGCCGATGACAGATCTGTGCTCTTTGGCGTGATGAGCAAGAATATTGAAGTAGGCAGTTATGCCTACCGCTATCTGTGCAACACCTCGTCCAAGGTAGATCTTAACTACCTGCAACCGGTTGAAGGCCCTATAGGTCGCTGTTTTACCCTGATCTCCGATGGCGGTGAGCGCACTTTTGCCATCAGCAAAGGCTCAATGGACAAGTTAAGCCCGGAGTTTATCGATAAAGAAGTGATTCAGGGCAGTTCTGCTTTGGTGTTGACTGCCTACCTGATGCGAGCCAGCGATGGCGATCAGATTGGTGAAGCGGCGTTGACCGCCATTCGCTACGCCCAGGAAGCCGAAGTGCCGGTAGTACTGACCTTGGGAACCCGCTTCCTGATTGCCGAAGATCCCAAGTGGTGGCAGGAGTTTATTCGCCAGCACGTTACTGTGCTGGCGATGAATGAAGATGAAGGTGAGGCGCTGACCGGATTTGCCGATCCTTTGCTGGCCAGTGAAGCGGCACTTGAATGGTGTGACATGGTACTGACCACAGCGGGTGCTTCAGGACTTTACACCGCCGGTTATACCAACGATGCCGAGAAACGCGAGACGGCTCATACTCTGCTTCCCGGTGCTATTCCTGAGTTCAACCGTTATGAGTTCTCCCGCCCGAAACTGAAAAAAGACTGTGACAAGCCCATCAAGGTGTATGCCCATATTTCGCCTTACATGGGCGGGCCGGAGAAAATTCACAATACCAATGGCGCCGGTGATGGTGCCCTGTCTGCCCTCTTGCATGACTTGGCGGCCAATACTTTCCACAAGACCAACGTGCCGGGCTCCAGCAAGCATAAACGCGATGGTTTGTGTTACTCCTCATTCTCGCAAATCTGTAAGTACGCCAACCGGGTGGCTTATGAAGTGCTGGCGCAGCATAGCCCACGCCTCTCCAGAGGTTTGCCTGAGCGGGAAGATAGCCTGGAAGAAGCCTACTGGGAGCGTTAAGCTCGTTTCCACAAGTAGATTAAAAGACAAATAGATTAAAAGAAGAGGGCGCTCAAATGAGCGCCCTCTTTGTATTTCCACTCTTTTTGTTTTTGGTATCTGAAAGCCAAGCAGCAAGGGCTAACTTGGCTTTGATACCCAAATCCGGATTATCCCTTACATGGGAGTGTGGTGTTCCTTGTGAAAGCTGACATTGTTTTTGCCGGCTTTAGGGTCATTGAAGGTCTCTTCATTGAACTCATTTTCCGACTTGGCAATCACCACGGTTGCGACTGTATCACCTGTGACGTTAACCGCGGTGCGCACCATATCCAGCAATCTATCTACGCCGATAATCAGTGCTATACCATCTACCGGCAGGCCCACTTGATTGAGCACCATGGCCAGCATCACCAGACCCACTCCCGGTACCCCGGCTGTGCCGATAGAGGCCAGGGTGGCCGTGACAACCACAGTGATATAGTCGGTAATCGTCAGGTCGATACCGTAAACCTGAGCAATAAACACAGTCGCCACACCCTGCATGATGGCGGTGCCATCCATGTTGATGGTCGCGCCCAAGGGTAAGGTGAACGAGGCTATCTTGTTATCAACGCCCAGGCGATGCTCGGCCGTTTCGATAGTGACCGGCAGGGTAGCGTTGGAACTGGCGGTACTGAAGGCAAATAGCTGCACGTCGCGCATTTTACGGATAAAGGTGAGGGGATTTAGCCCTGACAGCAGATTGAGCAGCACTGGGTAGGTGACAAAGGCATGCACCAGCAGTACGCCCAGTACCACAAAGAAGTAAGCGACTACGCTGCTGAAGGTCTCCATACCGAGCGTCAATGCCAGTTTACCCATAAGGGCAAATACGCCATAGGGGGCCAGATGCATGATCAGGGTTACCACCTTCATGATTACCTCATTGAGGTCCTCAAACAGGGCGGCAACCCGCTTGCCCTTGTCGCCCACATGAGAGATGGCGAAACCAAAGATCACGGCAAAGATGATGATCTGCAGCATATTGCCTTCGCTCATTGCCTGCATCGGATTGGTGGGCACTATATTGATCAACACTTCTGCCAGGCTGGGGGCATCTTTGGCCTCAAAGCTGTTACCTGCAGTAGGCATACTGCTATGTCCAGGATGCAGCAATACCGCCGCCATAATCGACAGTGTCAGGGCAACGGCAGTGGTAAACAGATAGAAAGCCAAGGTTTTACCCCCAAGGCGTCCCAGTTTTGAAGGCTCACTGAGTGAGCTGGTACCGCAGACGAGGGAGATAAATACCAGTGGCACCACCAGCATTTTCAAGCTGGAGATAAAGATGGTACCGACGACGTTGAGAAAACCTTCGGTGATGTAATCCTCAACAAAGATGAAGTAGGGGTCTTGCCGAACTTGTTCTGAGTTCAGGTCACCATCGGGGAAAAAATGTCTCAGAAGAAGGCCGAATAAAATACCGGCCGCCATCCCGATAAGGATCTTGCCGGTCAGGCCTATTTTCTTGGTTGGAGTGAATGCCATAAATCTTCCTGTTTAATTCTTGTACTTTTGTTATTTGGCGCACTAAAGCCTAGCAAGAAAGCTCTCTCGAGGAAATGATACGTGAGTTAAAGTTTTTGGCAAATAATGAGTCGTATAGCGCATTTGTGCTGGAAATGTTTAAGGAAAATTGTGTAATGTTGCTCTATAAGTAATACACAAGCAGATTGTTCGTATTTATTGAGTAACAGGGAGTCTGACAATGAGGTCAGCGTTTAAGTTTTGCTTCACTTTATTATGTAGTTTTCTTTTATTTGCCTGTGGCGGTGGGGGCAGTATTTCAGATACCGGAGATGGCTCGACGCCGCCAACGGGAACAACAACCGTCACTCTGAATATTTCAGATCCCAATATTTCCGCAGAAAACCCTGCGACCTTGACTGCGACTGTCAGCAATAGCTTAACGGGAGCGTTGGCGGGGCAACTGGTGACTTTTACCCTAAGTAACGAAAACCTGGGCACCTTCAACCCAGCCATAGGCACAGCCCTGACTGATGCAGATGGCAAAGCCGTGATTTCGCTGGCAACGTCCAACATTGCCGGTGCCGGTACTGTTAGCGCTGCAATCAGTTCAGGAGAGTCTGCCTCGGTCGGTTTCACTATGAAAGGTGATGGCGGTCAAGCCGGAGGTGGCGCGCAAGTCACCTTAACTCTTACTGACGTTGATGGTAATACGACAGACAGCATTACCAGCACATCTCCCGGTATTCTTGTTGCCACAGTAACCGGTCTGTCAAAACCGGCCATAGTGACATTCGATGCCTCTTTGGGCGATCTCCCGATAAAAACTGCGATTACGGATGCCAACGGTAAGGCCAGCGTCAGTATTTATGCAGGAAGTACTCCAGGCGCCAGTTCTGCCACCGCCTCGTTGGCAACCGGTGAAAAGGCTGAGCATGTCTTTGTGATCGGTGCTTCAGATGTACAGATGGGGAGTGGTGATCCTTTTGTTTCCGGAAAAGCAGCAGTGAGTGCAGCGACTCTATCGGCGGGGGGTACCGCTACGATTTCGGTAATGTTGCAAGATAGCCAAGGTAAGCCGTTTACTGAACCTGTCGATGTGAGTTTTTCATCAACCTGTTCCAAAAAGACCTCTCCTGAAGCCGTAATTAGTAGCCCTGTAACGGCCATTAATGGCCTGGCGACCAGTACTTATCTGGCCAAAGGATGTGTCGGTGACGATAACATCACGGTTTCTGCCGATGTTGGTGGCAAAAATCTGTCTGCTACCGGGGTTGTGAAAATATTGGCAGCCGACGCCGGAAGTATAGTGTTTGTTGATGCTTCCCCTGAGAATATCGGTATCAAGGGGACAGGTTCGGATGAGTCCTCTATTATTCGCTTTAAGGTGTTGGATACCAATGGTAATGCTGTTGCCAACAAGGCCGTCAGTTTCAGTCTTAATACCGATGTAGGTGGTTTGAGTCTCAACCCGGCAACGGCGACAACCAATAACGAAGGGATAGTACAGACAGTCGTAAATTCGGGTACGGTAGCAACTACTGTTCGGGTGACGGCTGACATAGATGGGACCTCTCCGCTGATCTCCAGTCAGTCCAGTGTCTTGGTTATCTCTACCGGTAAACCGGATCAGGACTCCTTCTCGCTTTCGGCTGAAACCCTCAATGCCGAGGGATGGGATGTAGATGGCACGGCAGTGAAAGTAACTGCTCGTCTGGCCGATGCTTTCAATAACCCGGTTCCGGACGGCACGGCGGTTTACTTTACAACAGAGGGGGGCGCAATTACTCCTTCGTGTACCACCACAGGTGGTGTTTGCTCAGTGACTTGGACCAGCCAGAACGCTCGCCCTGAAGGCCAATTACTGGTCGATAACAGCGGCTCCCGTAACCCCATTGCGGAGCTTTCTGCAACCGGTGGTAACTTCTATGGCCAAAAGTATGGTGGCCGCGCAACCATCACAGCTACAGCCAACGGTGAGGAGTCCTTCCCGGATACCAATGGTAACGGCCGTTTTGACGCATCCGAAGTCGCTGCATTCCAAGGTACTGATGTCAGTGGCCAACCTTATGATCTGGCAGAGGCCTTTGTTGATCACAATGAAGATGGATTGTTCAATCCTCAGCAAGCCGGTGGTGAAATTGGCGGTGAGAATGAGGAACTGATCGACTTCGACAGCGATGGCGTATTTGACTCGGCCGATGGCAAATACAATGGTGTATTGTGCTCTATCCCCGCCCATGACGCTTGTGCCGATGGTATTAGTCATTCTCAATCCATCAACGTTCGTTCCAGCTTGGTGATGGTAATGTCTGGCAGCACGGCTTATGCCACCGACCCAGCCGACATCCGCATTATTGATCGTGACGGCGATAATCTGGGAGGTGACATTGATATCAACGGTAAATCGAGTGCGACAGTCCAGTTCACTATTTCTGACTTGCATAATCAGCAAATGCCATCCGGAAGCGTGGTGACCTTTACGACATCTGCCGGTTCGGTAGCCAGCTCAGGAAGCTATACTTGGCCCAGCTCCAATCACAACGGTGGCCGTCAATTCAGCGTAACCTTGAAGGGGGCAGATGAACCAGATTCAGGTTCCTTCATTGTTAAGGTCAAAACTCCCGGTGGTGCAGAAACCGAAGTCGTTAACTTGAAGGTCAATATTTATTGATAAAATCAAGTAACCCCAAAGGCGCCATCGGCGCCTTTTTTATTGTTACCCCAAAACCACCTCCTATGGAGGTGGTGATCGTCAAGTCGGGGCTCAGCCCGAAGAGTGCCCATACTGCATACTGACTCGGTTTGTTACCAGCAAATCAAGGAGTAAGCAGTATGAGCCGATATGAAAGTGCATCGCACGTCTTCTATCGCTGTCAGTATCACATTGTATGGACGCCAAAGTATAGACACAGGATCTTGAAGGGCCGAGTTGGGCAGGAGGTTTGTCGCAGTATTTATATCTATAGCGGCATGAAGAAGTGTCGGATAGTAGAGCTAAATGTCCAGATAGACCATGTTCACTTACTGGTGAGACTTCCGCCAAGCTTGAGTGTTT
>NZ_JADP01000045.1:0-16087 GCF_000518445.1 Shewanella sp. 38A_GOM-205m | reverse complement strand
CCCAATCGCGATGGATGAAGGTCTGCGCTTCGCCATCCGTGAAGGTGGCCGTACAGTTGGTGCTGGTGTTGTAGCCAAGATCATCGCTTAATTGCGAGACAGGTTACTTTGAAAAAGGAAGCTTCGGCTTCCTTTTTTGCTTGCTGGCGTAAAGTGTCAGGCTTTCTCTTGGTTTCGCCCTGTGTATCCTTGATAACAAAGCTGATTAAGAATACAATCTATGGCCGATTTTTGTGCCCTGAGCCGGAGAATTCTCGTCAGGGGCGAGTTCGAAAGCGGGCTGGCGCTGATTTAAGCCTTAAACTTACTCAGCTGTCCCTTGGCTCAGGTCGTAATGAGTAACGGAATTAACCGATGACAACAAATACTGAAAACCAGGGCAACTCTCTGGATATCGTAAAGTGGGTAATAGCTATACTACTGGTGGTAGTGGCTATCGTTGGCAACCAGATGTACAACAACAGTGAAATCATCACTCTGCCAATCCGCGCTGCGGGTGTGGTTGTTGTATTTGCTATTGCTGGTTTTATTGCTCTGCAAACTGTTAAGGGTAAGCAAGCATTGGCCTTTGCCCGTGAGTCTCAAATTGAAGTACGCAAAGTCGTATGGCCGACTCGTCAAGAGGCGTTGAATACCACCTTTATCGTACTGGCTGCGACAGGTATCCTGGCCTTGATTCTCTGGGGACTGGATGCGGTATTGCTGCGCATTGTCAACTTTATTACTGGCGTATAGGCACTAGAATGACTGAAGCTAAAGAAGCTAAGAAAAGATGGTATGTGGTTCAGGCTTTTTCCGGTTATGAAGGCCGTGTATGTAAGTCTCTGCTTGAACACATCAAAATGCACGGTATGGAAGAGTTCTTCGGCGAAGTCCTGGTTCCGACCGAAGAAGTTGTGGAAATGCGTGCCGGCCAACGCCGCAAGAGCGAGCGCAAGTTCTTCCCCGGCTATGTGCTGGTACAGATGGAAATGAACGATCAAAGCTGGCACTTGGTGAAAAGCATCCCACGTGTGATGGGCTTTATCGGCGGCACTTCAGATCGTCCTGCTCCTATTTCCGATAAAGAAGCCGAGGCTATCCTGCGTCGTCTGCAGGAGACTACAGATTCTCCGACTCATCGCGTTATGTTCGAACCCGGCGAAGTGGTTCGCGTTACCGATGGTCCGTTTGCCGACTTCAATGGTACTGTTGAAGAAGTGGATTATGACAAGAACCGCGTTAAGGTGTCTGTGATGATCTTCGGTCGTTCAACTCCGGTTGAGTTGGACTTTAATCAGGTCGAGAAATCCTGATTAAATAAAATACAAAATCCGTTTGGCAACGGGTGCGGATTTCTATATAATCCGCACCCGTTGTTTTCGGGGAGCTCAAGGCATGTCGCCTGAGCGTTTGAACCCAAACTGAGGAAATGTCAGATGGCAAAGAAAATTGAAGCTTACATCAAGCTGCAAGTAGCAGCCGGTGCTGCAAACCCGTCTCCACCAGTTGGTCCAGCTCTGGGTCAAAAAGGTGTGAACATCATGGAATTCTGTAAAGCATTCAACGCTCGTACTGAAAAGTTCGAAAAAGGTATGCCAATTCCAGTAGTGATCACTGTTTACAACGATCGCTCATTCACTTTCGAAACCAAGACTCCACCTGCAGCCTTCTTGCTGAAGAAAGCCGCTGGTCTGAAGTCAGGTTCTGCTCGTCCTAACACTCAGAAAGTGGGTACTATCAAGCGTAGCCAGGTTCAGGAAATTGCTGAAACCAAGGCAACCGATATGACTGGTGCTGACATTGAAGCGATGACTCGCTCAATCGAAGGTACTGCGCGTTCCATGGGTTTGGTAGTAGAGGACTAATATAATGGCAAAGCTGACTAAGCGCATGCGCACCATCCGCGAAAAAGTGGACGTAACCAAAGCATACGACATCAACGAAGCTGTAGCTCTGCTGAAAGAACTGGCTACTGCCAAGTTCGTTGAGAGCGTAGACGTTGCCGTTAACCTGGGTGTTGATCCTCGTAAATCTGACCAAAACGTTCGTGGTGCCACTGTGCTGCCACACGGTACTGGTCGTGAAGTACGTGTTGCTGTATTCACTCAAGGTGCCAATGCCGAAGCTGCGAAAGAAGCTGGTGCTGAACTGGTAGGTATGGAAGATCTGGCTGAGCAGGTGAAAGCCGGCGAAATGAACTTCGACGTAGTTATCGCATCTCCTGATGCAATGCGCGTTGTTGGTATGCTGGGTCAAATCCTGGGCCCACGCGGCCTGATGCCTAACCCTAAAACCGGTACTGTAACTCCTAACGTTGCCGAAGCTGTTAAGAACGCTAAGGCTGGTCAGGTTCGTTACCGTAACGACAAGAACGGTATCATCCACACTACTATCGGTAAAGTGGACTTCGAAACCGCTCAACTGAAAGAAAACCTGGAAGCACTGCTGACTGCACTGAAGAAGGCCAAGCCTGCTGCAGCCAAAGGCCAGTACGTGAAGAAGGTAAGCATCTCCACCACTATGGGTGCAGGTGTAGCTGTTGACCAGAACACTCTGGACACTGCTAACTAATTTTACAAAATGCGCGCGTTAGCCTATAATGCGCGCACTTTTGTGGGTTGGAACCTATGACGAGTGTTTACACTCGGATGGGTTTCCGTCCAAGACCGCAGGTGTTGACCGTCTGGGATACTTAATTTCCTGCGTAGACGGTGTCAGGCCCCAGATAGATTTATTTCTGCTGGATTATCTGCACCGTAAGTAACTGAGTACGTTTGTATTCAGTATGGTAAACACTGGGGGATTCCCCAGGTAGAATCCAGGAGTAAAGCCAATGGCATTAAGACTCGAAGACAAAAAAGCGATTGTTGCTGAAGTCAACGAAGCTGCCAAAGGTGCGCTTTCTGCAGTTGTCGCCGATTCACGCGGTGTAACTGTAGGTGCTATGACAGTTCTGCGTAAGACTGCTCGCGCAAACGGTGTGTATGTACGTGTAGTACGTAACACTCTGGCTCGCCGCGCAGTTGAAGGCACTGCTTTTGAGTGTCTGACAGAGGTGTTCTCTGGCCCAACTTTGATTGCTTTCTCTAACGAGCACCCAGGTGCTGCAGCTCGTCTGTTAAAAGACTTTGCTAAAGAGCAAGCCGCTTTCGAAGTTAAAGGTGCAGCTTATGAAGGGGAATTCATCCCTGCAGCTGACATTGATCGTTTGGCAAAACTGCCAACTTACGAAGAAGCACTGGCACAGCTGATGATGACTATGAAAGAAGCATCTGCTGGCAAGTTCGTTCGTACTCTGGCCGCTCTGCGCGATCAAAAACAAGAAGCCGCTTAATTTCAAGCTGGCTGCTTAACAGAATTGAATTCAGAACAATAGGAAACATTTGTTATGTCTATCACTAAAGACCAAATCCTTGAAGCCTTTGCAGCTATGTCTGTAATGGAAGTTGTTGAACTGATCGAAGCTATGGAAGAGAAGTTCGGCGTATCTGCTGCTGCCGCAGTAGTTGCTGGCGGCGCTGGTGAAGCTGCTGCTGCTGAAGAGAAAACCGAGTTCGACGTAGTTATGACTTCTCACGGTGACAACAAAGTTGCTGTGATCAAGGCTGTACGTGGTGCCACAGGTCTGGGTCTGAAAGAAGCCAAAGCTATGGCTGAATCTGCTCCAGTAGCTGTTAAAGAAGCTGTCTCTAAAGAAGAAGCTGAAGCTCTGAAGAAAGAACTCGAAGAAGCTGGTGCTCAAGTAGAGATCAAGTAAGTCATACTGACTTACAATCACCCAAGCCAATTGGGTGGAGGCTGGCGGTTTTTTGACCGTCGGCCTTTTTTGCGCTGTAAGCGTTGGCGATTTTTTTCACCGTTTGTCGCCAGATTTTGCAGTCCCTAGCAGTGATTATTGGTTAGGTTCTTGCCATCAACGGTGATGGGCAAACGTGCTGAATTAACTGTGTTGATTCAGTCTTGGTCACATCTCGCAAGCAGAGGAAACCCATGGTTTACTCCTATTCTGAAAAGAAGCGTATTCGCAAAGACTTCGGTAAGCGTCCACAGGTGTTGGACATCCCTTACCTGTTGTCTATTCAGTTAGACTCTTTTAAGAAGTTCACCGATCAAGATCCTACCGGTGAGCGTGGCCTTGAGGCCGCTTTCCGTAGCGTTTTTCCCATCAAGAGCTTTTCTGGTAATTCAGAACTGCAGTACGTCAGCTATAAGCTGGGCGAGCCTGTTTTTGATGTGAAAGAGTGTCAAATCCGCGGTGTGACATACTCCGCTCCACTGCGCGTTAAGCTGCGCATGGTGCTGTATGATCGTGAAGCTGCCGCCGGCACTGTAAAAGATATTAAAGAACAAGAAGTCTACATGGGGGATATCCCTCTGATGACTGAAAACGGTACCTTTGTTATCAATGGTACTGAGCGTGTTATCGTATCTCAGTTGCACCGTAGCCCAGGTGTGTTCTTCGACCACGACCGTGGTAAGACACACTCTTCAGGTAAAGTGCTGTATAACGCGCGTATTATTCCTTACCGCGGTTCATGGCTCGACTTCGAGTTCGACCCTAAAGATGCGTTGTTTGTACGTATCGACCGTCGCCGTAAGCTGCCTGCCAGCATCATTCTGCGTGCCCTGGAATATTCTACTCAGGATATCCTCGACATCTTCTTTGAGCGTGTCGACTTCAAGATCAAGAAAGATTCTCTGGTCATGACACTGGTTCCTGAGCGTCTGCGTGGCGAAACTGCCAGCTATGACATCAAGGATTCAGAAGGCACTGTGCTGGTAGAGAAGGGCCGTCGTATCACTGCCCGTCATATCCGCCAACTGGAAAAAACCAACACCACTGAACTGGAAGTCCCGGTTGAGTACATAGTTGGTAAAGTGGCGGCTCAGGACTATATCGATCCTGACACAGGTGAAGTACTGGTTACCGCCAACAACGAGATCAGCCTGGAAGACCTGGCCAATCTGTCACTGGCCGGTATCAAAGAGGTCAGCACCCTGTACATCAACGAGCTGGATCACGGTGCTTACATCTCTGACACTCTGCGTATTGACTCAACCACCAACCGTTTGGAAGCGTTGGTTGAAATCTATCGCATGATGCGTCCTGGCGAGCCACCAACCAAGGATGCCGCCGAAGCTCTGTTCCAGAACCTGTTCTTCAGCGAAGAGCGCTATGACCTATCTAAAGTGGGCCGGATGAAGTTCAACCGTCGTCTCGAAATCGACGAGAACGAGGGTACCGGTGTACTGACCAAAGAAGACATAGTTGCCGTAATGAAGAAGATCATCGAAATCCGTAACGGTTTTGATGAAGTCGATGATATCGACCACCTGGGTAACCGTCGTATCCGTAGCGTTGGCGAAATGGCCGAGAACCAGTTCCGTGTCGGTCTGGTACGTGTTGAGCGCGCTGTACGTGAACGTCTGTCTCTGGGCGATCTGAACGAGCTGATGCCTCAGGATCTGATCAACGCCAAGCCAATCTCTGCTGCAGTGAAAGAGTTCTTCGGTTCTTCTCAGCTGTCGCAGTTTATGGATCAGAACAACCCACTGTCAGAAGTGACTCACAAGCGCCGTATTTCGGCTCTTGGTCCTGGCGGTCTGACCCGTGAGCGTGCCGGCTTCGAAGTTCGAGACGTGCACCCAACTCACTATGGTCGTCTGTGTCCAATTGAGACCCCTGAAGGTCCAAACATTGGTCTGATCAACTCACTGTCTACCTTTGCCCGTACCAACTCATACGGCTTCCTGGAAACACCTTATCGTAAGGTGATCGACAGTGTGGTTACCGATGAAGTGGAATATCTGTCAGCCATCGAAGAAGGCCGCTATGTGATTGCACAGGCCAACATCGAGCTCGACAACGAAGGTCGCATTGTGGAAGAGCAGGTTGCCTGTCGCCACAAGGGTGAATCTACCTTTATGCGCGCTTCCGATATCCAGTATATGGACGTATCTCCACAGCAGATCATCTCTGTGGCGGCATCTTTGATCCCATTCCTTGAGCACGACGACGCTAACCGTGCATTGATGGGTGCAAACATGCAACGTCAGGCAGTACCAACACTCAAGTCAGAGAAGCCTCTGGTGGGTACAGGTATTGAACGTACACTGGCTGTTGACTCAGGCGTGGTTGTGGCTGCCAAGCGTGGCGGTGTGATCGACTATGTTGATGCCAGCCGCATCGTGGTTAAGGTTAACGAAGATGAGCTGCGCCCAGGCGAAGCCGGTATCGATATCTACAACCTGACCAAGTACACCCGTTCCAACCAGAACACCTGCATCAACCAGCGTCCATGCTGTAGCGTAGGTGAGCCTGTGGTGCGTGGTGACGTTCTGGCCGATGGTCCGTCAACCGACTTGGGCGACCTGGCTCTGGGTCAGAACATGCGCGTGGCCTTCATGCCATGGAACGGTTACAACTTTGAGGATTCCATCCTTATTTCCGAGCGCGTAGCGCAGGAAGACCGTTTCACGACTATCCACATTCAGGAACTGTCCTGTATTGCCCGTGACACCAAGCTGGGTAGCGAAGAGATCACTGCTGACATCCCTAACGTAGGTGAGTCTGCACTGAGCAAGCTGGATGAATCCGGTATCGTTTACATCGGCGCCGAAGTAAAAGGCGGTGACATTCTGGTTGGTAAGGTAACGCCTAAGGGTGAAACTCAGCTGACTCCGGAAGAGAAACTGCTGCGGGCTATTTTCGGTGAGAAAGCGTCTGACGTTAAAGACAGCTCTCTGCGTGTACCTAACTCAGTGAAGGGTACAGTTATCGACGTGCAAGTCTTCACCCGTGACGGTGTTGAAAAAGACAAGCGCGCCATCGAAATCGAAGAGATGCACATTGCTCAAGCCCGTAAGGACCTGACTGAAGAGTTCAAGATCCTCGAAGAGGGTGTACTGAGCCGTGCCCGTAACCTGCTGCTGAGCGCCGGTTTCAGTGAAGCCAAACTGGCTGAACTGCCACGCAAAGACGTATTGGTTCAGGTTATCGACGATGAAGCCAAGCAAACCGAACTGGAACAGCTGGCTGAACAGCACGAAGAGCTGAAAGCCGACTTTGACAAGAAGTTCGAAGTCAAGCGTCGCAAGATCACCCAAGGTGATGATCTGGCTCCAGGCGTACTGAAGATCGTTAAGGTTTACCTGGCGGTTAAGCGTACCATCCAGCCTGGTGACAAGATGGCCGGTCGTCACGGTAACAAGGGTGTGATCTCCAAGATCTGTCCTATCGAAGATATGCCATACGACGAGCAGGGTAACCCTGTCGACATCGTACTGAACCCTCTGGGTGTACCTTCGCGGATGAACATAGGTCAGGTACTGGAAGTTCACTTGGGTGCTGCGGCTAAAGGTATTGGTAATCGCATCAATGCCATGCTGGAAGAACAGCGTGAGCTGGCCGAACTGCGTGGCTACATCAAACAGGTCTATGAACTGGGCGATGAAGTGAAGCAGCGCGTGGATATCGATTCATTTACCGATGATGAAGTTCTGCGTCTGGCCAAACACCTGAAGGATGGTCTGCCAACGGCAACCCCAGCCTTCGACGGTGCCAAAGAGAAAGAGATCAAGCAGATGCTTGAGCTCGCAGGTCTGCCGACTTCTGGTCAGCTGAATCTGTTTGATGGTCGTACCGGTAACCAGTTCGAGCGTCCTGTGACCGTAGGTTACATGTACATGCTCAAACTGAACCACTTGGTTGATGACAAGATGCACGCCCGTTCTACCGGTTCGTACAGCTTGGTTACTCAGCAACCTCTGGGCGGTAAAGCTCAGTTCGGTGGTCAGCGTTTCGGTGAGATGGAAGTGTGGGCCCTGGAGGCATACGGTGCTGCGTATACTCTGCAGGAAATGCTCACAGTGAAATCGGATGACGTTAACGGTCGTACTCAGATGTACAAGAACATCGTTGACGGTAACCATCAGATGCAGCCAGGAATGCCAGAGTCCTTCAACGTATTGCTGAAGGAGATCCGTTCTCTCGGTATCAACATCGAGTTGGATCAAGAGTAAGACGCGGTTTAAAGCCTGCGTTTGGCAACGAATTGGTGCTCCGCGAGAGCGGGGCACCGGGTTTAACTCCTTCAGGAGAGAAACGTGAAAGACTTATTAAAGTTTCTGAAACAGCAAAGCAAGACTGAAGAATTTGAAGGCATCAAGATCGGCCTGGCGTCGCCTGATCTGATCCGTTCTTGGTCATTTGGTGAAGTTAAGAAGCCTGAAACCATCAACTACCGTACATTCAAGCCTGAGCGTGAAGGCCTGTTCTGTGCCCGTATCTTTGGCCCGGTCAAAGATTACGAGTGTCTGTGCGGTAAGTACAAGCGTCTCAAGCACCGCGGTGTGATCTGTGAGAAGTGTGGCGTTGAAGTGACCCAGACCAAAGTACGTCGTGAGCGTATGGGCCACATCGAACTGGCCAGCCCAGTTGCCCACATCTGGTTCCTCAAGTCACTGCCATCCCGTATCGGTCTGATGCTGGACATGACTCTGCGTGATATTGAGCGGGTACTCTACTTCGAATCTTATGTGGTTATCGAGCCAGGCATGACCAGCCTGGAGCGCGGTCAAATGCTGACCGAAGAAACCTACCTGGATGCGCTGGAAGAGTATGGTGACGAGTTTGAAGCCAAGATGGGTGCCGAAGCGGTTCTGGAACTGCTGCGCGCTATCGATCTGGAGAAAGAAGTTGAGCAGATGCGCGAAGAACTGCCATCTATCAACTCTGAGACCCGTCGCAAGAAAGTCACCAAGCGTTTGAAGCTGGTTGAGGCCTTCTACCATTCAGGTAACAAGCCAGAGTGGATGATCCTCAAGGTTCTGCCGGTTCTGCCACCTGATCTGCGTCCTCTGGTTCCACTGGACGGCGGCCGTTTCGCGACTTCAGATCTGAACGATCTGTATCGCCGCGTGATCAACCGTAACAACCGTTTGAAGCGTCTGCTGGATCTGGCTGCTCCGGATATCATAGTTCGCAACGAAAAGCGTATGCTGCAGGAATCTGTTGATGCCCTGCTGGATAACGGTCGTCGCGGTCGTGCCATTACCGGTTCCAACAAGCGTCCTCTGAAGTCCTTGGCCGACATGATCAAGGGTAAGCAAGGTCGTTTCCGTCAGAACCTGCTGGGTAAGCGTGTTGACTACTCAGGCCGTTCGGTAATTACCGTGGGCCCAACTCTGCGTCTGCACCAGTGTGGTCTGCCGAAGAAAATGGCGCTGGAACTGTTCAAACCATTCATCTACGGCAAGCTGGAAGGTCGTGGCCTGGCCACTACCATCAAAGCCGCCAAGAAGATGGTTGAGCGTGAAGTTGCCGAGGTTTGGGACGTACTGGATGAAGTGATCCGCGAACACCCTGTGATGCTGAACCGTGCACCAACACTGCACCGTTTGGGTATCCAGGCGTTCGAACCTGTACTGATCGAAGGTAAAGCGATTCAACTGCACCCACTGGTGTGTGCGGCCTATAACGCCGACTTCGACGGTGACCAAATGGCGGTACACGTGCCTCTGACGCTGGAAGCCCAGCTGGAAGCCCGTGCGTTGATGATGTCAACCAACAACATTCTGTCGCCTGCCAACGGTGAGCCGGTTATCACTCCTTCTCAGGACGTGGTACTGGGTCTGTACTACATGAGCCGTGAGCGCGTAAATGGCCGCGGTGAAGGTATGGCCTTTGAGTCTGTTGCCGAAGCCGAGAAAGCCTATCGCACTGGTGCCGCCGAGCTGCACGCCCGGGTTAAAGTTCGTATCACCGAAACTCATATCGATGAGAACGGTGAGCGCACCCAGCAGCGCCGCATTGTCGACACCACAGTAGGTCGTGCTCTGTTGTCACTGATCCTGCCAGCCGGTATGTCTTTTGATCTGGTTAACCAGAACATGGGCAAGAAGCAGATCTCCCGTTTGCTGAACACCTGCTACCGTCAGCTGGGTCTGAAAGATACTGTTATCTTTGCTGACCAACTGATGTACACAGGTTTCCAATACGCCACTATCTCCGGTGCCTCTGTCGGTATCAACGATATGGAAATCCCGGAAGCCAAGTACAAGCTGGTTGCCGACGCAGAAGCGGAAGTTCTGGAAATCCAGGAGCAGTTCCAGTCTGGTCTGGTAACTGCCGGTGAGCGTTACAACAAGGTTATCGATATCTGGGCCAGCGCCAACGAGAAAGTCTCCAAGGCGATGATGGAAAACCTGTCTTCCGAAGTGGTTATCAACCGCGACGGTGAAGAAGAGAGACAGGCTTCCTTCAACAGCATCTACATGATGGCCGACTCAGGCGCTCGTGGTAGTGCCGCTCAGATCCGTCAGTTGGCGGGTATGCGTGGTCTGATGGCCAAGCCAGACGGCTCTATCATCGAAACGCCCATCGTGGCGAACTTCCGTGAAGGTCTGAACGTACTGCAGTACTTTATTTCAACCCACGGTGCTCGTAAGGGTCTGGCGGATACTGCACTTAAGACAGCGAACTCAGGTTACCTGACTCGTCGTCTGGTGGATGTTGCCCAGGATCTGGTCGTTATCGAAGATGACTGTGGTACTCACGAAGGTCTGATCATGAAGCCGCTGATTGAAGGTGGTGACGTGGTTGAGCCGCTGCGTGAGCGGGTACTGGGTCGTGTTGTTGCCGAGGATGTTTACTATCCTGGTTCCGACGAAGTCCTGGCGCCACGTAACACTCTGCTGGATGAAGCATGGTGTGACAAGCTGGAAGAGTACAGTGTTGACGAAGTTAAAGTTCGCTCTGTGATCTCCTGTGATACCGACTTCGGTGTTTGTGCCAAGTGTTACGGCCGTGACCTGGCCCGAGGCCACCTGATTAACCAAGGTGAAGCAATCGGGGTTGTCGCTGCTCAGTCAATCGGTGAGCCTGGTACACAGCTGACGATGCGTACCTTCCACATCGGTGGTGCGGCATCCAGGGCTTCTGCAGAAAACAACGTTCAGGTGAAGAACGCCGGTAACCTGAAGCTGCATAACGCCAAGTTCGTTAAGAACAGCGATGGCAAGCTGGTTATCGTATCGCGCTCATCTGAGCTGGCGATTATCGATGAACTGGGCCGTGAGAAAGAGCGCTACAAAGTGCCTTACGGTACTGTGCTGGAAACGCTGGAAGGTGCCGAAGTTACCGCTGGCCAGACTATCGCAAACTGGGATCCACATACTCACCCCATCATCACTGAAGTGGCGGGTTATGTGAAGTTTGAGCAGATGATTGACGGTGTCACCATCTCACGTCAAACCGATGAGCTGACCGGTCTGTCTTCCATCGTGGTATTGGATGTGGCCCAGCGCCCAAGCGCCGGCAAAGAAATGCGTCCAATGATCCGTTTGGTTGACGAAAACGGTAATGACCTGACCATTCCTGGTACCGACGTACCTGCGCAGTACTTCCTGCCCAGCAATGCGATCGTAAACCTGGAAGATAATGCTCAGATCAGCGTCGGTGATGCACTGGCTCGTATTCCTCAGGAATCGTCCAAGACTCGCGATATTACCGGTGGTCTGCCAAGGGTTGCCGACCTGTTCGAAGCCCGTAAGCCAAAAGAGCCGGCGATTCTGGCTGAGATCAGCGGTACCATCTCCTTCGGTAAAGAGACCAAAGGTAAGCGTCGTCTGGTTATTACCCCTGCTGAAGGCGGTAACCCATACGAAGAGATGATCCCTAAGTGGCGTAACCTGAACGTGTTCGAAGGTGAAAAAGTCGAACGCGGTGAAGTGATCGCCGATGGTCCAGAGTCTGCTCACGATATTCTGCGTCTGCGCGGTATCCACAACGTAGCCAACTACATTGTGAATGAAGTACAGGACGTATATCGTCTGCAGGGTGTGAAGATTAACGACAAGCACATCGAGGTGATCATTCGCCAGATGCTGCGTAAGTGTCTGATCACTGAAGCCGGTGATTCTGAGTTCCTCGAAGGGGAGCAGGTTGAGGTGTCCCGCGTCAAGATCGCTAATCGCGAACTGGAAGAGCAGGGCAAGATTCCGGCCAAGTTCGAACGCGAACTGCTGGGTATTACCAAAGCCTCTCTGGCGACTGAGTCCTTCATCTCTGCGGCCTCGTTCCAGGAAACCACTCGCGTACTGACCGAAGCGGCAGTAGGCGGTAAGAGTGATAACCTGCGCGGTCTGAAAGAGAACGTGATCGTAGGTCGTCTGATCCCGGCCGGTACCGGTTATGCTTACCACAACAACCGTAACCAGGCTCGCGGTGTAGTAGCGACTGAAGCACCTAGCATCAGCGCCAGCGAAGCCGAACAGAACCTGGCCGATCTGTTGAACCTGGCTGGTAGTCAGGAATAAGTAGCATAGATGTTACAAAAGGCGCCGAAAGGCGCCTTTTTCATTGGAATACGCTGCAAAAGTTGGCTATTTCTTGACAGCCAAGCCTTACCTTTCTAAAATTCCGCGTCCCACTATTGTGGGATTAGATTTTTCACACCTTATTGTTGAGTTGAAATCAACTGATTCGGAGCTATACATGGCAACTGTAAACCAGTTGGTACGTAAGCCTCGCGCACCTAAAGTCGAAAAGACTAACGTGCCTGCGTTGAACGCGTGCCCACAAAAGCGTGGTGTTTGTACTCGTGTGTACACCACTACCCCAAAAAAACCTAACTCTGCACTACGTAAAGTAGCTCGTGTGCGTCTGACCAACGGTTTCGAAGTAACTTCGTACATCGGCGGTGAAGGCCACAACCTGCAGGAACACAGTGTAATCCTGATCCGTGGTGGTCGTGTTAAAGACTTACCTGGTGTGCGTTATCACACTGTTCGTGGCGCCCTGGACTGTGCTGGTGTGACTTCACGTCGCCAAGCTCGTTCTAAGTACGGTGCTAAGCGTCCTAAGTCTTAATGGTTTTCCGTTAAGTAAGGCCAAGCTAAATATAAATTCCAGTTTTGGAAATACCTGAAGCATACGGAGAATAGTTATGCCAAGACGTCGCGTAGTAGGACAACGTAAGATCCTACCTGATCCAAAGTTTCAAAGTGAGTTGCTGGCTAAGTTCATCAACGTCATTATGCAGGACGGCAAAAAGTCGACTGCTGAAAAAATTATCTACAAAGCACTGGATGTTGTCGCCGATAAGAAAGGCGAAGAGCATCTGGTTATCCTTGAAGCAGCCCTGGAAAACGTTCGCCCAGCGGTAGAGGTTAAGTCTCGCCGTGTTGGTGGTTCTACTTACCAGGTTCCATGTGAAGTTCGCCCAGTTCGTCGTAACGCACTGGCGATGCGCTGGTTGGTTGAAGCTGCTCGTAAGCGTGGTGAAAAATCTATGGCTCTGCGCCTGGCAGGTGAACTGCTGGACGCTTCCGAAAACAAAGGTACTGCCGTTAAGAAGCGCGAAGACGTGCATCGTATGGCAGAAGCCAACAAAGCGTTTGCTCATTACCGTTGGTAATATCGGGCGCGGGCTTGCCCGCGCTTTCTCTGACATTGCTAAGATTTTTATCTTAGTCAAGAGGGTATAATCGTGGCTCGTACAACTCCAATTGAGCGTTATCGCAACATAGGTATTTGTGCTCACGTTGACGCAGGTAAAACCACTACCACAGAGCGAGTCCTGTTCTATACAGGGGTAAACCACAAGATGGGTGAAACCCATGACGGTGCGTCTACCACTGACTGGATGGTTCAGGAGCAGGAGCGGGGTATTACTATTACCTCTGCGGCTGTTACCACGTTCTGGCGCGGTATGGATGCCCAGTTTACTGAGCATCGTATCAATATCATCGATACCCCAGGTCACGTCGATTTTACTATTGAGGTAGAGCGTTCTCTGCGCGTACTTGACGGTGCCGTAGTGGTCTTTTGTGGTTCTTCTGGTGTGGAACCTCAATCTGAGACCGTATGGCGTCAGGCCGACAAGTATCATGTCCCCCGTCTGGTGTTCGTTAATAAGATGGACCGTGCCGGTGCCGACTTTGATCGCGTAGTAGGACAGATCCGTAACCGTCTCGGTGCAACTTGTGTACCTATTCAATTGAATATTGGTACAGAAGAAAACTTTAGCGGGGTTATCGATCTCATCAAGATGAAAGCCATCAACTGGAATGAAGCAGACCAGGGCCTGACTTTCACTCACGAAGAGATCCCAGAGCATTTGCTTGCCAAGGCAACCGAAATGCGCGAATACCTGGTAGAGAGTGCCGCAGAGGCTTCTGATGAGCTGATGGACAAATACCTTGAAGAAGGTGAGCTCACAGAAGAAGAGATCAAAAAAGCGCTTCGTCAACGTACTATCAACAACGAAATTGTGCTGGCTACCTGTGGTAGTGCCTTTAAAAATAAAGGCGTACAGGCAGTTCTCGATGCCGTTGTTGAATACCTTCCTGCTCCTGTTGATGTTCCTGCGATTAAGGGCATCGATGACAGAGAACAGGAAGTTGAGCGTGTTTCTGATGACAATGCACCTTTCTCTGCGTTGGCATTCAAAATCGCAACAGACCCATTTGTGGGTACTTTGACCTTTATCCGGGTTTACTCAGGTGTCCTGGAGTCGGGTTCAGCCGTTTACAACTCTGTAAAAGAGAAGCGTGAGCGTATCGGCCGTATCGTGCAGATGCACGCCAACGACCGTAAAGAACTGAAAGAAGTGCGCGCAGGTGATATAGCTGCTGCTATCGGCCTGAAAGATGTGACAACCGGTGACACCCTGTGTGACCCAGACCATAAAGTAATTCTGGAGCGGATGGAATTCCCCGAGCCGGTAATTACCATTGCTGTGGAACCTCGTTCCAAAGCCGACCAGGAAAAGATGGGCATTGCGCTGCAGAAGCTGGCAATGGAAGATCCTTCTTTCCGGGTTGAGACTGATGAGGAGTCGGGTCAGACTCTGATTTCAGGTATGGGTGAGCTACACTTGGACATTATCATCGACCGTATGCGCCGTGAGTTCAGCGTTGAATGTAACGTTGGTAAACCTCAGGTGGCTTATCGTGAAACTATCCGCAGTGCCGTGGAAGTGGAAGGTAAGTTCGTGCGTCAGTCTGGTGGTCGTGGTCAATTCGGTCATGTCTGGCTGAAACTGGAGCCTCGTGAAGAGGGTGCCGGTTATGAGTTTGTCAACGAAATCGTTGGTGGTGTAGTTCCTAGGGAATACATCCCTGCGGTTGACAAAGGGATCCAAGAACAGATGAAGAACGGTGTTCTCGCCGGCTTCCCTGTATTGGACGTGAAGGTCACTCTGTTCGACGGTTCATATCATGATGTGGACTCGAACGAAATGGCGTTCAAAGTTGCAGGTTCTATGGGCTTCAAGAAGGGGGCGCTGCAAGCTAACCCTGTGTTGCTCGAGCCTTGCATGAAGGTTGAAGTGACAACCCCAGAAGACTACATGGGTGACGTAGTAGGTGATCTGAACCGTCGTCGTGGTCTAATCGAAGGTATGGATGACGGCGTCGCCGGTATCAAGATCATTCGAGCTGTGGTACCTTTGGCTGAAATGTTTGGTTATGCAACAGATTTGCGTTCAGCGACTCAGGGTCGGGCTTCATACTCCATGGAGTTTTTGAAGTACTCTGAAGCGCCGCAAAACGTTGCTAAAGCAGTTATCGAAGCTCGTACCTGATTTAGGTAACGGCATTAACTGTTATTTTGATTGATGGTGTCCGGCAGCGCCGGACTCTTCTGAAAAGAAAGGAATATATCGTGTCTAAAGCTAAATTTGAACGTTCCAAGCCCCACGTTAACGTGGGCACCATTGGTCACGTTGACCATGGTAAAACCACTCTGACTGCTGCTATCTCAACTGTACTGTCTAAGACTTACGGTGGTGAGGCGCGTGACTTCGCAGCGATCGATAACGCTCCAGAAGAGCGTGAGCGCGGTATTACCATCAATACCTCTCACATCGAGTATGACACTCCAACTCGTCACTACGCCCACGTAGACTGCCCAGGTCACGCTGACTATGTTAAAAACATGATCACCGGTGCTGCCCAGATGGACGGCGCAATCCTGGTAGTAGCTTCTACTGACGGTCCAATGCCACAGACTCGTGAGCACATCCTGCTGTCTCGTCAGGTAGGTGTACCTTTCATCATCGTATTCATGAACAAGTGTGACATGGTAGACGATGAAGAGCTG
>NZ_JADP01000044.1:0-21452 GCF_000518445.1 Shewanella sp. 38A_GOM-205m | reverse complement strand
TAGAATGATGTGCCAAAGCAGGAAACAATGGGTAAAGAAAAGTGGTCACTGTTTGTAGCATTCGCGGCGAGACTCGCCTCGCACCCACTTCTGTTTACCTATGTAGAGCGCGTATGGGACCCATAGGTAGCTTCCTTAATGGTCCTTTGCTTGCTTGGTGACTCTCTGCTCTCTAGTTAGTCTCTGGTCTCTGGCTTGGTTTTTTGACCGGTTACTGTAATTTAACAAACGCTAATACTTAGGTCTTGGTTTTTTCCCGCTTTTGCAGAATAGGCCACGGATCTTTCTTTATTCACTGTAAGAGATCTCTTACTTTTTGCATTTGAAACTGACTTTTTAATGGCATGCCATCTCTATAAAAAAGTAGTTTTGATTATCTAATGTTCTTAAATTTAGCCTTTTGGGATAATGTGCACCCCACTAAAGTATTATATGTTTTAATATTATTGTTTCCTTTGTTAAACAAATGTAGTTGCGCCTATTATACTAAGGTCTGAAACGCCGATTGACTATAACTTGTTGGGCTTGTAAGTTAGGTCTGCTTTTGAAATGGACTTACCAGTCGTAAAAGATCTTATATGGAGATAATCTCATGGCGAAAGATGGTTCAGTCGCTCCGAAGGAACGTATTAACATCAAATATGTTCCCTCTACGGGTGATCAACAGAGTGAAATGGAACTTCCTCTTAAGTTGTTGGTTTTAGGTGACTTTAAGGGTCATCCTGAAGACTCTCAATTGGAAGAGCGTAAGACGGTTCAAGTTGATAAATCTAATTTTGAATCCGTTATGAAAGAAGCCAATCTGTCAATTTCTGCGACAGTTGACAATAAATTGACAGATGAAGATGGTGCTGAGTTGTCTGTTGATCTTAAATTCGATTCCCTCAAAGATTTTTCACCTGATTCTATCGGTGAGCAGGTTCCTGAAATTCAAAAGTTAATCGAACTTCGTGAAGCTTTGGTTGCACTTAAGGGACCATTGGGAAATATTCCTGCCTTCAGAGCTAAGTTGCAGGAATTAATTGCAACGGAAGAGTCTAGAGAAAAGCTGCTGAGTGAATTGCAGCAGATGGAACAATAATTCAAGCCAATATAAGCCGTTATGGAGATAGGCTGTGGATTATGTCTCGGATATAGACATAAGTGTAATTGAGGAATCAAAATTCATGGATGTTCAAAATCAAACATCAGGCGCTTCCCAAAGTGCCAATGCAACTCTGCTCGATCAGATAATGGCACAAACCCGGATGGCGCCGGTGGATGAAGGCTATGACATTGCTCGCCGTGGTGTTGCTGCTTTCATCGGTAACATTCTGGAGACAGACAACACTGCCGAGCCGGTCAACAAGGCTCTGGTCGACAAGATGTTGGTTGAGCTGGATAAGAAGATCAGCCAACAGATGGATGCCATTCTGCACAATGAAAAGGTGCAGCAGATAGAATCAGCCTGGCGCAGCCTCAAGCTGTTGGTCGACAGAACCGATTTCCGTGAAAATATCAAAATTGAATTGCTGCACGTCACTAAAGACGAGCTGCTGGATGATTTTGAATTTTCACCGGAAACTGCTCAGTCTGGTCTGTACAAGCATGTTTATTCTGCCGGTTACGGCCAGTTCGGTGGTGAGCCTGTTGGCGCTATCGTCGGTAACTATGCCTTCACCCCTTCGACTCAGGATATGAAGCTGCTGCAGTACGTTGGTGCTGTTGGGGCCATGGCTCATGCGCCATTCCTGTCTTCAGTTGCGCCTGAATTCTTCGGTGTCGACTCGTTTGAAGAACTGCCGAATCTCAAGGACCTCAAGTCTACTTTCGAAAGCCCCAAGTACACCAAGTGGCGTGGGCTGCGTGAGTCTGAAGATGCTCGCTACATAGGTCTGACGGCGCCTCGCTTCCTGTTGCGTGTGCCTTATGACCCAATCGATAACCCGGTTCGCAGCTTTAACTATCGTGAAAATGTCAGCGCCAGCCACGAAGATTACCTCTGGGGTAACACGGCGTTTGCTCTGGCTACCCGTTTGACCGAGAGCTTCGCCAAGTATCGCTGGTGTCCTAACATCATTGGCCCACAGAGCGGTGGTGCGGTGGAAGATCTGCCGGTACACGTGTTCGAATCCATGGGCGCTTTGCAGTCCAAGATCCCAACCGAAGTCTTGATCACCGACCGCAAGGAATTTGAACTGGCCGATGAAGGCTTTATCAGCCTGACTATGCGTAAGGGCAGTGACAATGCGGCCTTCTTCTCTGCTAACTCGATTCAAAAACCCAAGGTGTTCCCCAACACCAAGGAAGGCAAGGAAGCCGAGACCAACTACAAGTTGGGTACCCAGATCCCTTACATGATGATCATCAACCGCCTGGCACACTACATCAAGGTGTTGCAGCGTGAGCAGATAGGTTCCTGGAAAGAGCGTCAGGATCTGGAGCGCGAGCTGAACAACTGGATCAAACAGTATGTCGCCGATCAGGAAAACCCACCGGCAGATGTTCGTAGCCGTCGTCCTTTGCGTGCCGCCAAGGTTGAGGTGATGGATGTTCAGGGCGATCCAGGTTGGTATCAGGTTTCCATGGCTGTGCGTCCGCACTTCAAGTACATGGGTGCCAACTTTGAACTGTCGCTGGTAGGACGTTTGGATCAGGAGTAATCACGTTGTTGAACGATGATTTCTCCGGAACTTTTGGTGTCGGCTTCTTTGAACGCTTGGGAGCCGAACGCCAAAGTGGATATGGCGACAGCAGCTTGGATGCTGTCGTCGATTCCATCAAACGTAATGTTTCACATATTCTCAATACCCGCATTGGAGAAAGCCAGAGCTGTCCTGAACTGGGACTGTTCGATTTCAATGATGCCAGTTCCGGCAGTGTGGATCTTGGCCTGAGGATGCGTAACGGAATCAAGGCTTGCCTGAGCCGCTTTGAACCCAGGCTGACAGATATTGATGTCAGCGTGTTGTTCGATGAGGGCAATCCGATGAACCTCAGGTTCCACATCTACGGCAGCATCAGAGTGGCTTCCAACAAGGATAAGTTGAAGATCGATTTGTTATTGGATAACAGTCGCAGATACAGAGTGGTTTAGCAGTGCCTCAGGACAAATACTTCAGGGATGAACTTGCTTTCTTGAGAGAGCAGGGGCGGGAATTTTCGGATATCCATCCGCAGTTGGCGCGTTATCTTCACGGTAACCACACTGATCCCGATATCGAGCGTTTGCTCGAGGGCTTTGCTTTTCTGACCGGTCGACTCAGGGAAAAGATTGACGATGAATTCCCCGAGTTTACTCACTCGATGATCAGCATGCTGTGGCCCAACTATCTCAGGCCGATTCCCAGTCATACCATCATGCGCTTCTATCCGCATGAGAAGGGGATCACCCACAGGCAGGAGATTGCGGCCGGTTGTATGCTGGACAGTCATCCGGTCGAAGGGCAGATCTGCCATTTTCGTACCTGTCGTCCTGTTGATGTTTATCCGGTGCAAATCCGTCATATAGATGCTTCCCATTCCCGGGAAGCCTCTATTATTCAATTGGATTTTGATAACAACAGCGACCTTTCCCTGCTTGAAATGGGGCTGGAAAGCCTCAGGTTTTATCTGGGAGGCCAAAGCTACAGTGCCCAGATGCTGTATCTTTGGTTGAATCATTATCTGGACTCTATCGAAATTGTCGGCGCCCATGGCAGCTATCGCTTGCCGCGCAGCAGCTTTGCGTCAGTAGGATTTGAAGCCGGCAGCGGTATCTTGCCTTATCCGAAAAACGTCTATGAAGGCTATCGGATCCTGCAGGAGTACCTGACATTCCCCGAGGCGTTTCATTTCTTCGATATCAAGGGAATCGCCAAGTGTATCCCCGAATATCTCAAGGGTGACTTCAGCCTCAAACTCACTTTTTCCAAGACGCTGCCTGCCGACGTGCATGTGCGTCAGGATACTTTCCTGCTTTACTGTGTCCCGGCTATCAACCTGTTTGAGCACGACGCCGATCCTATCGATCTCAACGGCAAGCGGGTCGAATACCCGATTGTGCCCTCCAGTCGCCATCCATCTCACTTTGAAATCTTCAGTGTCGACAAGGTGCAGGGTTGGCTGGACTCCAATGAGGGCAGAATGCGTGGCCAACAGCGGATCTATTCGCCGTTTGAGAGCTTCCAACATGAAGTGGAGCGCGCCCGTAATCGCACCGCGCTTTATTACCGGATGCGGGTGCGCGACAGCATGCGCAACGATGGCCTGGATCATTGCCTCTCATTTGTGCGCAGCGATGAAACCCAGTGCCTGGACATGACAGAAGCCGTGTCGGTGACACTGACCTGCTCCAACCGGCAACTGCCGACCAAGTTGGGCAAGGGTGACATCTGCGTCGCCACAGATACATCGCCAAGCTTTGCCCGTTTCAGCAATATCACCGAGCCTAGCCACCCTTTGCGGCCTGTGCTCGATGGCAGTTTATTGTGGACCCTGATCTCCAACTTGTCGCTCAACTATCTGTCACTGCTGTCCCGTGATGCCATCTGTTCCATCATCCGCGCCTATGACTTCAAGGCGTTGGTCGACAGACAAGCCGAGCGGGTCACCCGGATGCGACTCGACGGCATCAGCAGTATTCAGTCCGGGCCGACCGAAAGAATTGTCAGGGGATTGCCGGTTCGCGGCCTCAAGACAGAACTGGTGCTCGACCAACAGTATTTCGGCTCCGAGGGCGACCTTTACCTGTTCGGCACTGTGCTGAACCACTTTTTTGCCCTCTACGCCAGCATCAACTCGTTTCATGAGTTGGTGGTTATCAATGCTCATAACAAGGAAAGGTACACATGGGATATCCAGAGCGGTCAACAACCGCTGATATAACCTTTCCCGAGCCGGGTGGCAGCAGGCTGCCGCAGGACTACCGTGAGTACAGTTTTTTCCAGTTGGTGGAGTTATTGCACCAACTGGAAGGCAGAGATCCGGAAGATGCCCAGTGGGAACTGGCCGGTGAGTTGCAGTTCAGCGCCAATCCAAGCCTTGGATTTGCGCCGGCGGATATCTCCATGCTCGAGTCTCTGGGGGATGGGCGCCTGCGGCTGGAGACCTGTTTCCTCGGTCTCAATGGCGCCCAGTCGCCGCTGCCCAGTTACCTGCTGGATATGCTGCTCGAGGATGAAGACGGCATTCGGCGCAACTTCCTGGATTTCTTTAATAACAGATTGATTTCCTTGTTGTATCGCCTGTGGCGCAAATACCGTTATTACGTGCGTTTTCAGGACGATGCCAGCGACAGCTTTTCGGCCCAGGTCTACGCCCTGGTGGGACTGGCCAACGAGGATATCCGCGGCGACACGCCAATCAACTGGTGCAAGATGCTGGCCTACGCCGGCATGCTCGCCGGTCGCAGCCGCTCGCCCCAGGCGGTTGCCGGCATAGTGGCGCACTGTTTCGACCTGCCCCAGGTGAGCATTCGCCAATGGCAACTGCGACAGGTGGAGATCCCCGAGTCCCAGCGTTGCCGTTTGGGGATGGCCAATTCCAGGCTGGGGGAAGACACCATGCTCGGGGAGCGGGTCGGCGATCTTTGCGGCAAGTTTGTGCTCTGTATGGAAGAGCTGTCGTTAGAGCGTTTTCGCGATTTTCTGCCATCCGGGCGGGAGTTCCAGCCACTTTGCAAGGTGATGGAAGTGATCCTGCGGGAACAGATGGCCTATGACCTTGAGCTGACGCTCAGGGAAGATGAAGCCCCGCTGCTGCAACTGGGGGAAGAAAAGGGCGGCCAATTGGGATGGTCCTCTTTCCTCGGCAAGGGCGATAGCACGCGCAAGAGCGTATTGATTCAAATCAGGCAATAAAGGGAGGTTGGCCTCTTGAGTAATTTGATTGCGTTGAATGTGGTGAACTCCCAGTTGTTGGAGTCAGGCCTGGTGCCCCACACAAGAATGAACAAGGATGGCGGCCTGATAGGCGCCGGCCCAGGTTGCGAATGGGTGCTGAGGGACAGGGAGCGCACCATAGGCGACTACTTCTGTCGCATCCTCTGGTTGGACGGTCATTTCTGTATTGAAGATCTCTGCGGCCGGGTGTTTCTCAACGGCTCCACCGTGGAGCTGGGGCGGGATCGCAAGGCTCGGCTGAATGAGAACGATCATATCGCCATTGGCCCCTACAAAGTACGGGTGACGCTGCTCGACAGCGAGCAGGCCGATGACCCGGTAACCGGCCAGCTTTCTGAATGGTTCAAGTCTGAGAACGGTTCACTTATTCAGGCTGAAACCGCCGAAGAAGAGGAAGAAACCGATGCCAGTCTGGATGACCCTTTACTGGCACTGGACAGGCAACAACAGGCCGCGGTCAAAAGCGTTGAATTTGACCAGGAATCTGTGACCAAAGAGCAGGAAAACGCCGAATCCCTGCTGGCCAAGGAACTCTACTGGCAAGGCAAGAATTTTACCGCCCAGGCCGACACGGACTTCGATACCGGTTCGGCTATTCATCTGAACAAACGAGCGAAAATGGACAATATTATGGACGAGAATGCACTGGACTTACTGGAATCTGAAGTCAAAAACGGCCTGGGCAATGATTGGCCCGCCGATGAAGGCACCCATATCGCCACCGGCCCTATGCTGCGCGGCTTAGGGGTACAGTTGGGTGATATGAACGACACAGGCACCCAGCAGGCACTGGCCATTGAAATGGGCGCTGCTTTGCAGGCCGCCATTAAAGGCCTGCTGTCACTGCATCAGGACGCGCAAAGCAGCCGTTATGATCTGATCAACAAGAACCTGCAGCCCATCGAAGATAACCCACTGCGTCTGGGGCTGGATTATCAGGAAACTGTCCGCACCCTGTTTGATGACAACAAGAGCCCGGTGCATCTGTCTCCGGCGGCCGCCATCAGCGAGAGCCTGAATTCCATCGAGCACCATAATGAAGCGGTACAGCATGCCATCACAGAGGCGCTCAACTACATCCTCAAGTCTTTCTCACCCGACACCCTGCTGAGGCGCTTCAGCCAATACCGCAAGGTGAGCGAGTCGGCGCTCAACCCAGGTGATAACTGGGCCTGGGAAATGTATGAGAACTACTACCAGGAGCTGACGTCATCCCGTCAACAGGGCTTCCGTAAACTCTTCTGGGAAGTGTTTGAACAGGCCTATGACAAGAAACTCAGGGAACTGCAAAGGGAATTCTGATGGGACTGATAAGGCTGGGTTTAATCGGGCTTTGTTTGCTTCAGCTGGCCGCTTGCAGCTCGGCATGGAATGCCACCAAGAAAACGGCGCAGGTACTGTGGGATCCTTCCATTCCAGTGGGAGAGGCCAAAGACCTGCCGACACAACTGACCTACAGCATGTATGCGCTCGATAAGGTCAACCCCAATGCGGCCGGCGATGCCACGCCGCTGGAGCTGGTGGTGTACGAGCTGGAAGATGACTCCAAGTTTCTGGCCGCCGACTTTGACTCGCTCAAGGCGGATTATAAAGAGGCGCTCGGCTCCAATTATATCGACCACAGTGACTACACCCTGCTGCCGGGACAGTTCAAGTTTATCGACCATTTCGCTGTCGATGAGGACACCAGATACATAGGCATCATGGCGCATTTCAGTGATCCCGAGGTCGCCCAATGGAAGAAGGTCGTCAAGATCAAACCCATGGGCCGTGAATATCACCTGCTGATGTTTTTCAGTGAGCAGGACATAGTACTGGATAAAGTGGAATAACAATGTCTTCAAGAAACAGAGTGATATGGAGTGAAGGGCTGTTTATCAAACCCCAGCACTTCCAACAGCAGCAGCGTTATCAGGAATACCTCACTGACGCCAGGCTCAATGCGGTCAGCGGTTACCTCTATGGGATCACCGAGCTTGAACTCAACCCCGAGTATCTCAGCTTTGGTCGCATTGCGATTCAGCGTGCCCGTGGCGTAATGCCGGATGGTACTGTGTTCAACATCCCTCAGGAGGATGTCTTGCCGGACGCACTGGAAGTGGCCGACAGCTCACTGGCCAACCAGATTGTTTACCTGGCGCTGTCGCTGCGCAGTGATTCAATTACCGAAGTGGCCCAGGACGAGCAGGGCGCCGGACGTTATCTCAATCGGCGTCACGAGGTGCGGGACATTCACACCCATCAGGGCGACTTTACCGCCATTGATGTCAGCCCGGTCAGGCTCAGATTGATGCTGGAGAAGGAAGATCGCAGCGCCTACAGCTCGCTGGCCATCGCCCGCATTCTGGAAAAGCGTCCCGACGGCAGTGTGGTGCTGGATCCCAACTTTATTCCCTGCCACTACAATGTCAGCGCCGTGCCGATTTTGCACCGTTTCCTCGGCGAGATGGCCGGTCTGATGCGCGAGCGGGCCCGCAATATCGCCCAGCGCCTGGGCTCGCCGAGCCAGGGCGGGGTGGCAGATGTGGCCGATTTCATGTTGCTGCAATCTCTCAACCGCATGCAGCCTGTGTTGCAGCACCAGTCCCTGTCGCGGACCCTGCATCCGGAAACCCTGTATCAGGCTCTGGTCAGTGTTTGTGGTGAGCTGTTCACCTTTACCGATGATAGCCGCATGGCACCGGCGTTTGCCGCCTATGACCACGATATGCCGGTATCGGCCTTCACTCAGGTAATGTCGACTCTGCGTCAGTCTCTCAGCATAGTGCTCGAGCCCAAGGCGGTATCGCTGCAGCTGCACAAACGCAAGTATGGCCTCATGGTGGCGCCGGTGCAGGATCCGGATCTGTTGAAACAGGCCGACTTCATTCTGGCGGTGCGCGCCAGAATGCCGCTGGACGAACTCAAGAAACTGTTTATCCAGCAGACCAAGATCGCCTCGGTGGAGAAGATCCGCGAGCTCATTTCGCTGCAGCTGCCGGGTGTGCCTCTGTCTCCGCTGCCGGTGGCCCCAAGGCAGTTGCCTTACCACGCGGGTTACACCTACTTCCAGCTGGAGCGTTCCAGCCGGGCCTGGGAGATGCTGGTGAATTCCAGCGGTTTTGCCTTCCACGTGGCGGGGGACTTCCCGGAACTCGAACTGCAATTCTGGGCTATCAGGAGCTAAGAAATGGATATCAAAGCAGAAAAACAGCCTATATCGCCTGAGCAGGTCGAAGAGCTGCTCTATGACGAAGCGCAGAACATGAATGCCGATAAAGAGTATTGGTTTCAACTGCGTGGTGACAGCCTCAATGCGCTTATCGATGCGGCATCTCCCCTTATCGGCATGGTGTTGCGGGTACGCAAGCTGGCCATCTTGGATGATGTGGAAAAGCTCTATCACAACACAGTGGATGACATCATGGCCATCGAGGCCGAGCTCACCGAGGCGGGCTATGATCGCGCCGAAGTGCTGGCCTATCGCTATGTGCTTTGTTCCTTTATCGATGAAGCCGTGATGAATACCCCTTGGGGCGCCGACAGTGCCTGGGCCGAACATTCGCTGCTGACCCGTTTTCACAATGAAACCTGGGGCGGTGAGAAGGTGTTTGGCATCCTGCAGCGTCTGGAAACCGAACCGAGCAAATATCGTGAACTGCTGGAGTTTATCTACCTGTGTTTCTGCCTGGGTTTCGAAGGGCGCTACAAGGTGGTGGCCAACGGCCGTGAGGAGTTCGACAAGATAGTCAACCGCCTATATGAAACCCTGCGCCACCTCCGGGAAGAAGAACCGGAACTGCTGACCGGGGCCACAGAGCATGTGGTCAACACCCGTTATCGCCTTGGGCGTCAGATGCCTATTTGGACAGTCTTTGCCGGTTTCGGCCTGATGCTGACCATAGTCTTTCTGTTTTATTCCCTGTCCCTGGCGAACAAGTCCTCGGGCGTGCTCAAGCAACTGTATCAGATCCTGAATTGAGGAAGCTGTGATGATCCGAATTGAACTAACTACCTTGATCGGCAAGCTCAACGCCGTGACCAAACTCGCCATGGAAGAGGCGGCATCACTCTGTATTGCCCGTCAGAACCCTGAAGTGACCTTTATGCACCTGCTGACTTGTCTGCTGGACAATCCGTTGGGTGATGTACGTCTGCTGCTCAAGGCCGCCGAAGTCGATGCCGAGCAGGTAAGGCAAATTGCCGGTGAAACCCTGCCAAGGGAAGAGAGCCTTGAAACCTATCCGGCATTTTCACCGCTGCTGGTCGAGCTGCTGCAGGATGCCTGGCTGCTTTCAAGCACCGAACTTGGCCAGACGGAACTGAGATCCGGCGCCATCTTCGCCGCCGCACTGATGCAGGCCGAGCGTTACCTGCCAAGGGATCTCGCCACTCTGCTTGGCAGCATCAATCGCGAAACCCTGAGACGGGAATTCAATACCCTGACCCAGGCTTCATCCGAATCGCAAACGGTCAAGGCCGAGCGCGGCGCGCCGGTACTGAATGAGGCCCAATCGTCGCTGGCCAAATACACCAGCAACTTTACCGAGTTGGCCCGCAAAGGCGAACTGGATCCTGTATTGTGCCGGGATGATGAGATCAACCTGATGATCGACATCTTAAGCCGCCGCCGCAAGAACAACCCGATAGTGGTTGGTGATGCCGGTGTGGGCAAGAGTGCCGTGGTGGAAGGTTTGGCGCTGCGTATTTGTGACGGCCGGGTGCCGGATGCGCTCAAGGGGGTGCAGCTGTTGTCGCTGGATCTTGGTCTGTTGCAGGCCGGTGCCGCGGTCAAGGGCGAGTTTGAAAAGCGCCTGAAGTCGATTATTGAAGAGGTCAAACAGTCGGCCGAACCCATCATACTCTTTATCGATGAAGCCCATACCATGATAGGCGCCGGTAATCAGGAAGGTGGCGGTGATGCGGCCAACTTGCTCAAACCGGCTCTGGCCCGTGGTGAGCTGCGCACCATAGGCGCCACCACCTGGAAAGAGTACAAGAAGTATTTCGAGAAAGACCCGGCGCTGAGCCGCCGTTTCCAACTGGTGAAGCTCGATGAGCCCAGTGTTGAGCAGGCAGTGAATATTCTCCGTGGCCTGCATGGGGTCTACGAGTCTTCCCATAATGTATTGATCCAGGACTGCGCCCTGCGCTCGGCGGCGTATCTGTCGGCGCGCTATATCTCCGGCCGTCAGTTGCCCGATAAGGCCATCGATGTGCTGGATACCGCCTGTGCCCGAATCGCCATTAATCTCAGCAGTACTCCCAAGCGTTTGGCGGCATTGGATAACTTGCGCCATCAGCGCCATATGGAAACCGAACTACTGGAGCGCCAGAAAAAACTCGGTCATCCGGTTGATGAAGAGCGCCTGAATCATCTGCACCAGGCCCAGGAAGAAGCCGACAGTGAGTATGCCGAGCTGGAATCCCTGTGGCAGCAGCAACAGGCCGGAGTCACTCAAGTAGTGGCCCTGAGACGCGCCATTCTTGATTGTGACGATGAAGCCGAGCTCGAAGGGCTGCGGCTAGAGCTGCAACAGGCCGAAGAATCACTCGAAGCCATCAGTGGCGATCAACGCCTTATTTACCCTCAGGTGGATGAGGCCCAGATAGCGGCAGTCATCTCCGACTGGACCGGCGTGCCGGTATCGCAAATGAGTGGCGATGAGCTGCACAAGATAACCCATCTGCCTGAGCTCTTGGGGCATAGCCTCAAAGGGCAGGATGTGGCCATTGCCCGCCTGCACAAGAATATGCTCACCGCCAGGGCAGACCTGCGCCGCGCCGGACGTCCCAAGGGCGCCTTCCTGCTGGTGGGCCCAAGTGGCGTCGGCAAGACAGAAACCGTGGTACAGATTGCCGAGCAGCTGTATGGCGGCAAGCAATTCCTGACCACTATCAATATGTCCGAATATCAGGAGAAACACACTGTCTCCAGGCTGATAGGCTCGCCTCCCGGTTATGTCGGTTTCGGTGAGGGCGGTATTCTGACCGAGTCCATCCGCAAGATGCCTTACTCCATAGTGCTGCTCGATGAGGTGGAAAAGGCGCATCCGGATGTGCTGAACCTCTTCTATCAGGCGTTCGACAAGGGCGAATTGGCCGATGGCGAAGGCCGGTTGATTGATTGCCAGAATGTGCTGTTTTTCCTGACCTCCAACCTGGGCTATCAGACGATAGTGGACTACAGCGCCCAGCCAGAGCTGCTGGACGACAAGCTCTACCCTGAACTGGCGGCCTTCTTCAAGCCTGCGCTGCTGGCGCGAATGGAGATAGTGCCCTATCTGCCGCTGGGTGAAGAGGTGCTCAAGGAGATCATTCACTACAAGCTGGCGTCGCTGGAGCAGCGTTTGCTGGAGCGTTACAAGGCCAAGGTGCATTGTGACGAGGCTCTGGTGGATGAAATCATGCGCCGCGCGACCCGCAGTGAAAACGGCGCCCGTATGCTGGAAGCCATCATAGACGGCCAGGTACTGCCGCCCTTATCGCTGTCGCTGCTCAACAAGCTGGCGGCCAAAGAGGAGGTCAGTGAGATCCATCTGGGCTGCCGTGATGGTGAGTTCTTCGGAGAGGCGCGATAGTGGTGACTGAGCAGTGGTTGGAACAGGCGGCAAAATTGCTGGAATGCCAGCAGTTTGATGGGCTGTTGCAGCAGTTTCTCGATACTTTGGCATTGGAGTTGGGGCTGGATAACCATCTGTTTCTGGCGCCGGGCTTCGATGGTCGGGAACTCAAGCCACTGTCCTGCCTTGGCCTGTGTGAAGGGATCTCATTGCAGGCGCTTTGTTTGGCGGTTACCGACTTTCGTCATCCGTTTGCCCATGTGTTGCAGACAGGCGAAGCCATGCTGCTGAACAAGGCCCGGCTCGCCTACTGGCAGGAGCACAGCGGTTTTGTCAGCCTGTGCGATCGGGTCGGCAAAGAGCAGGCACTGCTGCTTTTCCCGCTGAGCCATGAGGGGCATGTGCGGGCTATCCTCTGTCTGCGTCTGGCTGAGCAACAGGGCAGTGGTCTGCTTGTCCGTCAGGACTGGCAGCAATATGCCGCCGTGTTTATGCGCCACTGGCAGTTGCTGGATAAGTTGTTGCGGCAGAATTCAGATCAGTCTCAGCTGTCGAGCTCGCTCGATGAACTGCGTCGCCAGCAGCAACAACATGATGCCATGCAACAACTTGGCAAGAACCTGGTGGGCGACAGCCAGGCCATGAGTCAGCTCAGGCAGGAGATAGTGCGCGGCGCGGCCTCACAGTTGTCTGTGTTGGTGCAGGGCGAAACGGGGACGGGCAAAGAACTGGTGGCCCGGGCGATACACGACTTTTCCGAGCGCAGCGGCAAACCTTTTGTGGCGATCAACTGCGCTGCAATACCGGAAAACCTGCTGGAGTCCGAGCTGTTCGGTTACGCCAAGGGGGCCTTTTCCGGTGCCGACAAGGATAAGCAGGGGCTGATAGCCCAGGCGCACCAGGGCACGCTGTTTTTAGATGAAATCGGTGATATGCCTTTGAATCTGCAGTCCAAGTTACTGCGGGTACTGGAAACTGGGCACTACCGGGCACTGGGAGGCAACAAGGAGATCTACGCCGATTTTCGCTTGGTGGCCGCTACCCATGTGAACCTCAAGGAGCAGATCCACAGTGGTGAGTTCCGTCGCGATCTCTTCTACCGCTTGTGCCAGTTTCCACTGCAGGTACCGGCGCTCAGGGAGCGGCTCGAGGATATCCCCGATTTAGCGGCGCACTTTATTGCACTGTTCAATCAGAGTCAGCAGCGACAGATCCCCGGCATCCGCTTCAGCGCCCTCAATCGGCTGAAGAACCACGGCTACCCGGGTAATGTCCGCGAGCTGCGCAATATGCTGGATTATGCCTGCGCCCTCACCGCCGACGGTGTCGAGATAGATACCGCGTCTTTGCCGGCAACGGATTCGGAAATGCCCAAGCCGCAATTACCCAGCGAAGAGGGGCAGGAGTTTGAGGCCATTTCCGATCTCAGGCTGGCGGTAGCTCAGTTTGAGCGGGCGGTGATCAGCGCCAGATTGAAGGCCTGCAACGGTGACAGAGCCAAGGCGGCTGTCAGTCTGGGAATGCCGAAACGCACCTTTTCCCACAAATGCCAGAAGTTGGAGATTAACGAATAATGTCAAGGATTCAAGGCGTTATATTTTTATGCCTGTGGGGACTGGCCGCTTCGGCTCAGGCCTCGGACGACACAGTGGCCAAGGCAGAGGCTTGTACCCAAATCCCCTCCAGACTGGAGCGACTGGCTTGTTTCGATGAGCTGTTCAACACTCCGGTGGCAACCGTGGTGCCGCAGCAAACCACTGACAGCAGCCCTTATCCCGAGGCGTTTCAGGTCGCCATGGCGTCCGAGAAAAATCGTCAGCAGGGCATGGCCTTTATTGCCGGGCATCAAGCGGATGCCGTAGAAGATCTCTGGTTGACCGCACCCGCCATAGGCGCCTTGCCACCGCGTCCGGTACTTATGCTCAGCTGCATCGACGATATCAGCCGGGTCGAGCTGATGTTGCCCACTGCGTTGGAAGATGGCTGGGCCCAGGTAGGGCTGCAGATCAACGGCGTCGAGCAGCAATCACAGCGCTGGCTCAGTGATGATACCGGCTATATCTTCCGCACCGGCCGCGGCCTGCCGGCCATTCAGGTGATGAAAGCCCTGATCCGTGGCGACGATGTGCGCCTGCGTTCGGCCAACAAGGCGATAGACGGCTTACAGTTTGATACCCGAGAACTTGGCAGTGCGCTCAAGCCACTGCGTCAATCCTGCAGGTGGTGATAGATGGATCTGAATCAATACCTGGATAAAGTCAGCCGCCCCATCAGTGAGGCCAATCCCATAGGAGAGCGCCTCAGCGATGATGTGCTGTTTGACTATGTGGAAGGCCAGATGATGAAGGTGGGGTCGCTTTCGCATTCCGAAGTGCAATGGCACGAGGTGGAGAGTGCGGCCTTAAAGTTGCTGGAAACCAAGAGCAAGGATTTGAAACTGCTCACCTATTTGCTGCAATGCCTGCAGCATCAGTGCAGTTTGGAGCGTTTCTCCTGTTCGCTGGCACTGCTGGAGCGTTTTATGGCCTCCTTCTGGGAGACTTGCCATCCGGCGCCGGGCCCCAGAGGCGTGTTGCCCAGGCGCAAGTTTTTCGCCCAAATAGTGCAGCGAACACTGAAGGCGGCCGAAGGGCTGGATACCGATTTTTGCGATCCCGACACCAAGTCGGTATTGCTGCAGTCTCTCAAGGCTCTGTGTGATACCGCGGCCGCCAAAGAGTTGCCTGTGGATGAAATGCAGGCCCTGGAGGCCAAGCTCAAGCGCCGTTTCAGCAGTGAGCCTGCCAACAAGCCCAAACCCGCGCAGGAATCCAGCGCCGGTGAAAGCCGCAGCAGCAGTGAAAGCAGGGATATGCCCAGGCTGGAGATAGACAACAGCAGTGACAAGGCTACCAAGCAAGCTCTGCTCAAGGTGGCGGACTTTATCGCCGAGAATCCGGCTGGCATGGCGCTTGGCCTCAGGCTCAGACGCTTTGCCATCTGGTTCAGTGTGACCTCGGCGCCGGAAAATGCCAATGCCAAGGGCGAAACCAGCCTGATGCCTATCTCTGCCGACAGAGTGGCCGAGTATCGAAGCCAGTTGGCCAAGAGTCCGGATCTGGCGCTGCTCAGACGCATAGAGCAGAGCCTTAGCCTGAGTCCTTTCTGGATTGACGGTCATTGTCTCAGTGCTCAATTGGCACAGACCTTGGGGCAGCCGGCCTGGGCTCAGGCGATTCTGGAAGAGACGGCGGCCTTTGTTGAACGTCTGCCTGCACTTTTGGATATGTCGTTCAAAGGCGGCGTGCCTTTTGTTTCCAAAGAAACCCGCAGTTGGCTCAACGGCAGCGAGCAGCAGAGTTCAGGCTCGGCCGAAGGCAACAGTTACGAGCAGGAAATTTGGGAACTGGCCGCCAGTGGCGGGTTGTCGCTGGCATTTGCGGCGCTCAACGAAAAACTGCACAAGGCCACTGAGCCGAGGGACAAGTTCTATCTGCGGCTGCTGGGGGCCGATTTGAAAGACAAACACCAGTTAGGGGCTATGGCAGAGGTGGAGTACCAAGTGCTGCTTGGCCAGGCCACGGACACCAGTCTGGCGGATTGGGAGCCGGGTCTGATGTCTCGTTTACAACAAAAAGTCAATCTGAGTTAGGTACAGGGAAATGTATATGTGGTCGATGATCAAATCCTTTTTGAGGAAACTGCTGCCGGAACTGAAGTCGGCGCTGCCCATTTTGCTGGTGGCTATCTTCGTTCTGGTCAATGTGGCGATTTGGTGGGCGGGCCCCTGGCTGGAGCTGGACGGTGAGAAACCGTTGGCATCGACAACAGCCCGAATTATAGCCAGCACCATCTTCTCCCTGTCCTGCTTTACTATTTGGGGCTGGGTGCAGTGGCGTCGTCTGCTGCGTATCGGTGCCTTGAAGGTCAGGGAGCAGCAGCTCAAGGAAGACCCGGTGAAGATCCTGGTGGAACGCCAGGAGCAGGAACTCAACGAGGTGATGGTGGGCATGAAAGAAAGCCTCAACACCCGTAATTACCTGTACGCCTTGCCTTGGTTCCTGGTGCTTGGGGTGGAAAACGCCGGTAAGACCAGCCTGATTAACCGCTCCGGGCAGAAGTTTGTTTTCTCTTCCGTTATGCGAGCCTCGGGCAAGAAGTCTGAAAACCCTTTCTCTTTTGACTGGTGGATAGGTGACGATGCCGTACTGATTGACCCGGACGGTGAGCTGTTGACCCAGAAGCCTTCGGTAACCAGCCCGGATGGCGAGACAGAGCGCCGCCTGTGGTTGCACTTTGTCGAGTGGCTGGAGCGCACCCGCAGTCGCCGCCCTCTGAACGGCGTGGTGTTGGCGCTGGACATGGCCAGCCTGGTCAGCGATCCTGTGGCTGAACGCAAGGCCTACGCCCACTTGTTGCGTGCCAGATTGCGCGAGCTGATGGAAACCCTGTCAACTCGTCTGCCCGTGTATATCACCCTGACCAAACTGGATCTACTGCTGGGATTTGAGCCCTTCTTCCGCCATTTCACCCAGGCGCAGCGAGATGAGATCCTCGGTTTCACCTTCTCCCTGAATTCGGTCAACGATCTCGACAGCTGGCTCAATGAGTTTGATCAGGATTGGCAAGACTTTATTCAGCGCATCAATGCCGGCCTGCCAAGGGCGCTGCTGCAGTGCCGCGACAAGGAAGAACGCTCGGCCATCTACAGCTTCTCACGTCAGATTGCCGGTGCCCACAAGGTGCTGCGTGAGTTTTTCGTCGATGCGTTGGCAAGCGATCAGTTCTCGACCTCGGCACTGGTGCGCGGGGTTTATATGACCTCTGTTTACCAGCAAGGGGTGCCGACAGATGCCTATGTGGATGGCGCTTCCCGCCGTTATGGCCTGAGTGAGTCGGTCAACAGTGCCCAGCGCAGTGAAAACTCTACTCCCTATTTCACCCGTTCGCTTTTTACCCGCATCATATATCCGGAAGCGGGTCTGGCTTCGGACAACTTCAAGGTGGCCAAGCAAAAACGCCGCATCATGGCGCTGTCCTTTGTGGCCTGCTCCATCGCCTCTGTGCTCTTGATTGGCAGCTGGCACAGATACTACCTGCTCAACAGCGCTCAGGCCGATGCCGTGCTGAGTAAGGTGAATGAATACAACGAGCTTATCGACAACACCAATTTCGATCCGCTGGCCCGCAACGTGATCCCGCCACTGAACACCATTCGGGCGGCCACCCTGGAGTTTGGTTTCTTCCGTGACAAGCCGAGGTTAATCTCAGATCTCGGCCTCTACCAGGGTCACACCATAGGACCCAAGGTGGAAGAGACCTATCTGAACCTGCTGTCTTATCGTTATCTGCCGATACTGCTCCGGCAAGTAGCGCGGGATCTGGCCGATGCGCCAGAAGGCAGTGATGAAAAGCTGGCGGTATTGCGAGTATTCAGAATGCTGGCCGACAAGAGTGGCCGCCGCGACAGCTTTGTTCGCGAATACTTTGCCGATGTTTGGCAGAAGGCCTATGAAGGCAATCGTGAGCTGCAGACCCAACTGATGGAGCATCTGGATTACGCCTTGTTGCACACAGACTTGCAGCATGCACGGCTGGAGTCCAATCCGGACGCCGAGACTGTGCTCAAGCCGTTCGATACCATGGTGGCCCAGGCCCAGAATGAGCTGAGCCTGTTGCCGATAGAACAGCGGGTATACAGATACCTCAAGTCCTCTTCGGTATCTCTGTTGGGGGCGCCGCTGGATCTGCGTTTGACCGTTGGCCCGGCCAATGAATTGGTGTTTGACTCCCAGATAGCGGCGCAGGATCCTGAGATCTTCAAGATCCCGAAAATACTCACCAAACAAGGTTTTGAGCGCTTCTTTATCCCGAGATCTGATTCAGTCGCCGAGCTGGCATTGATTGACAGCTGGGTACTCGGCCAGGCTCACAGCACAGACTTCAGCGATGCCGACAAGACGGCGCTGCGTAACAAGATAGTGGCCCAATATCTGGCCGACTATAACGCCAGCTGGCGCCGGGCGCTGAATGGCTTTGAACTGAAGAATTTCGAAGACATCAACCAGGCAGTGTTGGTACTGGATAATGTGGCCATGAGCAACAAGCCGCTATCGCGCCTGCTGGAAACGCTGGGCAGCAATACCCAGCTGTTCCCGAATATGCCGGATGATGATCAGGCCCGTCAGGCGCTGCTCAAATCGCCCCAGTATCGTATCGCCTCGACCATAGACGGTGACTTTGTCGAACTGAACCAGATGCTCAAGTCCCAGGACGGTAAGCCGGCTTATCTGGATGAGGTGATGGAAGCCGTGGTGCGCCTGCACGCCTATCTGCGCGGGATCCAAAACTCCCCGGATGTGGGCAAGGCGGCACTGAAGGCGGCTCAGGAAAGGCTCAAGCTCAACGACGCCGACCCTGTTTACGCGCTGGAACGTATTTCCGATGGCCTGCCCAAGCCGCTGGACTCCATGGTGTCCAAGTTGGCCAAGGAGAGCTGGAAGGTCGTGCTGCAGAGTGCTATCAAGCATCTTGAGGTGCGTTGGTACAACGAAGTGTATATGGAGTTCCAGCAGAATCTGGCATCCCGTTATCCCTTCAATCCCAAGGCCACTAAACAGGTGTCGATTGCCGATTTTGAACGTTTCTTCGGCCCGCAAGGCACGTTGAATACCTTCTATGATCAGCAGATGCGGATGTTCCTGGAAGAAAATATGGATCAGCTCAACCAGCTGGCAGGCAGTGAAACCGGCCTGATCCGTAAAGAGGTCTTGCAGGCGATAGAGCAGGCGAAACAGATCCAGACCGCCTTCTTCAACCTCAAGGGTAACCTGGACGTACAGTTCACCCTGGAGCCACTGCAGATGAGCCCCAACAAGCGTCGTAGTGTGATCAACGTCGATGGCCAGTACGTGGAATACACCCATGGCCCACGTCGCGCCATCGAATTGGTATGGCCTAATACCCTGCGGGAAACGGCCGAGAGTAAGCTGACTTTGGTGCCAAGCGAAGTAAATATGTCACCGCGTTCCTTGAGCTACGAAGGCCCATGGGCATTCTTCAGGCTGCTCGACAGCGCCAGGATCACCGGCTCCAGCTCGACCAGTGTGGATTACCAGTTCAATGTGGATAAGGGCGATATCTCCTATCGGATCCACACGGCAGACAACAGTAATCCCTTTACCTCAAATCTGCTCAGCAACTATCAGTTGCCTAAAACACTCTACTGAGCCGCCGGGCTTCCACAGCGTGGAAGCCCAATTCCCCTGTGGGACTCAACTTAATGGAATTTGAGGTGTACCAAGTTGATACAGCAAACAACAGTGAATGCCGGATGGTTCAGAATGACCGCAGCACCGGCTCAGCTTCGGGAAGATAACCGCTATCAGCAGATGCGTAGTGAGATCAACCGGCGCCAATCTCCCTTCAGTGGTGGGACGGATTGGGAAAAGGTCTATGATCTCGCCGCCACCCTGGCGATGACTGATGGGGTGGATCTACTGGCGGCCAGCTACTTTTCGGTGGCTGCAGCCAAGACCCGCGGCATTGCCGGTTTGGCATCCGGGCTGGAGTTACTGTTAACCGTGTTGGCGCACTCGAAAGAGATGGGCACTATCAGCCCGGAAAAGTGCGCCGAAATACTGAACTGGGCCATAGGCAAGTTATTGCCGGAGCTCAAGGATATGCAGGCTACTGAAGGCAATATCCGTGAGTGGTATCGGTGTGAATATGCCTGTCAGCAGCTGTTTGAGCTGATGCAGGCGCGTCAACCCAAGCAGATGCCAAACCTGGATGCGCTCGGCTTTCAAATCTTCGACAAGATTGATGGCGTTAAACAACCGGCCAAGCGACCCGCTGTTGCCACAAGTGCTCAGCAGCAGGCTAATTCCAAGGGGCTGAGTTGGCCGCTGGGACTCATCCTCTTGTTGCTGGCATTGACGGCGGGACACTTTGCCGAACCTTTGGGACTGACCATAGGGCAGAAATTCTGGCCGGAGCGATTTGCGCCCAAGCCACCCGAGCAGGTGACCCAGTTGCCGACTGAAACGGCATTGCCGCTGTGGCAGAAGATAGATCAGCTATTTGCCGCCGCACCTTTGGCCAACGATGAGCCATATGTTTATCCCGAGCAGGTGGATTATCTGTTGGAACTGGACAAGTATTTCCAGCGTTTTGCCGCCAGTCGCACCCGAGCGGCCAACTTAAGCAAAGAGTTACAGCAATGGCAGGGGCTTGATGCCAACAAACTCAGTGCGCTGCAGCGTCAGTCACGGGATATGGCCGAGTATGCCAGCAGCCTGTCCCCCGTGTTGGCCAGAGCCTACTTCATCGATGAGCTGCTCAAGCAACAGCAAAATGAGCGGGCAGCTCAGGAGCTGACACTGCTGGACAGGCAACTGAAATCCCTGCTGATCAAGCGCACTTTGTTGGCCCAGAGTTTGGGGCTCACTCAGGCTTCTGGCGTTACAAATGACCCGGCAGCCAAAACCGCCCCAGACTCGAATAAAGCACCAATGGCGGCGGGTTCAGATAGAGCTAATGCCCAAGATGCGGCCGATGTTCAAGATGTTGTTATGTAATACAAGAATTCCCCCGTTTGGCCGCCTTTGTGTTCGCTCTTGAACTCTGGCCTTTGGCGGCTTTCGGGCAACTCTTTCAGGCCACTCTCTTCGGGCAAGAATTTGCCCGGCGAGCAAAAAATTGCCCGGGTTCGGGCAAGAAATTGCCCGGAGAGCGGGAGTGGGTTTGTATATTGTTGTAAAACAGTGGTTTACGATTTGGCATGCTTCTGGCATTGGCTGATGAGGTTTTATCACTCATTCAACAGTAAAAGGAATTAACCATGCCAACACCATGTTATATCTCCATCGAAGGTCAAACCCAGGGTAATATCACCGCAGGTGCGTTTACGGCCGAGTCAGTGGGCGACATCTTTGTGGAAGGTCATGAAGACGAGATGCTGGTTCAGGAATTCAACCATGTGGTGACAGTGCCGACCGACCCACAGTCAGGTATGCCTTCGGGTCAACGGGTGCACAAGCCGTTCAAGTTCACCGTGGCGCTGAACAAG
>NZ_JADP01000043.1:0-24646 GCF_000518445.1 Shewanella sp. 38A_GOM-205m | reverse complement strand
TGAAGTAGAGCGTGGTCAAGTACTGGCTAAGCCTGGTTCAATCACTCCACACACCAAGTTCGAATCAGAAGTTTACGTCCTGTCTAAAGAAGAAGGTGGTCGTCACACTCCATTCTTCAAAGGCTACCGTCCACAGTTCTACTTCCGTACAACTGACGTGACCGGTACTATCGAACTGCCAGAAGGCGTAGAGATGGTAATGCCAGGTGACAACATCAAGATGACAGTAACTCTGATCTGCCCAATCGCGATGGATGAAGGTCTGCGCTTCGCCATCCGTGAAGGTGGCCGTACAGTTGGTGCTGGTGTTGTAGCCAAGATCATCGCTTAATTGCTGATCTAAGCTATCGTAAAAAGGCGACCCCAGGGTCGCCTTTTTATTGGCCGTTTGTCAGTCGTTCAAAAACGGTTGGCAATGAGTGCTAAAGTCAGTATAATCTGCGCCACTTTTTGACAGCGTTAATGCTGTTGATAATTCCGACAGTAGGCTTGTAATCCGTAACTGGATGAGTATAATAGCCTCCTCGCTTAACTTGAGTAAGCGACAAAGTTGATTTAGCCCTAGGGGCTAAACACAAATACAGCGACTCCGATTGGGAGTCGAACGGTTAAATCATCTCGCTCTGTCTTTCCAAGAAAGGAAATGGCTAGAGGGTGATTTTTTATGTGTCCATTTTAGGAGCTCTGGTCAATGCAGAACCAAAGAATCCGTATCCGCTTGAAAGGATTTGATCATCGTTTGATTGATCAGTCTACTGCGGAAATCGTTGAAACTGCTAAGCGTACTGGCGCCCAGGTACGTGGTCCTATCCCACTGCCTACGCGCAAAGAGCGTTATACCGTTTTGATCTCTCCGCACGTTAATAAAGATGCTCGTGACCAATACGAAATCCGTACTCACAAGCGTTTGGTTGACATCGTAGAGCCAACTGAGAAGACAGTCGACGCGCTGATGCGTCTGGATCTTGCGGCTGGTGTCGACGTACAGATTAGCTTGGGTTAATTGAGATCCTTAGAAGAGGTTTGAGAGATGGCTATCGGTCTTATTGGTCGTAAAGTGGGTATGACCCGCATCTTCACCGAAGATGGCGTGTCTATCCCTGTTACTGTAATTGAAGTAAATGCAAACCGCGTTACTCAGGTGAAAACTCTGGAAAACGACGGCTACCGTGCACTTCAAGTTACTACTGGTGCCAAAAAAGCCAACCGCATCACTAAACCAGAAGCAGGTCACTTTGCCAAAGCGGGCGTTGACGCCGGCCGTGGTTTGTGGGAAATGCGTCTGGCAGACGGTGAAGGCGAAGGCATTGAAGTTGGTGCTGAGCTGAACGTAGATATCTTCGCTGACGTAGCGAAAGTAGATGTTACCGGTCAATCAAAAGGTAAAGGTTTCCAAGGTGGCGTTAAGCGCTGGAACTTCCGTACCCAGGATATGACTCACGGTAACTCATTGGCGCACCGTGCTAACGGTTCTATCGGTCAGAACCAGACGCCAGGTCGCGTATTCAAAGGCAAAAAAATGTCAGGCCACATGGGTGCTGAGCGTGTTACCACTCAAAATCTGGACGTAGTACGTGTAGATGCTGAGCGTAACCTGCTGCTGGTTAAAGGTGCTGTTCCAGGCGCTACCAATGGCGACCTGATCATCAAGCCTGCCGTTAAAGCCTAAGGTCTGAGGAGATAGTAATGGAATTGGTATTGAAAGACGCGCAAAGCGCTCTTGAAGTTTCCGAAACTACCTTCGGCCGTGACTTTAATGAAGCACTGGTTCATCAGGTAGTTGTAGCTTACGCTGCAAACGCGCGTCAGGGCACTCGTGCTCAGAAAACTCGCGCTGAAGTGACTGGCTCTGGCAAAAAGCCATGGCGCCAAAAAGGTACTGGCCGCGCTCGTGCGGGTGGTGTCAAGGGCCCAATCTGGCGTGGCGGTGGCGTAACTTTCGCTGCTAAAACCCAGGATCACAGCCAGAAAGTCAACAAGAAAATGTACCGCGGCGCTCTGAAGAGCATTCTGTCCGAGCTGGTACGTCAAGAACGTCTGATCGTTGTTGAAAAGTTTGCTGTTGAAGCTCCTAAAACTAAAGAGCTGAAGGCCAAGCTGAAAGACATGGGTCTGGAAGACGTATTGATTGTGACTTCCGAAGTTGACGAGAACCTGTTCTTGGCAGCTCGCAACCTGTACAAGGTTGATGTTCGTGATGTTGCTGGTATCGACCCAGTAAGCCTGATCGCGTTCGACAAAGTGCTGGTAACTGCTGATGCTGTTAAGCAAATCGAGGAGATGCTGGCATGATCCGCGAAGAACGTTTACTGAAAGTTATTCTGGCGCCTCACATCTCTGAAAAGAGCACTGTGGTTGCTGAGAAGAACAACACTGTAGTTTTCCGTGTAGCTATCGACGCCACTAAAGCAGAGATCAAAGCTGCAGTTGAAAAACTGTTTGAAGTTGAAGTTGATTCAGTTCGCACTCTGGTGAACAAAGGCAAAACCAAGCGTCACGGTGCCCGTGCTGGTCGTCGCAGCGATTGGAAAAAAGCCTATGTTACTCTGGCTGAGGGTGCTGACATCGATTTCGTCGGCGCTGAAGCGTAAGGAGATTACTCATGGCAGTTATTAAGTGTAAGCCAACCTCTCCAGGTCGTCGCCACGTCGTTAAAGTGGTGAACACTGACCTGCACAAGGGTAAACCTTTTGCTGGCCTGTTGGCGAAAAAATCTAAGAGTGGCGGCCGTAACAACACTGGTCGTATCACTGTTCGTCACGTTGGTGGTGGTCATAAGCAACACTACCGTCTTATTGACTTCAAACGTGATAAAGATGGTATCCCAGCGAAGATTGAGCGTCTGGAATACGATCCAAACCGTACTGCGCACATCGCGCTGGTACTGTACGCAGACGGTGAGCGTCGCTATATCCTGGCAGCCAAAGGCATGCAGGCTGGTGACAAAATCGTTTCTGGCGTAGAAGCTGAAATCAAGACAGGTAACGCCCTGCCACTGCGTAACATCCCAGTTGGTAGCGTAGTTCACGCTGTTGAAATGAAACCTGGCAAAGGTGCTCAAATTGCACGTTCTGCCGGTGCTTATGTACAAGTTGTAGCTCGTGATGGCGCTTATGCCACTCTGCGTCTTCGCTCTGGCGAAATGCGCAAAGTGCCAGTTGATTGCCGCGCGACTCTGGGTGAAGTTGGTAACGCCGAGCACATGCTGCGTCAGCTGGGTAAAGCTGGTGCCAAGCGCTGGAGAGGCGTACGCCCAACAGTTCGTGGTGTTGCAATGAACCCAGTAGACCACCCACATGGTGGTGGTGAAGGCCGTACTTCTGGTGGTCGTCACCCAGTGACTCCATGGGGTGTGCCAACTAAGGGTTACAAGACCCGTAGTAACAAGCGCACTGACAAGTACATCGTACGTCGTCGTAATAAATAGTAAGAGGATTCGCCATGCCACGTTCTCTCAAGAAAGGTCCATTCATTGACCTGCACTTGCTGAAGAAGGTAGAGAAAGCGGTGGAAGCAGGTGACAAGAAGCCTATTAAGACTTGGTCACGTCGCTCTATGATCATTCCAAACATGATTGGTTTGACCATCGCTGTCCATAATGGTCGTCAGCACGTTCCTGTGTTCGTAACTGACGAAATGATCGGCCACAAGCTTGGTGAATTCTCACCAACTCGCACTTATCGCGGCCATGCTGCTGATAAGAAAGCGAAGAAGCGCTAATACGGGAGGAGTAAGATGGAAGTTTTAGCTAAACATCGTTTTGCCCGTACGTCGCCTCAAAAGGCTCGTTTGGTAGCTGATCAGATCCGCGGTCTGCCTGTTTCTAAGGCCCTCGAGATCCTGACCTTTAGCCCCAAGAAAGCCGCCGTACTGGTCAAAAAAGTACTGGATTCAGCCATTGCCAATGCTGAGCACAATCAAGGTGCCGACATTGATGAACTGAAAGTTGGAAAAGTCTTCGTTGATGAAGGCCCAACCATGAAGCGCATCATGCCACGTGCTAAAGGTCGCGCCGACCGTATCATGAAGCGTACCAGCCACATTACTGTGGTTGTATCAGATCGCTAGGAGAGAGCAATGGGACAGAAAGTACATCCTAATGGTATCCGTCTGGGTATCACTAAGCCTTGGATCTCTACCTGGTACGCTGATAAAGCAGACTACGCTGCTAATCTGCACGGCGACTGGGAAGTGCGTAAGTTTCTCGAAGAGAAGCTGAAAGCCGCATCAGTATCTAAGATCGTTATCGAACGCCCAGCGAAAAGCATCCGCGTTACTATTCACACTGCCCGTCCAGGTGTTGTGATCGGTAAGAAAGGTGAAGACGTTGAGGTTCTGCGTGCTGAAGTTGCCAAAATTACTGGCACTCCTGCGCAAATTAACATCGCTGAGATCCGCAAGCCTGAGTTGGACGCCAAGCTGGTAGCCGATTCAATCGCTCAACAGCTGGAACGTCGTGTTATGTTCCGTCGCGCTATGAAGCGTGCGGTACAGAACGCTATGCGTCTGGGCGCTAAAGGTATCAAAGTTGAAGTTAGTGGCCGTTTAGGCGGCGCTGAGATTGCGCGCACCGAGTGGTATCGCGAAGGCCGTGTGCCTCTGCATACACTGCGTGCTGACATCGACTATTCAACCTCTGAAAGTCACACTCAATACGGTGTGATCGGCATTAAAGTTTGGGTCTTCAAAGGTGAAGTTCTGGACGGTATCATGCCTCAGATCGAAGAGCCGAAGCAGCAACCTAAGCGCAAGCCTCGTGGTAAATAGGAGAGCCGGCAATGCTGCAACCTAAACGTATGAAGTTTCGCAAAATGTTCAAAGGCCGCAACCGCGGTCTGGCGAACGGTACTGAAGTTAGCTTCGGTACATTTGGTCTGAAAGCAGTTGGCCGCGGCCGTTTGACTGCACGTCAGATCGAATCTGCCCGTCGTGCAATGACACGTCACGTTAAGCGTCAAGGAAAAATCTGGATCCGGGTTTTCCCTGACAAGCCAATTACCTCTAAGCCTCTTGAAGTGCGTATGGGTAAAGGTAAAGGTAACGTTGAATACTGGGTATGTCAGATTCAACCAGGTAAGGTACTCTATGAAATGAATGGCGTTTCAGAAGAGCTGGCCCGCGAAGCTTTCGCACTGGCCGCTGCTAAACTGCCTATCAAGACTACCTTCGTAACTAAGACGGTGATGTAATGAAAGCGAGCGAACTGAGAGAAAAGAGCGTTGAGGAATTGAACGCTGAACTGCTTGGTCTGCTGCGTGAGCAGTTTAACCTGCGTATGCAACACGCCACTGGTCAGCTGGCACAAACTCACCAGCTGAAGCAAGTGCGCCGTAACATTGCGCGCGTTAAGACCATTATTACTTCTAAGGCAGGTGCATAATGTCTGAGAAAATCCGTACTTTGCAGGGTAAAGTCATCAGCGACAAGATGGACAAGTCCATCACTGTAGCTGTTGAGCGTCAAGTTAAGCACCCAATCTACGGTAAGTACATCAAACGTACTACTAAGATCCATGCACATGACGAACAAAACCAGTGTAAAGAAGGTGATTTCGTGTCTATTCGCGAATGTCGCCCTCTGTCCAAGACCAAGTCATGGACCCTGGTTGAAGTAGTAAGCAAGGCCTAATTTTTAATTAGGTTAACTGGTAAACGGCTCCTTTTCGGGGCCGTTTGTTTTTTAATACTATCCATCCTCTATTTATGGTGTTATACTTGCGCGCCATTTTTGACCGATTTGAACGGCAAAAGTGGTGTTTATTTAGCCCCATGGTGGGGATTGTGTAGTAACGATAGCGGAGCACTTAAAATGATCCAAATGCAATCGACTCTCGATGTCGCATGTAACAGCGGCGCGCGCAGAGTTCAGTGTATTAAGGTCTTGGGTGGCTCTCATCGTCGTTATGCCGGTATCGGCGACATCATCAAGGTTTCTGTTAAAGAAGCCATTCCTCGCGCTAAAGCGAAGAAAGGTGATGTGTATAACGCGGTGGTAGTCCGTACTAAGAAAGGCGTACGTCGTCCAGACGGTTCTGTCATTCGCTTCGATCGGAATGCAGCGGTATTGCTTAACGCAAACCTTGCCCCGATTGGTACTCGTATCTTTGGACCTGTGACACGTGAACTGCGTACTGAGCAATTCATGAAGATTGTGTCGCTGGCACCAGAAGTACTGTAAGGAGCTTCAAAATGGCAGCAAAAATCCGTCGTGAAGACGAAGTAATTGTACTGGCCGGTAAGGATAAGGGTAAGCGCGGTAAGGTTACTCGTGTACTTACTACCGGTAAGTTAATTGTTGAAGGCATCAATCTCGTTAAGAAGCACCAGAAGCCTAACCCACAACTGGGTGTGACTGGTGGTATCGTTGAGAAAGAAGCACCGATTCAAGCATCTAATGTTGCGATCTTTAACCCTGTCACTGGCAAGGCGGATCGTGTTGGTTTCCGATTCGAAGACGGTAAGAAAGTCCGTTTCTTCAAATCGAACAGTGAACTCGTTAAGTAACTGGAGTAAACGATGGCGAAACTGCATGATAGATACAAAGAGACTGTTGTTGCTGAACTGACTAAAAAGTTCGGTTATACCAGTGTCATGCAAGTCCCTCGGATTGAGAAAATCACCCTGAACATGGGTGTTGGCGAAGCCGTAGCTGACAAGAAAATCATGGAAAATGCTGTCCGTGATATGACTGCTATTGCCGGCCAAAAACCAGTTGTGACTGTAGCTCGTAAGTCAGTTGCTGGTTTTAAAATCCGTGAAGGCTACCCTATTGGCTGTAAAGTGACCCTGCGCGGTGAGCGTATGTGGGAATTCTTTGAGCGTTTAGTTGACATCGCAATCCCTCGTATCCGTGACTTCCGTGGCCTGAGCGCTAAGTCGTTCGACGGCCGTGGTAACTACGCGATGGGCGTGCGCGAGCAGATCATCTTCCCAGAAATCGACTACGATAAAGTCGATAAGATTCGTGGTATGGATATTGTTATCACTACCTCTGCGAATACTGACGAAGAAGGTCGCGCTTTGCTTGATGCTTTCAACTTCCCATTCAAGAAATAAGGGGTAGCGAAATGGCAAAACTGTCAATGAAGGCACGTGAAGCAAAACGTGCAAAGCTCGTGGCCAAGTATGCTGAAAAGCGTGCAGCTCTTAAGGCTATCATCAGCAGCCCTGAGTCTTCTGACGAAGTTCGTTGGGATGCGGTTCTTAAGCTGCAAGCTCTACCACGTGATTCAAGCGCATCGCGTCAACGCAATCGCTGTAATCAAACTGGCCGCCCTCATGGTTTCCTGCGCAAATTCGGCCTGAGCCGTATCAAGCTGCGTGAAGCAACCATGCGTGGTGAAGTTCCTGGTCTGCGTAAGGCCAGCTGGTAAGCACTTGTCACGGAGTAAGCTAATATGAGCATGCAAGATCCTATTGCGGATATGTTGACCCGTATTCGTAACGGCCAAGCTGCTAACAAAGTATCTGTGAAGATGCCTTCTGCCAAACTGAAAGTTGCTATCGCAAAGCTGCTGAAAGATGAAGGTTATATCACTGACTACGCCGTAGCAGAAGAAGGCGCTAAGCCTGAACTGGAAATCACTCTGAAGTATTTCCAGGGCCAACCTGTTGTTGAGACTATCCAGCGCGTAAGCCGTCCTGGTCTTCGTATTTACAAAGGTAAAGACGAGCTGCCAAAGGTTATGGGCGGACTGGGTGTCGCAATTGTGTCCACTTCTAAAGGCCTGATGACTGATCGTGCCGCCCGCCTTGCAGGCATGGGTGGTGAGGTTATCTGCTACGTAGCGTAAGGAGCTAGGAATGTCTCGTGTAGCAAAAGCACCAGTATCTATTCCAGCCGGCGTAGAGGTGACTTTAAACGACCAAACTATTACCGTTAAAGGCGGTAAAGGTAGTCTGACTCGAGTAATCAACAGCGCAGTTAACGTTGTTGTTGAAGGTGCAGAAATCAAGTTCTCTCCTGTCGAAGGCGTTGCTAACGCTTGGGCACAGGCTGGTACTGCTCGTGCACTGATCAACAACATGGTTGTTGGTGTTTCTCAGGGTTTCGAAAAGAAGCTGAAGCTGGTTGGTGTGGGTTACCGTGCCAAAGTTAGCGGCAGCGCTCTTGACCTGACCTTAGGTTTCTCTCACCCTCTGGTTCATCAATTGCCAGCAGGCGTTACAGCTGAATGCCCAAGCCAAACAGACATCGTACTGAAAAGTATCGATAAAGAGCTGGTTGGTCAGGTTGCGGCTGAAATTCGTGGCTATCGTCCACCAGAGCCTTATAAGGGCAAGGGTGTTCGCTATGATGACGAACAAGTACGCCGTAAAGAGGCTAAGAAGAAGTAGGTAACGCGATATGGATAAGAAAACATCTCGCTTGCGCCGCGCGACTCGCGCTCGCAAGAAGATCCAAGAGCTGGGCGTCAACCGTCTGGTTGTACATCGTACACCGCGTCACATTTACGCTCAGGTAATCAACCCTGAAGCTCAGGTGTTGGCTGTTGCCTCTACTGCTGAGAAAGCAGTAAAGGAACAACTGAAGTACACCGGTAACGTAGATGCGGCCAAAGCAGTAGGTAAAGCTATTGCTGAGCGCGCGATCGAAAAAGGCGTAACTGTTGTTGCTTTCGATCGTTCTGGGTTCAAGTATCACGGTCGTGTTGCTGCTCTTGCAGAAGCCGCTCGTGAAGCTGGCCTCCAGTTCTAAGGGGTAAAACAATGGCTAAATTAGAAGCTCAGCAAAAAGACGATCTGCAAGAAAAGCTGATTGCAGTTAATCGTGTTTCTAAAGTAGTTAAAGGTGGTCGTATCTTTAGCTTCACCGCTCTGACTGTAGTGGGTGATGGTAACGGTAAGATCGGCTACGGCTATGGTAAAGCGCGTGAAGTTCCAGCTGCTATTCAAAAAGCAATGGAAAAAGCCCGTCGTAACATGGTTACTGTAAACCTGAACGAAGGCACTCTGCACCATCCAGTGAAGGGTCGCCACTCTGGTTCACGCGTTTACATGCAACCTGCTTCAGAGGGTACCGGTATTATCGCCGGTGGCGCAATGCGTGCCGTATTGGAAGTAGCAGGCGTTCACAACGTTCTGTCGAAAGCATACGGTTCTACTAACCCGATCAACATCGTTCGTGCAACTGTTGACGCTCTGGTACACATGAAGTCACCAGCGCAGATTGCAGCCAAGCGTGGCCTGAATGTTGATGAAATTCGGGGGTAATGCACCATGGCTACTAAAACTATCAAAGTAACCCAGACCAAAAGTGCTATCGGCCGTCTGCCTAAGCACAAGGCCACTCTGACTGGTCTTGGTCTGCGTCGTATTGGTCACACCGTTGAGCTGGAAGATACTCCTGCTGTTCGCGGTATGATCAATAAGGTCTACTACATGGTAAAGGTGGAGGACTAATCAATGCGTCTGAATACTTTATCTCCAGCAGCAGGCGCTAAGTCTGCACCTAAGCGTGTAGGCCGTGGTATTGGTTCTGGCTTGGGTAAGACCGCTGGTCGCGGTCACAAGGGTCAAAAATCTCGTAGCGGTGGCGGTGTACGCCCTGGCTTCGAGGGTGGTCAAATGCCACTTAAGATCCGTCTGCCTAAGTTCGGCTTTACCTCGCGTATCGCTATGGTAACTGCTGAAGTTCGCTTGAGCGAACTGGCAAAAGTTACTGGTGACGTTATCGACCTGAACGCACTGAAAGATGCGAACGTAATAACTCGCAACATCCAGTTTGCGAAAATCGTTCTTTCAGGTACCATTGAGCGCCCAGTGACCGTAAAAGGTCTGAAGGTAACCAAAGGTGCACGCGCAGTTATCGAAGCTGCCGGCGGTAAGATCGAGAATATCGAGGAATAATAGGTCGATGGCAAAACCAGGACTTGATTTAAAAAGCGCGAAAGGTGGACTTTCTGAATTGAAAGCTCGCCTCCTGTTCGTGATTGGCGCAATTATCGTGTTTCGTGCCGGTTCATTTGTGCCAATTCCTGGTATTGACGCTGCTGTATTGGCAGAGCTCTTTGCTCAGCAAAAGAGCACCATCCTGGGCATGTTCAATATGTTCTCGGGTGGTGCCCTTGAGCGCGCCTCTATTTTTGCATTGGGGATCATGCCGTATATTTCGGCCTCGATCATCATGCAGTTACTGACTGTTGTGCATCCCGCACTCGCTGAACTGAAGAAGGAAGGTGAGTCAGGACGCAAGAAAATCAGCCAGTATACAAGATGGGGTACGCTGGTGTTGGGTACATTCCAGTCGATCGGTATTGCAACAGGATTGCCAAATCTGGTGAACGGCCTGGTGGTCGATCCTGGTTTTGAGTTCTATTTTGTTGCAGTCGTCAGTTTAGTCACCGGAACCATGTTCCTGATGTGGCTTGGCGAGCAAATTACCGAGCGTGGTATAGGTAACGGTATTTCGATCCTGATTTTCGCAGGTATCGTAGCCGGTCTGCCTTCTGCTATCGGTCAAACGGCCGAGCAAGCGCGTCAAGGCGACTTGAACGTACTGGTATTGTTGTTGATTGCGGTGATTGTGTTTGCCGTAACCTATTTCGTGGTATTTGTGGAGCGTGGTCAGCGTCGTATCGTCGTTAACTATGCCAAGCGTCAGCAAGGCCGTAAGGTGTTTGCCGCGCAGTCAACCCACCTGCCGCTGAAGGTTAATATGGCCGGCGTAATTCCGCCAATTTTTGCGTCCAGCATTATTCTGTTCCCAGGCACACTGGCTCAGTGGTTTGGTAAGAATCCGTCTATGGAATGGCTGTCTGAGGTTTCTCTCGCAGTTTCTCCTGGACAGCCGCTGTACTCTCTGTTGTATGCAGCAGCAATTATTTTCTTCTGTTTCTTCTATACCGCGTTGGTATTTAACCCACGCGAGACAGCAGATAACCTGAAGAAGAGCGGTGCGTTTATTCCCGGGATCCGTCCCGGCGAACAGACTTCGCGTTACATTGATAAAGTGATGACCCGTTTGACTCTGGCAGGCGCGTTGTATATTACCTTTATCTGTTTAATTCCGGAGTTCATGTTAATCGCATGGAAAGTACAGTTCTATTTTGGCGGTACTTCACTACTGATTATGGTAGTTGTGATCATGGACTTCATGGCTCAGGTTCAGACCCATATGATGTCTCATCAATATGAGTCTGTGATGAAGAAAGCTAATCTGGTGAACAAAGCGAATCTCGATCGCTTTGGTCGATAAGATAGCTTTACGGAGTGATGAAATGAAAGTTCGAGCTTCCGTGAAGAAGATCTGCCGTAACTGCAAGATCGTCAAGCGTAGTGGCGTTGTACGCGTTATCTGTGTTGAACCAAAACACAAACAGCGTCAAGGCTAAAAAATCTTGGCCAGCTCTTAACTGGGCTGGCCAAAAATATTGTTTGCAAACTAGTCATCTGTCGAGTATCCTTTCGGGCTTTTCACAGATGGCCTTTAACTTAAGGAGTGCATAGTGGCCCGTATCGCTGGCATTAACATTCCTGATCAAAAGCACACAGTCATTGCACTGACTGCTATCTACGGTATCGGTCGTACTCGCGCTAAAGCTATCTGCGCGGCTACAGCCATTGCCGAAGACGCTAAGATCAAGGAATTGAGCGAAGCTCAAATCGATACTCTACGCGAAGAAGTTGCCAAATACTCAGTAGAAGGTGACTTACGCCGTGAGGTTTCAATGAACATCAAGCGTCTTATGGACCTTGGTTGTTATCGTGGCCTCCGCCATCGCCGTAGCCTGCCTCTCCGTGGGCAACGTACTAAGACCAATGCGCGTACTCGCAAAGGTCCACGTAAACCAATCAAGAAGTAACGGGAAGGTAGACAATGGCTAAAGTTCCGTCACGTTCTCCGCGTAAGCGCGTACGTAAACAGGTTGCTGATGGCATGGCTCATATCCATGCGTCTTTCAACAATACAATTGTTACTATCACAGATCGTCAAGGTAACGCTCTGTCATGGGCGACTGCAGGTGGTTCAGGTTTCCGTGGTTCACGTAAATCTACCCCATTTGCTGCGCAGGTGGCAGCTGAGCGCGCAGGTACTGCAGCTCAGGATTATGGTGTTAAAAACCTTGAAGTTTTCGTGAAGGGTCCAGGTCCAGGTCGTGAGTCAGCCATTCGTGCGCTGAACGCTGTTGGTTACAAAATTACCAACATCACTGATGTGACGCCGATCCCTCATAACGGTTGTCGTCCTCCTAAAAAACGCCGCGTGTAATTGGCAGTTTCGTTAGGATAGTTGGAGAAAGATCATGGCAAGATACTTGGGTCCCAAGCTCAAGCTCAGCCGCCGGGAAGGTACTGACCTTTTCCTGAAAAGCGGTGTGAGAGCAATCGATTCGAAGTGTAAGCTGGAAGCAGCACCTGGACAGCATGGCGCTCGTAAGCCACGTCTGTCTGATTATGGCTTGCAGTTACGCGAGAAACAAAAAGTTCGTCGTATTTATGGTGTGCTGGAAAAGCAATTCCGTAACTACTACAAAGAGGCTGCACGTCTGAAAGGCAACACAGGTGAAAACCTGCTGCAACTTTTGGAAACCCGTCTGGATAACGTAGTTTATCGTATGGGCTTTGGTGCGACTCGTGCAGAAGCACGTCAGCTGGTTAGCCATAAGTCAATTATGGTCAACGGTCGTGTTGTTAACATTCCGTCATTCAAAGTGTCTGCGAATGATGTTGTAAGCATTCGCGAGAAGTCACAGAAGCAAGCCCGTATCAAGGCTGCTCTGGAAGTGGCTGCTCAACGCGAGAAGCCTACATGGGTTGAAGTCGACAGCGCAAAAATGGAAGGAGCTTTCAAGCGTCTGCCAGAACGTAGCGATTTGTCTGCGGAAATTAACGAACAGCTGATCGTCGAGCTTTACTCTAAGTAAGGCTAACAAACAAGAGAGGACACAATGCAGGGTTCTGTTACAGAATTTCTTAAACCGCGTCTCGTTGATATCGAGCAGGTTAACCCAACTCGTGCCAAGGTGACTCTGGAGCCACTCGAGCGTGGTTTCGGTCATACTTTGGGTAACGCGTTGCGTCGCATCCTATTGTCGTCTATGCCCGGCTGCGCGGTTACCGAAGTCGAGATCGACGGCGTACTGCATGAATACAGCAGTAAGGAAGGCGTACAAGAAGATATCCTTGAAATATTGCTGAACCTGAAAGGGCTGGCAGTCATTATCGAGGGTAAAGACGAGGCTATGCTCACTCTGAGCAAGTCCGGCGCAGGCCCTGTTACCGCAGCCGACATCACCCACGACGGCGATGTCACAATCGTGAACCCGGATCATGTTATCTGTCACCTGACTGGTAACAATGACATCAGCATGCGTATCCGTGTTGAGCGTGGTCGTGGTTATGTACCGGCTTCTGCCCGTGCACAAACCGAAGACGATGATCGCCCAATCGGTCGTTTGCTGGTTGATGCTTCATTCTCACCTGTTGCTCGCATTGCCTACAATGTAGAAGCAGCTCGTGTGGAACAGCGTACTGACTTGGACAAGCTGATCATCGATATGACCACTAACGGTACTATCGATCCTGAAGAAGCTATCCGTCGTTCTGCGACTATCCTGGCTGAACAGCTGGATGCCTTCGTTGAACTGCGTGATGTGACCGAGCCAGAGCAGAAGGAAGAGAAGCCGGAGTTCGATCCGATTCTGTTGCGTCCTGTCGACGATTTAGAGCTAACTGTACGTTCGGCTAACTGTTTGAAAACCGAAGCGATTCATTACATCGGAGATCTGGTACAACGCACTGAAGTTGAGCTGCTCAAAACACCTAACCTGGGTAAGAAATCTCTTACCGAGATCAAGGATGTGTTGGCATCTCGCGGACTGTCGCTAGGTATGCGTCTGGAAAACTGGCCACCGGCTAGTTTGGCAGACGACCTGTAAGTCCCAGGTTTTGTACAGATTTAGGTTATAAGGATTAGGTCATGCGCCATCGTAAGAGTGGTCGTCAACTTAACCGCAACAGCAGTCACCGCCAAGCCATGTTCCGTAACATGGCAAGTTCACTGGTTCGTCATGAAATCATCAAGACAACCGTAGTGAAGGCCAAAGAACTGCGTCGCGTAGTTGAGCCTCTGATAACACTTGCTAAAAGTGACAGCGTAGCAAACCGTCGTCTGGCGTTTGCTCGTACTCGCGACCAAGAAGTCGTAGGTAAACTGTTTAACGAACTGGGTCCACGCTATCAGGAACGTCCTGGTGGTTACACCCGTATCCTGAAGTGCGGTCTGCGTGCCGGTGATAAAGCCCCTATGGCTTACATCGAGCTGGTTGGTCGCCCAGAAGCTGCTGAAGCTGTAGAAGTTGAAGCTGCTGCTGAGTAATCTCAGGTAAGTTCTGAAAAAGCCCCGCTAACAGCGGGGCTTTTTATTTTGCTCGTCGCCGAAGGTCATTCCACGAGTTCGACCTGCTCCCTGACCCTTTCCGGCAAACTCAGTTGCCATCGCTTTAAACCACTCTCACTGAATAGATAAGCACCACTGGTATCCATCTTGGGGAATATCTCTGCCGGCCTTTTGCCCGCCAGGATCTGTTTCGCTATGGTCCCCGCTATGCGTCCATGCTTGTTGCCATCCAGAATATAGCCCCCAATATTGCCCTCAGAGGCGACACTGAAATGCCAAAAACCAAAATGAGGCACAGTGGCGTTGTCGTGGGTCCAACGTGCTACCTCCAGCTCATCTACCGTTTGTTGCTTATCGTCTTGCAGCGTTTGATACAGGGCCACAAACACGGCGTCATAGCCACGTTCTCGAGCACTCGAAACAGACGACTGCCAGCTGCTGAACTTCTGATGTTGTTCTATATCGATTTGGTTGTTGCCTATCATCAAATTTTGGTTGAGCTTTTTGATGGAGGCTACCGCTGTATCCGAGGTATAGCCTGAGTCAAACAGTAGCAAAAACTTGTGTGGTGGTTGGGTTGGCAGCATAGCCTGTGCCATCAAGAGGGAACGTTTGAACAGGGGGCGCTCCAGTACACCGGTAATGTTACCTGTATGCTTTATTCCGTAGTCACGAGGATTGCCGTTGATCCCTAGATAAACCACAGGGGTTTGGGTTTGGCTGAAGCGCTCATGTAGCAGCATCAAGGCATTGTCATCGGCGAGAAATACCAAATCGGGTTTAAGTTCCAGGTATCTTTGCCAAGCACTATCGGCCTGGATTTTAAATTGTGCTTTGGGTAGTCGCTTGGTATCGAGGGCAAAGGTGTGAAATTGGTGCTTATCACCGAGGATGGCTCTGATGCCGGCTTTATAACTTTGATCCCAGGGATATTCAGCGTGGTAGGACTCAATCAGCAAGAGATTGGCGGCACCTATTGGCAGTGACAGCAGTAAACCCAGAAATACCAATGCGCGCATGCTAAGTCCTTGTATTCAGCCTATAGAATTTTAGCGTGGCAGAAATTTCAGACTCTGCAAGTAATAAAAAAGCCTCCGAAGAGGCTTTTTTATCTATGGGCATTTACTTGGCGCCGCCGACCTGTTGCGTGTTGTACTCAAGCTTTTCATGGGTCTGGCCCATGGCTTCGGCAACTTCAGGTGGCATATAGTTTTCATCATGCTTGGCCAGCACTTCAGAGGCTTCTAACTTACCACCTTCAATCAATACGCCCTGAGCGACTATACCCTGGCCTTCACGGAAGAGATCAGGCAAAAGGTCATCATAAGTTACTATGATTTCGCCGCCGGCGGCATCATGTACGGCAAACTCAACATGCAGGCTTTCAGGGTCACGCACCATAGAGCCTACAGTAACCATGCCGCCCACGCGGATCCGCTGGCCCACTTCCGGCTTGATGCCAGTATCCTTTTTACCATTGACTATCTCGGTGGGAGTATAGAAGAGGTTAAGGTTGGAGTTGAGGGCATATAACAGCAAGGAAGCCACGGCAGCAACACCTGCAATCAAGGCTACAGCCAATACCAGTCTCTTTTTGCGTCTTGGGTTCACGATCTGTTACTCCGGTTTTGAGCGAGGCGTTCCTCACGTTGCACTTTGGATGCTATTTCCTGCAGTACCCGACGCTTCTTCATCGAACTGACCAGGATAAGCAGGCTAAGGGACACGAAAGTGACACCGTAGGCCAACCACACATAGAAGGCATAGCCGCCCATGTTGAAAAACTCTGCTAAAGATTGAAACTGCATTATTTGACTCCTTCGGCCTTGGCCAGTTCCCTAACCCAAGGGCGCATTCCGTTACGGGCCAGAATTTCGGCACGGAAACGCACCAGAGTGATGGCACCTATCATCAAACCAAACCCAAATATGTTGATCAATAAAGGGTAGAGCATGTCGGTAGACATGGTCGACTTTTCGGTGATTCGGATAGTGGATGGTTGGTGCAGTGAGTTCCACCATTCAACCGAATACTTAATGATAGGGATATTAATCACTCCAACTATGGCCAGAATGCCGGCGGCTCTGGCGGCCAGCACCTTGTCTTCGAATGAGGCGTAGAGGGAGATTACCCCTAGATACAGGAACAACAGCACAAGTTCAGAGGTCAGGCGTGCATCCCAAACCCACCAAGTGCCCCACATGGGTTTACCCCAGGTGGCACCAGTGAACAGAGCGATAAAGGTGACCACGGCACCAATTGGTGCGATAGAGGCGGCTGCCCAATCGGCCAGCTTGATCTGCCACACCAGGCCTATGAAGGCTGCGGTTGCCATACCCATGTAAGCTGCCATCGACATGGATGCTGCAGGTACGTGGATAAAGATAATACGGTAGCTGTCACCCTGTTGGTAATCTGTGGGAGCAAATGCCAAACCCCACACGGTTCCGGTTGCGATAAGTGCCAGGGCAAGCAGTGCAAACCAAGGCAGTAGTTTTCCTGACAGTTGATACGCCCTTTGAGGGTCGGCGTAGGGATGTAACCATTTCCACATTTCAGTTAGTACTCACTCGCAATGAGGCACCAATAGCAAAAGGTGCCAAGACTAAAGAACCGACCAGCATGGCGCCTAGAATCGCCAGCTGACCATCATAGGGTTGTTTGGATGCTGCAAAGTCGATCGCGCCGGTCGCAAAGATCAACACTGGTATATACAGTGGCAAAATCAGCAAGCTCAGCAGCACGCCGCCTTTGCGTAAGCCCACTGTAAGAGCAACACCTATGGCGCCAAGCAGACTCAATACAGGTGTCCCAAGCATCAAGGTGGCTATCAGGGCGCCGTAACTGTTGTCGTCCAGATGCAGCAGCACAGCCAACAGCGGTGCAATTATAATTAAAGGTACGCCAGTCAGTAACCAGTGAGCAAACACTTTGGCCAGTACCAACAGCGCCAGTGGCTGCGGGCTAAGCAACATCTGCTCCAGACTTCCGTCACTGAAGTCTGCCTTGAACAGCCGCTCCAGTGACAACATGGCTGCCAGCAAGGCCGCAACCCAGATAATCCCGGGAGCAATCCGGGTCAACACCTGTGGCTCAGGACCTATACCCAGCGGAAACAGGGTAACCACTATGATAAAAAACAGCAGTGGGTTAAAAATATCACCACGATGACGCACGGCAATCTGTAGATCCCGTTTCAGCAGGGTGAAAAATGCCTTGGTAAAACTAATGCCTCTGTTCATCTCTGCTAAGCCTTATACGAAGCGATAATCCAAGCGGATTTTCCGCAACCTTTCATCTGTAATGATGCCCATATCCTGGTGGGTCGTCAGAATGACGCAACCACCGGCATCGGCATGGCGAATATAGAGTTGCTCCAATTCAGCGACCCCTTTCTTGTCGATCGCGGTAAAGGGCTCATCCAGAATCCAGATTTTACAGGCGGTATGCCAGAGCCTGGCGAGTGCGGTTCGTCTGTGTTGGCCAGCAGAAAGGTGGCCTGCAAGCGCTTCTTCAAACCCGGTCAGGTTGACTTTGGCAAGGATTTCCCGTGCATCAAAGTCATCATACCCACTGATTCTTAAATTGAAGTTAAGGTTTTCCTCGGCGGTGAGTTCGCTTTTCACGCCGGCGAGATGGCCCAGATAAAGCAGGTTTTCATTGAACTCATCGCGGCAACGAGTGATAGCTTCCCCCTGAAACAGGACTTCCCCCCCGTATGGGCGCGACAGACCGGCGAGGATCCGCAGCAGGCTGGTTTTACCGGCGCCGTTGGGACCTTCAATTTGGACTATATCGCCAGGGTTGATATCGAAGCTGAGTTCATCGAACAGTATCCGCTCTTCACGAATACAAGTGAGGCTGCTTGCCGACAGCAGTGATGTAGGTTTTGGTTCTGCCACTGAGCCCTCTATAACAAGCGGTAAGGAAACACAAGAGATACTAACACATGCTCTGGCTGGGGTTTACCACTGCATCGCACTAAGTTTCAGCAATTTGATATGCTTCCAATAAAAGTGAATTTTTGGGAACTTTTTAATCTGTTACTAATATATTAATGAATTCGCGACCTTTGTCCTTATTTACAGGACAAGCTGCGATTTTAATCACAAAAAGATGAGATTTGTTGAAGTTTGTTGTACTCTTAGCGAGCTAAAATGAGTCTGCCTACTTTAACCAAGGGCAGCGTTGAGCTTTGTAAGTATTTGCATTAGGAACATTGAACATGAAAAAACTGTTAGCAATGACCGCAGTAGCTGCATTGACTATGTCTGCGAACGTGTCAGCCCAAGAAGGTGAGGCCGTTTTCAATAAAGCCTGCCAAGTCTGCCATAGCATGGGTGTTGCCGGTGCACCTAAAGCACACGATGCTGCTGCTTGGGAGCCTCGCCTGGCCAAAGGTATCGACACCCTGCTTAACAGCGTTAAGTCTGGTTTGAACGCTATGCCTCCTGGTGGCATGTGCACAGATTGTACTGATGAAGATTACAAGAACGCTATCGAGTTCATGTCCAAGTAATCAAGTATCATCATAAAAAACCGGCTGATGCCGGTTTTTTTATGCCTGTTAACCAAGGATTACTGGACTTCGGTATCCAGCACCAGTTCACCGCTGGCACCAACTTTAATGCTGGCCAGCTTACCTTGCAGATCGCCAGGCTGAGGCTTAACGCTGCCATGCTTGGACAATACCGCAATCACTTCAACGTCGGTTGCATCACTGAGTTTGACGTTGCCACCCATGTTGGTGGAGTCATCCAGAGTCACAGTCACAGGTAATGACTTGGCACTCACCTTGGTGGCCGCCAGTGGAACTTTGGGGCCTTCCGTAGCTCTGGCAAAGATGAACAGCATATCGGTATTGCTGACCTTGGCTGCCAGTTCAGGAGCGATAGAAACATTCAGTGTCACTGTCTTGGCTGTGGCTGCCTTCAGGCCCTTATGAGCTTCGTCATTCGGCATGGTGGCACCACCTTCTGCCTGCATACGCATCTTGGCGCTGTCAATGGCATTGATCAGTGCGGCACGATCCACGTCGGCTCTATCGCTGTCGAGAATAGTCTGCCAAGCGCCGATGGCCTTGTTGTAGTCTGCGGTAAAGAAAGCATCCATACCAACCAGCAGTAAAGTGGAAGGGTCTTGTGGATCCAGTTTCAGAGCCTGATCGATCAGCGACTGAACCACAGGGATCATCTGCTGGCCAGCCTTATAGTAGAGGGCGGTGGCCTTGGGACCCAGCAGCTCGGCATGTACACCCACAAGTTCGATCACTTTATCGAAGGCCGCGACTGCCTGATCATATTGCCCGGCAGAGATATAGGCGTGACCCAGGCTGAACCAAGCCTGGCTGTTTTCAGGCTCCTGTTGCACAGCTGATTCCATCATCTGCACTCGCTGCATCATGATCTGCTCAGTGCTCATACCTGCATGGGGATTCTCTGGTTGAGGCGAATCGATATTTTGATAGGCACCCAACTGCTGATAGGAGTAGCCGGCAACAACCAGTAATACAACCGACATCAGACTTGGCCAGAGTAGCCCTTTAGGCTTGGCCTGAGAGTCGAGTGATTCGTCGGCTCCTTGTTTGATGTCCTGCAGTAAGCTGACTTCCAGTTCTTTTTTCAGGGATTCAAATTCGTCTTGATCCAGCAGTTCTTCCTGGCGTTCCTTCTCCAGAATGGCTAGACGTTCATTAAACAGTTCCAGGTTGGTCTGTTTGCGGACACCGGACTCTTCAGCCTTGAGCAGCTTCTGTTGCCGGAAGTGAGGAAGCCAGATCAGCCCCAGGCTGACTAACACAACAATCGCAATAAAAATCCAAAAAGTGGTCATTATGTTTATTTCACGTTGGTTTGTGACAAAGCGGGGTTACCGCACGGCCTGACTGCAAGATTATACGGAAAGATGATTCATTGAACAGTAATATAAGCCCCCCATCAGGGTTAATGGTCATAGTTGGGCACTGGTTCACAGTTCCAAATTTCAGCAAAAAATTCAATGAAACTTCTCTAGTTAACGCCTGTCACAGCCTTGAGTCTTGCCGCCTTTTCCCTACTGATATTGGCCTCTCAGAGAATGAGAGCCGCGACCCATAATTGGTGGAAAGTGGCAGACAGGAACAAAAGCAAATACTAAAATGAGCAAAAATTCGTAATATATACCTGTTAACCGTTACGGCTTTTAAGCCGTGATTAAGTTAATAAGGTAATGGTGTGTGCCCCGTAGTTGTGCGTCTGCCCAGAATAGAAGCTTGGCAGACATTGACCTGGAAACTGAGGAAAACCCATGATCCCAGAACTTGGACATTTCTCATTGATCATAGGGATGGCGTTCGCTGTACTGCTGATGACCGTCCCCCTGATCGGTGTTGCCCGCAAAGACCAATACTTAGTGCGCTATGCCTGGCCTCTGAGTTACGGTATGTTTTTATTCATCTTTTTATCGGTAATCGCGCTGGGCTACAGCTTCGCAACCGATGACTTCTCAGTCGCCTATGTGGCCCATCATTCCAATTCTCAATTGCCTATCTTCTTTAAGATTGCAGCAGTCTGGGGTGGGCATGAAGGTTCACTGTTGTTCTGGGTCTTCTCACTTTCTGTATGGGCTGCAGCTGTAGCCTTCTTCAGTAAGGGGTTGGAAGAGGTGTTCACCGCTCGGGTATTGGCCGTGTTGGCGATGATCACCATAGGCTTTACCCTGTTCATGCTACTCACTTCCAGTCCATTCGAACGTTTATTCCCGATCCCGGCAGAAGGGCGTGACCTTAACCCCATGCTGCAGGATGTGGGTCTGATCTTCCACCCGCCTATGTTGTATCTGGGTTATGTGGGTTTCTCAGTCAGCTTTGCTTTCGCCATCGCCGCACTGATGAGCGGTCGACTCGATTCTGCCTGGGCTCGTTGGAGCCGCCCTTGGACTCTGGCCGCCTGGATTTTCCTCACAGGTGGTATCGCACTGGGCTCCTGGTGGGCATATTACGAGCTCGGCTGGGGCGGTTGGTGGTTCTGGGATCCGGTTGAAAACGCATCCTTTATGCCATGGCTGGTCGGTACAGCGCTGGTTCACTCCTTGATAGTGACAGAGAAACGCGGTGCCTTCCGTAACTGGACAGTACTCTTGTCTATCTTTGCCTTCTCCCTGAGCTTATTGGGTACCTTTATCGTTCGTTCTGGTGTGCTGACCTCAGTGCACTCCTTTGCGGCAGACCCAAGCCGGGGTATGTTCATTCTACTGCTGCTTGGCTTGGCCATAGGCGGTTCGCTGACACTGTTTGCTTTCCGTGCCAGTGAAATGAGCAGCCCTGCCCGTTTTGAGCTGAAATCCAAAGAAACCATGCTGCTGGTCTGTAACGTATTGCTGACCGTAGCGGCAGGTACCGTATTGCTTGGTACCCTTTACCCGCTGCTGATCGATGCTTTGGGCATGGGTAAGATTTCCGTTGGCCCACCATACTTCAATGCAGTATTTGTTCCCATCGTGCTGGTACTGTTCGGCTTTATGGGTATTGGCCCCATCATTCGCTGGAAAAAATCCAAGCAGGGTGAGCTCAAGCGCCAGCTGTTGTTGCCTGCGATCATTTCAGCTGTACTGGGCGTGATAGCGCCATTTATTGCCGGTGGTGAGTTCAACATCTGGGTTGCACTGGGTATAGGTGCGGCTGTCTGGATTGTGCTGGCGACTCTGCGTGCCGGTTACAACGTGATTAAAGCGAAAGACGGCAGTGTCAGTTTGGCGCGTATGGGCCGCAGTGAACTGGGGATGATCATCGCCCACCTGGGTATTGCTGTCTCTGTAGTGGGGGCCACCATGGTGTCCAACTACTCTATTGAGAAGAGTGTGCGCATGGGCCCAGGCATCAGCCATGAGTTGGCCGGTTACACCTTTAAGTATCTGGAAACCCGTAACGTTGTTGGCCCTAACTACACGGCACAGCAAGGGCAGGTTGAGATACTGAAAGATGGCGAAAAGATTGCTCTGTTGCAGCCGGATCGTCGTCAATACAATGTTCGCACCATGGATATGACAGAGGCCGGTATCGACTGGGGGCTGTTCCGGGATCTCTATGTCACTATGGGCGACCCTGTAAGCCGTACTGAGTTTGCAGTGCGACTGAACTACAAACCTTTTGTTCGTTGGTTGTGGTTTGGCGGTATCTTTATGATGGTTGGTGGTTTCTTTGCGGCTTCAGATAAGCGCTATCGTGCCAAGGCCCGCGCTGAAGAAGCGGCTGCAGCCAAGAAAGCCAAACTGGCAACAGCCTGAAACAGGTAAGAAGAAGATGAAGAAGCTAATACTTTTTATTCCACTGATATTGTTTCTTTTGATGGGGATCTTCCTTTACAAGGGACTGTTCTTGAATCCGCAGCAGCTGGATTCTGCGTTGGAAGGTAAGCCTGTGCCTGCCTTCCAGCTGGAGAAACTGGAAACGCCGGGAGAGATGATCACCAACGAAGAGCTTAAAGGTAAGGTATCCATGCTGAACGTATGGGCGACTTGGTGCCCATCCTGTAAGTATGAACATCCCTACCTGATGCAGTTGGCTCGACAAAACTTGGTGCCCATCTATGGCATCAACTACCGTGACGAGCGGGCGCTGGCGGTAAGGGAACTCTCTCGCCAAGGCGACCCCTACACGTTGAATATCTATGACAAGGACGGTCGTCTTGGTCTGGATCTCGGGGTATATGGTGCGCCGGAGAGTTTCATCGTGGATCACAACGGTGTCATTCGTTATCGCTATGCCGGGCCGGTAGATATGCGGGTTTGGAAAGAAACCTTGTATCCCATGATCCAACAGTTGCAGGCCGAGGCCGCTAAGGATAAAGCGTCATGAGAAAGTTGTTGCTGAAAACCTTTGCTGTTGCGGCGCTCCTGCTCGGTTATGCCGTTCAGGTGGCGGCAACGCCGGTGGACACCTTCGAGTTCAGTTCTCCTGATAAGCAGAAGCGGGCATTGTCGCTGGCTCATGAGCTGCGTTGCCCCCAGTGTCAGAATCAAAACCTGATCGATTCCAACTCACCGGTTGCCCGCGATCTGCGTCTTGAAGTGTACAAGATGGTAGAAGAGGGCAAGGCTGATGATGAAATCGTCCAGTTCATGACCAGTCGCTACGGCGAATTCGTTCTCTATAAGCCAAGGCTTGAGACCAAGACCTACGTCCTTTGGCTGGGCCCTGTGGCGTTGCTGTTGTTCGGTGGTTTGATTGGCTTTATCTTCATCCGCAAACAGCGTACTTCCGGTGGTAAAGCGCTCGAACTGTCTGCCGAAGAACAACGCCAGTTGGATGAGCTATTGAAGCGAGACAAGTAATGAGCAAACTCAGATACTCATTACTCTTGCTGGCGTCCCTGTCTCTGGGGGCGCAGGCTTATCCCGGTATGCAGCCGAAGGATCACAATCAGATCCAATCCAGTGTCGACAAAATCAATGTGCTACCCCACAGCTTCCCTCTGGAAGTGGTTCCCTTCCAGGATAAAGCCGGTAACCAATTGGATTTCAGTCAACACAAGGGAAAAGTGGTGTTGGTCAACATCTGGGCTACTTGGTGTCCTCCCTGTGTCAGAGAGTTGCCTGCTCTGGAACGGCTTGAAGGGCAGTTCAGTGATAAGGAGTTTGCCCTGCTGCCGATTTCCATCGATCAGGGTGGCCAGGAGCAAGTGGCCAGTTTTCTACAATCCCTGGGGATGGCAAATTTCCGCAGTTACTACGACCCACAAATGCAGTTGGGGCAGATATTCCCACTCGATACTATCCCGGCGACCTTTATTCTTAATGGTAAAGGGGAGCTGATTGCCTTTGTCCGTAGTTTCGTCGACTGGGGTGACCCAAAGGCGATAGCCTTACTCAAAGGCTTTATTGAACAGGAAAATGCACCCAAGTCGGCCGCAAACTGAGTAAATTAGGGCGTAAAATAGCCATAATTGCAGAAAAAGATCGTTTTTGCCTAAAAGATCGGCAAGCGATCTTTTTTCTTATAAAAAGCCCTTGCACAAAAGATTTGGCTCCCTATAATGCGCTCCCACTGACACGGCACAGCGGCAACGCGAAAGACGTGACAGGGTCGAAGAAAAGAGGCTTTTGAGTCCTTTCAACGACAGGCGAAAAAAGATGGTAAATACCTCTTGACGCCGCAGCAGGAAAGCGTAGAATACGCAGCCCTGACCCGATGGCCACAGCGCCTAAGGGATTGCTCTTTAACAAGATAAACAAGCAAATCTGTGTGGACACTCACAGGCATTGAGAAATCGACAAAACGATTTAACTCGATGAAGAGTGTTCATACGAACAGAATTCATTGAGCAGAACC
>NZ_JADP01000042.1:0-26217 GCF_000518445.1 Shewanella sp. 38A_GOM-205m | reverse complement strand
TCAAAAACAGAGATAATTTGACAGACAAACAGGCGGGGTATCTCAACGAGCTGTTGGAGTCGAACAAAAGCTTAATGACGGTTTACCTGCTCAGGGAGCAACTCAAGGAGATGTGGTACTGCACAGATGAAGCCGAAGCCACGGCTCAATGGAACCTCTGGTGGCAACAAGTCAGAGAGAGCGGTATCAGGCCACTACTCCAATTTGGCCAGCGTCTTAAAAACTATCTTCATGGCATAGTTGCTTCAGCGGTTCATCCGTTGCACACCTGCCGACTGGAGGGGATGAACAACAAAATCAAACTGCTGAAGCGAATGGGCTATGGCTACCGGGATACCGAATACTTCTTTCTAAAAGTCAGAGAGGCGTTCCCCGGAGATCCGCGATGAACCTTTTAAAGACTTAGCGCGATAAATGCAAGGAACCCGGCCATGGCCGGGTTCCTTGTTTAGCTGGCGCTTTAAGATTCATCTTTTAATCACATAAGGCGCATGATTTCAGGTTAGTTGCAGCACTAAAGGCGGCTTTAAACCTGGGGAAAGCACTAGGCGATATTGTGCGGCCCTTGCTGCCACATCACGCTTGCCTGCTGACCGTGCAAATCGATAAGTGCCACTGACGAGGTCGCAAATAACGGCGGCTCAATGCCGGCCACCAATTCACTGACCATATAACCCAATAGTGGCATGTGGGCTATCACCAACACCTTGTCAGCCTTGAACTGTTCCGCGTATGCCTTCACCAGGCTGGCAGCCATTTCAGGGTCAGCAGATGGTACCAATTCATCCAATACCATCCATTTACGCGGTTCAGGAAAGTGCTTTCCCAGTTCTTGCCAGGTCTGCTGCGCTCTGAGGTAGGGGCTCACCAACACCAGATCAAAGGCAGAGACTGAATCATTCAGCCAGTTGCTCATCTGTGTCGTATGGAGGCGTCCGGCATCAGTCAGCATTCGCTCCCGATCCGAGGGTGCTTCGAAACTGGCCTCACCATGGCGCATTAGAAAAAGCTGCATACATCACTCACTACAGAAAAAGTTCTTATGGTTCTATGTCAATTGTAGCCGTTTATAGCGCGGCAACAAACCGCACAGCTCTCAATCTTTAGTCGAAAAATCCAAGAGATATTTGCCAAAAAAGCATAAGGCTATCAATATATAACAATCTGTCTATACGGGAGTTATCCCTTGAGCACTTGCCAGTCTGTCATTTCCAGCCCCAATGACCACCGCAGCTATCGTCATCTGACTCTGACCAACGGCCTGCGGGTGTTGCTGGTGCAAGATATGCATTCTGCCCAGGCCGCCGCATCCATAGCGGTCAATGTCGGCCACTTCGATGATCCTCAATCCCGCCCCGGGATGGCACATTTTCTCGAACACATGTTGTTCCTGGGTACAGCCAAATTTCCCGAGGCAGGAGGTTATCACAGCTTTATCAACCAACATGGCGGCAGCAATAATGCCTGGACGGGCACAGAGCACACCAACTTCTTCTTTGCCATAGATCCCCTGGTATTTGCCGAGGCACTGGACAGATTCAGCCAGTTCTTTATTGCACCTTTGTTCAATCAGGAGTTGGTGGACAGAGAAAGACACGCCATAGAATCTGAGTTCAGTCTCAAGCAGAAAGATGATATCCGCCGTATCTATCAAGTATTGAAAGAGACGGTCAACCCGGCGCACCCTTTCAGCAAGTTTTCCGTCGGTAACCTGCAAACCCTGGGCGGAGACGAGCAACAGCTCAGGGAAGAACTGCTTGCCTTCTACAAGAGCCATTACAGCGCCAATCTGATGACCCTGTGTCTGGTGGCTCCCATGGCAATCGATGAGCTCGAGCAGTATGCCAGACGCTATTTTTCGGCAATAGAAAATCATGATCTGCAAAAAACCTATCCCGAACTGCCACTGTTCTCCAGTGAGCAACTGCAAAAGCAGATCCATATAGTGCCGCTTAAAGAGCAAAAGCGCCTGACCCTGAGCTTTGCCCTGCCCGCTATCGATCGCTTCTATCGCAGTAAGCCACTGACCTTCATCAGTCACCTACTTGGGAGTGAGAGCCACGGCAGCCTGTTTTCCAAACTCAAGGAAGCCGGTCTTATCAACGGGCTTTCCGCCGGTGGCGGCATCAACGGCTACAACTTCAAGGAATACAGCATCAGCATTCAGCTGACCGACAGAGGTTTGAACCAAACCGACAAGGTGGTTGCTGCTTGCTTCGGTTATATCAAACTCATTGCCGATACTGGGCTGGAAGACTGGCGCTATCAGGAAAGGGCCAATCTGCTCAAACTGGCATTTCGCTACCAGGAACAGATAAAAGCCCTGGATCTGGCCAGTCACCTCAGCATCAATATGCAACATTATCAGGTTGAAGATACCGTCTATGGCGACTATCGCATGGACGGCCTGGATGTCGCTGAAGCCAGAGCACTGATGAGCCTGATGACCCCGGATAATATGCGCCTGCAACTGGTGGCCCAGGATCTGGATACCGAGCAACAAGCGGCCTGGTATCACACCCCCTATCAAATTAAGCCCATAGAAGAAGCCAGGCTGGCACTGTGGCGCTGCGCCGAGGCTGAAACCGGGATGGAGCTGCCAAGGCCTAACCCTTTCATCGTTGAAGACGCCATAGCCCGAGGCGAACCCAGCCGGCATCCTGAGCCGGTGATTGTCGCCGAAGGTGCCGGTTACCGTATCTGGCACAAGAAAGATGATGAGTTCAATGTCCCCAAGGGGCATCTGTATCTCTCGCTCGATTCGGATCAGGCCAGCCCCACGCCGAGACATGCCGCCTTGACCCGGCTGTATGTGGAGATGCTGCTCGATCATCTGACCGAACATACCTATCAGGCGGAAGTAGCCGGCCTCAGCTACAACATCTACCCCCATCAGGGCGGGCTGACCCTGCATTTAACCGGTTTTACCGGCAACCAGGAAACCTTGTTGGCGCTGCTGATAGACAAAGCCCGGGAGCGCAGTTTTACCCAGGAGAGGTTCAACCTTATCAAACGCCAGTTACTACGCAGTTGGTATAACCATGCCCAGACCAAACCCATCTCCCAGCTGTTCACCAGCTTGACGGTAACCTTGCAAAAACGCAGTTATGAACCACTGCGGATGGCTGAGCTGTTGGAAGATATCACCCTGGACGATCTGCATGACCATGTGAGCGCCTTCTATGAAAAAATCTATCTGGAAGGCCTGGTCTATGGTGACTGGCTGGAACAGGAAGCCCAGTCTCTGGGAAAACGACTCAGCCATATTCTGTCGCTAGTTTCCAAGCCCAGCCGTGAATCGGCAAGGGAGTTGGTCAACCTTCAGGGGAAAGGAACCGTACTCAGGGAGCTGAACATAGCTCACCCGGACAGCGCTATCATAGTCTATTACCAATCCGTGTTTGCCACTCCGGAGAAAATGGCGTTGTTCAGCCTGCTGAATCACACCATGTCGTCAACTTTCTTCCACGAGCTGCGAACCCAAAGACAACTCGGTTATATGGTGGGCACAGGCTATCTGCCGCTGAACCGCCACCCGGGGATGATCTTCTATGTACAGTCACCGACTGCCGGGCCACTGCAATTACTGGAAGCCATAGATGAGTTTATCGCCGACTTTAACTACGCCGTGATGCAGATAACCAATGAGCAGTGGGAAAGCACCAAGCAGGGACTGATCAACCAAGTCATGGAACATGACGCCAACCTCAAGACCCGCGGCCAACGTTATTGGGTCAGCATAGGCAATAAGGATTATCATTTTAATCAGCGTGAGCTGGTGGTAGCAGAAATCAAGCGCCAAACCCGGGCCGGCCTGATCAAGTTTATGATGGATAAAATGCGCACCAAACACAGCGATCGTCTGGTGCTGTTCAGCACAGGAGAACAACACAGACATCTGGAACGTCTGCAAGCCGGTTCCTTGATCACAGATTTACGCGCCTTCAAGCAACAGGCTGAGCAGTTTAACCTTTAATCCCTGGGCTGCCCTTGCTCAAACGAGGAATTTTTCTCCATTCCAATTGGTATCGAAGATTGTTCCAAGACAAAGGGCTGCAGCAGTTATAATCAAAAGGTATTATATTCAATAACAGCACAGCATGCTTTTAAGTGGATGGCACAGCTCGATCTATCACCACATATCTGGGGCAGAAATGAGATAAACGTATGTGATAGAAAGGTTTAATTTTGACAATCAGGCTACTTTCTGAAAGAGTTATCATTCAACGGTACTGGCATCACTCATTATAAAATTTACTAAATTTATGCCTAAATCACTGCACGGTCTCACACTCTCCTTTTCGCTGGTGCTTGCTGTTTTATTCACTTTGGTATCATCACTTCCTGCCTCAGCCATCCCAATCCAACTTAAAGCCGATGTTTACAGCGTTCCCGAAGGGCTATCACAAAGCACTGTTACATCAATTGCTGAAGATCCGGATGGCTACATCTGGGTTGGTACAGTAAATGGGTTAAACAGGTTTGATGGAAGGTCCTTCAAACAGTTTTTTTCCAACGATGGTTCTGGATTGAAAAGCTCATTCATCCGCTCTTTAATCTATTCAAGAAAGTACCAAGCACTCATTGTTGGAACAGATTCTGGACTATCAAAATACGATCCGGAAACGGAAAGATTTATTGGTGTGAACTTTTCAGAATCGGTACTAAGCATAGATGAAAGTGATGACAAACTCTTTATCACAACACCAAAAAACACCTATATTTTCAATGAACTAGAAAAAGATCCCATCCACAAGAGCTCAACGTCTGTAAAAAATATTAAATCCGGTATCTTAATAAAAAATAGTGAATATATTCTCACTTACTCGGGTGAGTTATTACACAACAATAAAACTATCAGCCTAAATATTGAAAACATTGAGAAAATTTCTAATTCCCTGTATGCAGCAAAAAAAGATGAAGTCATTGAGTTTATTGATGGGAATAGAGTAAATTCCATTCCTGGTACATACGACTCTTTAGGTGGTGACAGTGAGCACCTTTACTATACCTATGGCAACAGTATTTTTAAGCTGAACAAAGATAATTCAAGCTCTTATATCGGAAGAGTATCATCAAAAAAGTACTCTCTTAAAAGTCCATATATAAAAAAAGTTAAAAATGGAATCTTACTTTCAAATATAAATGAAGGGTTCGTTTATTTGAAGAGTAGTAAAAACCTGTTAAAAAAGCTTGACATAACCAACAAACCGACTTGGTCATTAAGCTTAGACAGTAGCGATCATGTCGTTATTGCAGATCAAAGTGATAAAATACGAATATTAAACAGTGACCTTGTTAAAGGTGAAAGTTTTGATAGTAAATTTACTGGTCCAAAGTCAGTACTGAGTGACAATAATAGATTCTTGATTGGAAATAGTGACGGGTTATTCCAACTGTCTAAAGATACTATATCTATTAGAAAGATTATGGCTACTCCTGTATCCGTTGTGAAAAGAATAAAAGATCAGTTTTTAATTGGCACTGTTGATGGTCAGATAATATCTTTAGATGCAGAAAATCTAACCGAGATAGAAAGTTTTACTGTAGACACTCAATTCCCAGTTTTTGATATGATCAGCCATAACAATGAGTTATACATTGCAACACAAGGTGGCTTGTATAAAAAAGACAGTAGTGGTATCAATAATATTTATTCTCATGATATGGTTTTCTGCTTGTCAGCAAACAAGAATAGCGTTTATTTTGGTACGCCTAAAAACATACTTAGATATGATGGAAAAAACACTTCATTATTTTACTCCAACAATAAATCCATATTCTCAATTGTCGCAACAGATGAATTAATTGCCGCATCATCAATAAAAGAAGTTGTAGTGTTTAAAGACAACCAAGAGTTTGTAATCAATTCGAGTTATGGCGCTCAGTTGGAATACAACTCTCAAAGTGGCGTTATAATTAACAACAAATTACTATTTGGGGGTAATTCTGGCGTAAGCATACTAGATATAAGCGAGCTATCTGATTATATAAACTCTCAAGAAAGAATCATTCCAACCATTGACTCCCTACTCATATTCAACATAGAAGAGAGTGTTGGTGACGGTGTACTGGATAAGTCTATTCAACATACAGAAAAAGTCGTATTAAAGCATTCAGACTACCCTTTCACTCTAAAATTCAGTGCGCCTAGCAGCGATATAGATAATATCGAATTCATGTATAGCATGGAGGGACTTTCTGATGACTGGATTTCATCGAAAGGAACGAACTCAGCAACCTACACCAACTTATCTCCTGGTACCTATAGCTTTCATGTTTATGCGATTAATCCTTTGACTCAGCAACAAGGCATCACCAGAACACTGCAAATTGAAATAACCCCTCCTTGGTGGCTCTCCACGCTTGCCAAAACTCTCTATGTATTGGCGATACTGCTGATACTGACGGCTATCACCAAAGCCGTGCTGCGCAAGAGAGAGATCCAGCGTCAAATAGCCTTGAGTGAGGAGCGTCTAAAGCTCTCCCTCTGGGGTAGCGGTGATGAGATGTGGGACTGGGATATAGAAACGGGGCAGATATACCGCTCTAATATCTGGGGTTCTCTCGAGTTTCCCCGCGACGGCCAGCGCTCCGGCCACCATGGTGAAGAGAGCAATATACACCCTCAAGATAGAGAGCGGGTAAGAGAAGCACTCAATAAACATTTTTACGGTGAAACAGATCATTTCGAAGCAACCTACAGAGTCAAAAGCAAGAGTGGTGAGTGGCTGTGGATCCTCGACAGGGCCAAAATTGTTGAGCGGGATGAGCATGACAATGCCCTTCGTATGACGGGAACCATCAAAAACATCAACAGTTTCAAGACAGCAGAAGAGCAGCTGCGCCTGTTCGAGCGGGCGATAGAGAATATCTCGGAAGGCATGTTTATTCTGGATGCCGATTTCCATTATGTTGAGGTTAACGAAGCCTGCTGTGAACTAACCCAACACAGCCGCAACCAGTTGCTCGGCACAACGCTGCAGTTCAGCCGTTATCCTGACAATTACAATCAACAAATAAAACAGTTATTGCAGCAGTACGGTCGCTGGAGCAACGATATAGAAGCCATTAAGGGCGACGGTTCAGAGTTCTTGATGGAACTCACCATAGATGCGATTTACGATGAGCAAGGGATCCTGACCCATTATGTTGGGGTGTTTTCCGATATCTCCCGTCGTAAACAGCAGGAAGAAGAGCTGCGCAAACTCACCAATAATGATCTCCTGACCGGTCTTCCCAACCGCTCCAACCTGCAAGTCACCCTAGGCAACCTGGTGAAAAAAGATCATCACCACACTCTGATGGTCCTTGACCTGGATAATTTCAAAAAGATCAATGACTCTCTTGGTCACCAAATAGGTGACGAGCTTTTGATCCTGGTCGCAGAAAGGCTGCAGCAATCTATACCCGGACACACCAACCTTTATCGCCTCGGTGGTGATGAGTTTGCCATTTTGGTAGACAAGAATCCCGATATAGGTTCCAGTGCAGTGATAGCCAGCCGCGTCATAGACGCATTCGGTCAAGCCTTTGAACTGGTAGGCGAACAGCTGGTTGTCGGCGTCAGCATAGGCATAGTGCTTTATCCAGAAGACGAGCAAAATGAGCAAGCGCTGCTGAGAAAGGCCGATATTGCCATGTACCATGCCAAGTCTGCCGGTGGTAACCGCTATCAGTTCTACTCAGAATCATTGAACCGCAATGCAATCCGGCAGTTGGAGGTAGAAAATCTCATCCGAGAGGGCCTAAAAGACGATCTGTTTGAAGTCTATTACCAGCCAAAAATCAACCTGCGTAGCGGTTTGGTGTCGGGTATGGAAGCCTTGGTTCGCTTGAATCATCCTCAACACGGATTGATCCCACCCAATGACTTTATTCCGCTGGCAGAGGAAAACGGCCTGATTGTTGAAATAGGTGACCTTGTTATGCGAAAAGCCTGCTTTGCAGCCCAACAGTGGCGTGAGCAGGGATTGTTTGATGGCCGTGTGGCTGTCAATTTGTCGTCGCGACAATTCGCGCTTCCCGATCTGCAGCAAAGAATCGCGTCAATTTTACGTCTGACCCGCCTGCCACCGGCTAATCTGGAACTGGAAATCACCGAAGGGACTGTTATCAAGCATCCGGAAAAAGCCATTAAAGTCATGCAACAACTGGCTAAAATGGGAGTCTGTCTGGCACTCGATGACTTTGGTACCGGCTATTCATCTCTGTCCTATCTGAAACGATTCCCCATTCACAGCTTGAAAATAGATAAAGCCTTTGTCGACGATATCGATAAGTCTGACAGAGACCTAAAGATGGTCGATTCCATCATCACCATAGCCCACAATATGGGGCTTTCCGTTGTGGGAGAAGGCGTGGAAGACTCATCACAACTCAGTATTTTAAAAGCGTTAAACTGTGAAGAAATACAAGGGTTTATTTACAGCAAAGCCGTACCGGAAGCTGAGTTTTCCGAGTATCTGAAACAAAATCTGCCCGCATTTACAGGAAAGAAAAATACAATTTAAAAACCAAATTCAAACCGCATATGAACCGATAAAAAGCCAAAATAAAACCAATTTAAAACTGAAATAACACTTTGGCATAACTCCTGCTTTATCTCTCTCAGCGTCAAGAAGTTAACCGCTGACTGTTACCACTACCCTGAGAGAGATAAAATAATGATTAAATCAATACTAGTTACCGCCGCCGTTGTTACCAATTCACTGGCTTTTGCCGCCGTCCCTCACATTAAAGTACTGGACACCCAAGTCGCTGCAGTGCCACATATCAAGGTGCTAGATATTCAGGTCGCCGCAGTACCGCACATCAAGGTGCTGGATACTCAGATTGCTGCTGTGCCACACATCAAAGTGTTGGAGACTCAAATAGCTGCTGTGCCACACATCAAGGTGCTGGATACTCAAATTGCTGCGGTGCCACACATCAAGGTGCTGGAGACTCAAATTGCTGCGGTGCCACACATCAAGGTGCTGGAGACTCAAGTCGCAGCAGTGCCACATATCAAAGTCGTTAACTCTGTTGAGAGCATTGCGTAAGGGGTTCCAATATGATCATATCAATCAAGAAGTTATTGGGTCTGACCAAACCAGAGCGTAAACGGGTGAAACTGCCGGAGGGTCTGTGCCACCTGGAAGTGGTTCCTGCCAGAGGTTGGTGGAACTGATGAAACAGCGAAAAAACAAGGGAGCATTTATGCTCCCTTTTGCTGTGATTTGGAATCAATAGACGATTCTAGAAGGAATGCTTGCTATCGCCGGGCCGAGTGGTTTTGCGGTACGCTAATTGCCTATGTGCATTAAATAACAACATGGCAGCGGGTCCCAGCAACAACCCGGCAGCCACCCAACGTTTAACCCCCATCCCCGCCTTGAAGGCTGAATGTCCCAGAGTGTAAGCGGAGACGCCCAGAGTCCCCGCCAAAGCCAAAGCGCCTGCCAGTATCAGTGTCAACTTGCCTCACCTCACTTGTTGCAGCGCATCCCTTCACTGTCCAAAAGAAAGCCGGAATACTACCCCAGCAGCGCTCAAAATAACAGCAAAAGGTCAGTAATTCGCCACTCAAGCCTGGCAAAAAATGGTTCGACAAAATAGCCTGACAACCAATCCCCTGGCATTACTCAAGCCTTAACAGCTCACCACAGGACTTTTGCAGCAGACTGCGACAACGCCACAGGCCAAGCAGTGCCACCAACAAGGCACCACTGAGGGGAGCCAATAACCACCATTGCCAGTGAGGGCTGACTCTGAGTTCAAACACCTGAGTTTTCAAAAGCCAGAGCGCAAACTCCGCCACTGTGACCGCCAAAATGCCGGCTACAGCACCTAGCAGTGCAAACTCCAACGCCGTGGCAAGTTTAAGTAGGCTTCCCGGTGCACCAAAGGTGCGTAAAACCGCCAGCTCTCGTTGGCGACTGGCCATGCTGGCTTCGGTCTGCGCTATCATCACCAGAGCACTGGCCAATACCACCAGCACCAACACCAGCGTCAGCGCCAAAGATACCTGGGCTACTATCTCTTTGAGCTGAGTCACCATGGCCCCCACATCTATGATGGAGACAGTGGGGAAATTACGGATAAGCTCAAGCACAACGGCCTTTTGACCATCATCCAGATGAAAACTGGCCATGGAGGTATAAGCAAAGGGGGCCAAGGCTTCCTGACTGAAAATCATAAAGAAGTTGGGTTGCAGAGTTTCCCACTGCACAGAACGAATACTGGCCACCTTGACAGTCAGCGTTTGGTTATCGATAACAAAACTCAGGCTGTCTCCGACAGTAATTCCCAAGCGCTCGGCCACCCCGGACTCCACCGACACATCATCGGTTTGCCGATTAAAATGGCCCTCAAGGATCTCATTGTTGGGCGGCAAGGTATTTCGCCAGGTGAGATTCAGTTCCCTTGAAATCCCAAGGCGCCCTCTCTGCCCCTGTTCCTGCTCTTCGGCAGTGATCACCTCCTCACCATTGATAGCGCTGAGCCGACCGCGGATGACAGGATAGATATCTGTGGCAGCAATCTGGCGCTGAGCCATAAAGTCCGCCAGCGGCTCTACTTCGTCCGGAGCTATGTTAACCAGGAAATAGTTCGGCGCATCCTCAGGCAACTGCTTCTGCCATTCGCTGAGCAAGTCCTGACGCAACGCCATTATGGTCAGCAATAACACCAAGGCGCTGGAAAATCCCACCAGTTGTACAGCGTTTTGTCTGGCGCGGCGCCGAAGGCCCGCCAGTGCCAGCGACAAGGGGTTGGTCGTGCGCATGCCAACACTCTGCCCCAGGCGGATTAACAAAAACCCCATCAGGCTGAGCAGCACCCCAAGCAACACCACGCTGGCCACCACGGTCAGGGTCAAAGGCAAAGAGCGCGAGTAGAGCCAGCCGAGTAATCCCATGGCCGCCAAACTCAGCAGCAGATGCAACCACATGCCCAGACGTATTCCTTCTAGCTGGCGTTGCAACACCCTGAGCGGCGGAATAGCCAGCAGCCGCATCAGCGGATAGGCACTGAACATAAAGGCGCTGATAAACCCTGTAGCCAACCCCAAGAGAAGCGGTCTGAGCATAGGCGGAGAATAGGCGGCAATTTCCGCTGGCAAGGCTCGGCTGATGAGATAATCCAGCACCAGGCCACCGAAGATCCCCAAGATCACTCCAAGAAAGGTCACCAGCAGCAGGTGCAGACCAAACAATAAACGGATTTGTCTTGCACTGGCGCCAAAGGTTTTCAGCATCGCAACCACATCATAGTGACGCTGACAATAACGCTGGGCGGCAATGCCGATGGCGGCGCAGGCAAGGGCTATCCCCAGCAAGCTCGCCAGCAGCAAGAATCGCTCCGCCCGCTGCACCGCCCCGGCAATCGGCGAATCGCCGGATTGTACATCAACCCAACGTTGGCTACTGGTCAGCAGTGGCTTGGCGTATTCCTCAAAACGGCTCAGCGCCTGGCTGTCCCCGACAAACTGATAAAGATATGTCACCCGGCTGCCGGGTTGAATGACCCCGGTTGCCGCCACATCATCAAGGCGCATCAACACCAAGGGGGAAGAAGCAAATGGATTGAAACCGGCATCGGGCAGCCTGTCTATCTCCTTGGCCAGCGCCATCTGGGCGTTACCCAGCTCAACACTCTTGGGATACCCCAGCAATCCCCCAAGACGCATTTCAAACCACAGTTCACCTGGCTGCGGCAAGGTACTGGTTTCTCCTTGACGCAAGACAATTTTGCCCTTGAGCGGATAGGCATTATCAACTGCCCTGACAGTGACCAACTGAAAGGCATCACCGCTGTAAACCATAGAGTTAAACTGCAAACTCTGTGATTGCTTCAGCCCCAACGCGTTGGCCTGCTGCAGTATGCCTGCATCTATGGGGACGGGTGAATTAATGATTCGGTCGGCGGCAATAAACTTGGCCGCCTGGCCATTGATGGCGAGCTGCAATCTCTCACTGACCCGGGCCAGACCGGTGACAGACAACACCGCCAGGGTCAAGGCCAGCACAATCAATACCAACTGCCCTTGCTTGAGTTCGCGGCGAAACAGGCGCCATGCCAGCGTCCATTCCATCAGCGCCCCTCCTCTGCCGTTACCGATGCCGCCGGCACCTGGCTCTCTGTCTTGGCCTCATGCAAACCGACCTCTTCCGGCGGGGTTTGCTGCCCCTGTTCATACAATCGCCCTTCGTGCATCTCCAACTGGCGCTCACAGCGACTGGCCAATTGCATATCGTGGGTCACCAAAATCAAGGTGGTCGAACTCTCGTGATTGAGCTCAAACAGCATGTCGGCAACCCTGTCGGCGTTGTGTTTGTCCAGGTTGCCCGTGGGTTCATCGGCAAACAGCACCTTGGGTTCGCTGATAAAGGCTCTGGCGATAGCCACCCGCTGCTGCTCACCGCCGGAAAGCTGTTTCGGGTAATGATTGAGCCTGTGCCCGAGGCCAACTCGCTCCAGCATGGCTTTGGCTCGCTCTCTGGCATCCTTGATACCCGCAAGTTCAGCCGGCAGCATGACATTTTCCAGGGCGTTGAGGGTATCAACCAACATAAAAGACTGAAAAATAAAGCTGACTTTCTGCTTACGCAGCGCAGCCTTCTGCTCTTCATTAAGCCCGGCCAGGGCACTGCCATCGAGCCAAATCTCACCGGACGAGGGGGTATCCAATGCCGCCAGCAGGCCCAGCAGAGTTGATTTACCTGAGCCTGATGGCCCAAGAATGGCCACACTCTGGCCCGGCTTGACATCCAAATTGATGCCACTCAGGATAGTCAGGTCACCTTCCTGGGTAGTGACAGTTTTTACGAGATGGGAAACCTTAATGGCACTGTTCTTCAAAATTGCTTCCTTATGCTTGCGTCCGCTGGCATTGATACCAGTCATATTCTTGTTCTCTGCGCTGCCCGTCAAGGCCGCTGATGTACTGATCCTGGGGGACAGCCTGGGAGCCAGTTACGGCATGGCCGAGAAACAGGGTTGGGTCGAAGGGCTGAGACAAGCCTTACCCGAGCATAACATTGTTAATGCCTCTGTCAGCGGCGAAACCACGGCCGGTGGCCTCAGAAGATTGCCTCAGTTGCTGGAGTCGGTAAAACCCTCGCTGCTGTTGGTGGAGCTAGGTGGCAATGATGGTCTGAGAGGCTTTCCGCCAACAGAGCTGAAAAACAATCTTACAAAAATCATTGCGCTGGCCCGTCAATCCGGCGCCAAGGTGCTGCTTTCCGAAGTCATGGTACCGCCAAACTACGGCCCCAGATATGCCAACGCCTTCAGCGCCGTTTACAGTGACCTGGCCAAACAGCCCAACGTCACCCTGATGCCCTTCTTTATGACAGAGATAGCGCCTTTCCCCGAGTTGATGCAGGCCGATGGGCTGCACCCGAACGAAAAGGCCCAGCCCAAGATCACCGCCTTTGTGCTGCCCTGGGTTGAATCGGCAATCGAAGCCATCAAAGCCCCTGCCACAGACGCATCTGCGCCGGCAACAGGCGGATAAGACTATCGCCGGACATAATAGCAGCCGGACATAATAGCCGCAGGACGACATAGCTAAAAACGACTAAAGGCTGCGGCTGAATACCCTCACCTTGTGCCCCATCAGTTCACTTTCTTCCTGCGGCAGCATACCCAACTTAAGGGCTATCGTTTCCGAGCCCAGGTTGCCATCCATGATCAGGGCTATCAACTCATTCACGGCGCAAATCGCTTTTATTTTGGGCAATGCATGGCTGGCGGCTTCATAACCCAGTCCCTGGCCCCAGTATTCAGGCAGATATCGGTATCCCAACTCAACCTTGCCGAACTCCGGCAGGAACTTGGGGCCGCAAAAACCTATCACCTTGCCATCGGCCTTATGCTCAACAGCCCAGCGACCATAGCCATACTTGCGGTAGTCGGCCAAAATGACCTTTTCAAGCACCTGACCGGCCTCTTCAACATCCTTCAACGGCCCGCCGGGGATATACCTCAGCACTTCGGGAATACTGTTCATGGCAAACAAGGCCTGCTGATCACCATCACGGAACTGTCTCAAAATTAATCTGGGGCTTTCGGTAATCAAGATTAACGACTCCTTGTTATTCAGTTTGTTACCTTAAGGTTGGCTAAAGTTTATTAATGTTTAATAAATCATAACCATAGATTACACTAGGGCGGGCGCGATAAGTCCATACCCGATCGGATTGAAAGTTGTTTTGTCGCAATAAGATTGCAGTGCAACCCGGCTAGTATGCCCATACCGGCCTGATAACATAAAACAAGGAAAGCGTATGTCCCAGCAAAAAGTCTATATTCCCCTGGCCACCCGTACCAGCCAGTACATCATGGCTGAAATACTGATGACAGATGCGCTGCTCAGCCACTATGCCAGTTACGAAAACTGCTACCGCGAGATCAGCAAGTTGGTATTCCAGTTGGCAGAAAAGGAAGATCTGCACAACATTCATGTGATCGCCAATGACAAACTGCCTGTGGTGCGTTTTCACACCGAGGCCTACTGCTTCCAAACCGCCGAACAGATCCTGTTCTTTTACAACCCGGCCTACCATGAAGCCCAGAACCTTTTCTTCCAGCCGGACTACAAGGCCCGCAAGTTAAGACTGCTGTTTTTGGCCACAGGTAAGGAAATTCGCGCCAACGCCGCCAATTTCCACAGCCGGGTCAATGCCGTATTGAATGGGGTGTTGGGCAACCTGCCGGAGCAGGAATTAAGGGTCAAAGTCCGCGATCACCAGCACATGGCCTACGATCTCTTCGCCCGTGCCAAGGGGGAGAAAAAGACCTATGGCTACAAGCTCAGGGATATTTATCAGCGCTACAAGTCGCGCAAGTGCAAACTGCCGGAAGATCACAGTTCATTGGCCTATGTCACCGTCAGCCTGCCGCTGAGCCGCCGCCTGAAGCAGAGCGTGCTGGAAGAAGAGCATACCGAAGACTTCAGCCCGCTGTACCAGTTCCTTGAGGACAAGTTCCGCAGCGCGGCGGCCGGCAAGCAATTGCACCGCATCGCCATGGTGGCCAACGGCCTGATGCCTTTGGTTCGCAACAGTAAGTTCGAGAAGGTGGAAAGTACTGCCGAAGCCCAGATGATAGGCTTTGATCCTGCGGCAACCGACACTCAGTTTGTCAGCCATTGGGATGGGCGCAACCTGGTAGAATCGGTGCACTTTTTGCTGGTTGCCGGTAAAGAGGACTACACAGAGCCAGGTTATGGCCGCTATATGAACCAGGTGGAAGCGGCTTTGAAAGACTTTGCCGAAGCCATAGGCTTGGATCCGGAGCGCCGTGAACTGGTGTTGAGATTCCATCAGCACATCAGTTACAAGCGTTAAGACTCAAAAAAGCCGGGCTAGCCTGCACAATGCAGCTCAGTCCGGCTTTTTACCTTGTTATTATGAGTGTGCTATGAGTGAGTCCCCTGGGCTCGGTTATTTCCGCCCTGTGACCACATTGATTCTGGCAACGTCCACCAGATCGCTCACCTGATACTTGTCGAACAGATCCAACAAGGCATCGCTGCCCTGCTCCAGTTTCAACATCATCTCTTCTTCATAAAGCGGCACCAGGCTATAAAAATTGATGCACTTGTCCTGGTCAATCTCCAGGGTGTGGAAACCCTCATCAAGTAGCAGTGACGGCAGAACTATCATGCCGTTTTGACGGGTATTTTCGGCAAAGGGTTCGGCAGGATCACCATTGGGTATTGTGTGTCCCCAGCCCAGCCAGCTGTCGTATTTATGCGGAAAGCGCGCCAAAAACTTAAGCTGCCTTACAGGCCAGTACCACTGTTCATCGCTGAAGGCTTCCTGACTTATCTGCCAATGCGCCGGCAAGGTGATCATCAGCTCCATAAACCTGGGGATATCCGCCTCTTCGGGGGTACTCATAGGCAAGTCACTCATGCCGGAAGTCACCAGAGTATGGAAAGGTCGCTCGTCTGTCGGTGCCACATAATGCACATCAATATGCACAGTATCCGAGATAACTTCATGAAAGACCCAGGTGACTTCACCAATATGGCGCTCAATATGTTCGCTTATCTGGACGATACACTCTTCACCCATAGGCGACTGCCATTCCTTTTCACCATCCGTGTATCTGAAAATGGGATCACCGGAAAGACTGTATTCTTGTTCATCCTTACTCATGCCAACTCCTTTTGATTCTGACGCATGAGGTTTTATCACTGCCGGCGAACTAAATCCAGAATAAATGATGAAAAACAAACTGTTGTTAAAATAGTGTTTACATATGGCGATAACATCTCAATCTGTTATTTGCCGCTACTTGCATTATTTGGCGCTAATTTGGCCGGATTTCACATTGTCAGTCGGGAAATGAATCGGGATCTTGTTAACGGAATAATAACAATAATCAGGAGAGATTATGTTCAACAAGAAAAACCCCCTGACTTTGGCGTTGCTGGCAGCCGGGTTAACCGTGGGACTCATTGCCTGCTCGGATGACGACAATACGTCTCAAACCACTGAACCGCCGGTCGTGACGCCACCGCCGGTAACCAGCCCCTTCCCCGAAGGCGCCATCATGGTTGAAGCCGGGGACAATTTGACAACCCGAATTCAGGAAGCTCTGATCAACGCCCAGAGTGGCGCTGTAATCGTGTTGCCAAAGGGCCGATTTGAGATAGATGCCACCTTGTTGTTTGACGGCGATGTCGACGGTGACGGCAGCTATGCCAGCAATGTCACTGTCATGGGCCATGGCCGCGATGAAACCATTCTCGACTTTGCCAATGCCAACGCCGGTGACGGTATCTTTGTGCAAAACGCCCTCAATATCACCATCAAGGATCTTTCGGTCTATGAAGCCAAAAACAACGGCATCAAGCTGAAAAATACCAATGGCATCATACTGCGCAATGTCTCCGCAGTGTGGGAAGGTGAGCTGGATCAAGGCAATGGCGCCTACGGCCTTTACCCGGTGGAATGCGAGAATATTTTGATTGAAGACAGTTATGTCCGCGGCAGCGCCGATGCCGGTATCTATGTGGGCCAGTCTGAGTACATAGTCGTCAGGCGCAATATCGCCAAGGAAAACGTCGCCGGTATCGAAGTGGAAAACTCGCGCTTTGCCGATGTCTATGACAATGAGGCCATGGGCAATACCGGTGGTATTCTGGTGTTCGACCTTCCCATTGGCAACCACAAGTACGGCTCCAGCGTAAGGGTATTCAACAACAAGGTTTATGACAACAATACCCACAACTTCGCCAACGCCTCTGCCAACCCGGCCGGAGTGCATATTGTTCCTCCCGGCACCGGGGTGATCATACTCTCCACCAACGATGTGGAAGTGTTCAACAACCAGATCAGCAACCACGATACCCTGGCGGTCACAGTCTCCAGCTTCTTTATCGCCGAGCCGGATGTCTCCGCCTTTGCCGCCAGCTATGCCCAGCCGGGTCAGGCCATTGAAGATGGCTGGCGCGCCACACCACGCAACATCTATATCCATGACAACCAGATAAGCGGTTTTGCCACCAAGCCCAACGGTTATCTTATCGAGGATATCATCAAGGCCTACATCTACAGCCATGGCCGCTTCCCGGGGATCCTCTACGATGGTCTGGGTGAACTGCTCGCCAACAATGGTACCGGCGCCTATCTCGGCTTTGGTGAACTCCCCTTCAACCCTGACGGCAGTGAAAATGTCTGTGCCAGCAACAATGGAGATGTCAGTATTGGCCGGCTCTACGGCAACAGCAATACCGATGTCAGCATTCCCGATGTCATGTATGAAGCCAAGCAGCAGCAACTGTTGCAATGCTCTTTGGTCAGCCTACCTGTGCATACCGTCACTGTCGGCGAACAGATCTTCGGCTGCGGCGTGGATGATGATACCGAAGGTTGTGACGGCGGCGTTCTGGTCGGCGGTGGCGGTACTATAGGAGAAGGTGAAGGCGGCCTTGAAGGCGATGGCGACCTGTCGCTGTGCAGCGCTCAAGGCTCTGGTGTGAACTGGGATGCTCTGACGGGTGCCAATTGCAGCAGCCTGGCACAATACCGCCTGTTTGCCGACGCCTCTATGCCGGCGGCCATGCCAAACAGTGGCGGGATCCCTTACGATCTCAACACGCCGCTGTTTACCGACTATGCCAGTAAGTATCGCTATGTGTTTGTGCCGGAAGGGAAACAAGCCAACTACAGCAGCAATGAGGCCTTTGACTTCCCGGTAGGCACAGTACTGGTGAAAACATTTGCCCTGCCTGCCGATACCGCAACCAGAGGCGTGGACAATGAAACTCTGATTGAAACTCGGTTGTTGATCCACAGAGAGTCGGGCTGGACCGCCCTGCCCTATGTCTGGAATGCCGAGCAAACAGATGCCACTTTGGCCAAGGCCGGTGCCATTCAAGGCAAGAGCGTGGTGCACAAGGGGCAAACCCTGAACTTTGACTACGTTGTCCCGTCAATGAATCAGTGCAAGCAGTGTCATCAGTTCAAGGCCGACAGCGCCAGTCAGGCGGTGTTTATGCCGATTGGTCCCAAGGCCCGCCATCTGAACCGTGACTACCCCTACCAGGATGGCAGCGCCAACCAACTGCTTCATTGGCAAAGCGCGGGTATTCTCAGCGGCCTGCCAACTCTTACCAGCGTCGACAAGGTACCAGCCTATGTGGATGGTGATGAAGCCACTTTGACTCAGCTCAGTGACAGCGAGCTGATGCAAACTGCCAAGGGTTACCTGGATATCAACTGCGCCCACTGCCACAGACCCGAAGGCAATGCCTCCAATACCGGGCTGAAACTGGAATACCAGCGCAGCTATGATGAAGACAACGGCTTCAGCCACGGCACCTGTAAATCGCCTGTCGCCTATGGCGGCGGCACCCTGGGCTACGATGTGGTACCGGGTAATCCGGCCGAGTCCATCATGCATTTCCGGATGCAGAGCAATGAGCCGGGCGACAGAATGCCCGAAATTGGCCGTAGCCTCAGCCACGATGAAGGAGTCGCGCTGATAAGCGAATGGATTAAACGTTTACCGGCAGCCAGCTGCTCCAACTGAAGCTGGAGCCAAGCAGACTGAAAAACGCTTACCGCAATAAGCAAAAGGCCCGGGTTTGACGACCCGGGCCTTTTTAGTCTTCCTGCCCCAAGCGGCTGAAATAGCCTGGTGGATAGCCGAGCCAATGCTTGAAGCTCTGGCGAAAATGACAACTGTCGCTGTATCCCAAACGCTCGGCAATCTCACTCACCGATAGCCGGCCCTCAAGGATCCAGCTCACCGCTCTTTGACACCTTTGCTGATCCACCAGGCGTTGATAGCTGCTGCCGAGGGCCGCCAGCTTGCGCCTCAGGCTGCGACTGCTCATGTGTAACCTGAGTGCCATGGTTTCCAATGGCGGTACAGCGGGAAAGTCGCCATCCAGCTCGGCAATAATCTTTTCAATCAGCGAGCTCTGCTGCTGACAGTTTTGGCTGTGATCGGAAAAATGACTCAGATCCACAGCCAACGCCAGGTAGGATTTATCGAGGCGCCATTCATTGAAGTCACTCTGAAACTCCAGCTGTTTGGTCAGTTTTGCCAATCCCTCAGACGGCATCAAAGTGCCGGTAACACAGATACAGTTAAAGCTGACCTCTTGACCGGTTAACTCCCGCGCCAAACTCAGCAGCGCACCTATGCTGTGAAGAAATTCGCCGCGATAGATTAACGACTCGGCCCGGCCGGTATTGAGCCAGCGCAGGCGGATTTCCCGCTCATCTTCCAGCAGCAACAGATCGGCAAAACTGCCCACCCACTTGGGATGGTTGAGCACAAAATCCAGGCATTCACCGAGATCCCGGCAATCCCCAAGCAAAGGCAACAGAAAGCCCAAGTCGGTTACCCGGGTATTGAGACCAGCCAGCAGGCTGATATCCTCACGTCGACTACGCTGCATGAGAAACGCTATGGTGGCGCTGAGCTGCCAGACCCGCACCAATTGGCACTCCTTGAGTTCATTGATACCCGTGCCTATGTGCAGGCATATCTCTTCGGCAGCCTCGGCTCCCAATTGTGACTGAATAAAACGAATAAGGTTGGCCAGTTCAAAAGCCGGGTACGCCTGATCCCCAACCATCATGTTGGCTCGGTATTTGATCTGCATAGTTATTGTTATCTTTTTGTTAATCCCCCAAGGCTGTTTTAACGTATCCAGCCAGAGAATTAAAGGCGTACTGCATAAAAAGGCCTAAATGCCTCTGTTTATGAATTTTAAAAGCATTAATGTCGGTGTTTTATGCAAAATAGCGTCAATTAGCCGCTCGAATTGGTCTGCGCTTGCGGTCGTTTTCTCAAACTCATCCGGAGGCAGAATCAGCCAAGGTCTTAAACACATTAGGAATGCATTCGGCCAAAGTAATCCTGTGGCTGAATGGTTTTGGCAGCGACTTGAGTGACGATAACGCCGGCACGGTTTTGCCGGAAGAATAGTGACATAAAAAGCCCCGGCGTGCCGGGGTTAGATTAGCGAATGGATTAAACAGCAGGAGTTACATTGGCCGATTCTTCTCGGCCAACTTGTTGTAGCAGGCGTTGAGCATCAAAGAAGCGCTGTGGGCCAACTTGTCGGCCAGTTTCTTGCGCAGCTGATATTTTACCTTGATCACAGTGCGATCCGCGGCCAACTTCAGCAAGAGATCATCACTGGTGCCGACTTCATCTATGAGCCCCAGCTCTATGGCTTGCTGACCATACCAATGTTCACCGGTTGCCACCTTGTCCAGCTCCAGTTGCGGCCGATAACGCCCGACAAAGTCTTTGAACAGCTGATGGGTTTCTTCCAGTTCCTGTTGGAACTTGGCTCTACCCTCATCTGTGTTCTCACCGAACAGCGTCAGGGTGCGCTTGAAATCACCGGCGGTATGCTGCTCATAATCAATGTCATGCTTCTTCAGCAGCTTGTTAAAGTTCGGCAATTGGGCAACAACACCTATGGAGCCTATGATAGCAAACGGCGCGGCAATAATGCGGTCGGCGACGCAGGCCATCATATAACCGCCACTGGCAGCCACCTTATCGACACATATGGTCAGCGGCAGCCCGGCATTGCGGATCCTGTCCAGTTGGCTGGCCGCCAGGCCATAACCATGAACCATGCCGCCACCACTCTCAACGCTGGCGACTACCTCATCACCTTCCTCGGCGATTGCCAGAATGGCGCTGATCTCTTCCCGCAGTGACGCCACTTCGGCCGCTTCTATGCCACCTTTGAACTCGACGACATACACCTTGGGATCTTTTGCTTCCCCGGCATCAAGCGCCTTGTCGTGGGCCTTTTGCTCGGCCTTGAGCTGTTTCTCATAGGCCTTGAACGCCTTTTTGCCCAAAAGCTCTGCCTTGAGGTGATGCTTGAGCGATCTAAGCTCATCGCTGAGATGCGTCAGTTTCAGCTCGCCCCTGTCACTCTTTTGTTTTACCGCCGATGCCACCACAATTACCACTATGGCACCCACTGCCACCACCAAAGTGATCGCCTTGGCCAGAAATAATCCGTACTCGTATAAAAATTCCACTACAGGGTTCCTTTCACCGCGAGAAAGCACACAAAATCGCGCTATTCTAGCAGCCCTTGCATAGATAAAAAAACCCGGCATTTCGCCGGGTTTGTTACAAAAAACATATGAGTAACCGCTTAGCCACCGCAGCTTTGCAGAACGGACGAGTCGGTCACCAAAATGCTGGCACCATCTTTACCGGCAGAAGAGGCAAAAATAGACACCTGAGACTGCATTTCTGCTGTCGCCTGAGCCGCCATGCCATCGGTCACGCCCGGTACTTCGGATGGGTCAATGAGTGAGCTGTGATGCCCCTTGGCAAAGCGCACAGCGCCGCCACCAGCACTGGTCTGATCGACGCAGTTAAGCCCCAGAGTCGCAATCAAAGGCTCAGTGCCGGACAGCGGGAAGCCCGCGACAGTACCAGGCAGAACCTGATCGCCCTTGTTACCTGCACCATCACCGACGATTTCCACCAGATGAACCGGCAAACCCGTGGCCTTGAGCATGGCAGTCTGGTTGATAGGATCGGCTGACTCTATCCCGGTTTGTACTGCAAAGGCGAAGGTAGGGATAAATTCGGCGTATACCGTCTGAACCAGTGCCTCATATTCGGCCGAACCCGGCTGATATCCTTGTTTATTGGCCGCGTCCACCAAGGCCTTGAAGGTATCGGAAGCCGTCACATTGGCAAACAACAGAGGTGCAAAGGTGGCTGAACCGGCGAAAGACCCCGCCAGGCCGCCGCTAGGCGCCACCAAAGATGCGCCCTTGATGCCATAGTAGTTGGGCAAGGCTGTGCCGGATGCAGGGTCTTTCAAACCTGTGCTGGCATAGGTCGCGAAGTTGGTGCCGACAATGGCGCCAAGGCTAAGCCCCTGAGCGGTTATCTGGTTATTATCAAACACCTGAGGCGCGCCCATTTCGGCCAGTTGCGCCGACATACCTGTTATCGCGGCTCTAAGCGCCAGATGATCCATGGTCGCCTGACGGAAGTTATCCCGTACCGACAGCGTGCTTTCTATGTTGACAAATACCAGCGGATTGCCGTTTTGGAAGGCATCCGGCTTGCCGACAACATTACCATAGGCAGCACCTGAGGCCGACACTTCATAGATGCCGTCACCATTGGCATCAAATGAACGGGCACCGTGCAGCGGCATATCTATGGCCACTGTAGCCACACCGGCTGCGGCATAACTACCGGCATAGGCCAGCGACATCTCTTTGCCGCCACCCAGACCATGCAGCGCTATCGTGGTAGGCCAGCCACTGGTTGGTGGCGTGAAAGGCAAGCCCTGGCTGGCATAAAATGCCGCAAGCTTAGCGGCGTTGGGCATGGAGATCAGCACAGGCACAGTTTCGTAGTTGCGAATAGCCGGAATGGGATTAAAGCGGGTCAGGTGCTTGGTGGCATCGGCCGCACTGTCATCATCCAGTTTCCACGCTTTGCCGGCCAACAAGGAAGGATTGGCCAGTGCAGCGGCGGGATCTATGTTGTAAGCCATCGCCTGGGCGGCAAAGTTCTCCTGGCTCAGAGTACCAGCCTGCAGCGCCAGCAACACAGATACCGGGCTGTCGCCCTGGGCCTGCCAGTAGCCGTTAATGCCGTCACAGCTTGCCGATGAACAAGTGCCGTAAACCGGTACTTCAATGGCCGCAGTGTAGACATCGGCCAAATCCGCCAATACATAGGCTATGCCGTCAGCAGGGGTGAGCCCTGCGGCCATCGCCACTGTATAGCCGGCTGGAGTCGGAGTTTGCAGCCACTTGGGCGCATAGGGTGAGCCGGGTTGCAGCATCAGCAGCTTGGTGGTTTCATAAACATCGGCCACCGACTGGGTGGTAAACAGGCCTGAATAGGTAATGCTTTCCTTGTCGACGCCATGAGCCGCCGCCATGCCCTTTTCATAACTGTTTACCAGAGTTTGCAGCATCAATTGATCGGCGGTTTCCAGCGGCGCTGTGTCGATATCCAGTTTCAACAAACCATAGGTGTAGGAAGGCGCTATCGGGCGCTCGGCCGAATCCATGATGAGTTTAGTGGTGGCATAGATATAAGACTGAGCGGGCTTAAGTGGCTTCAGTGGCACAATGACAATCTTGTTGCCGGACGCTTGAGTGATAAAGTCTTCCCCCCAAACCAGCTCTTCACCCACTTCACAGGCAGAAACCGAAGGCTTGGCCTGGCACTCGGCTTTGGAAGAAAGCGGGCCGCCGCTGACGGCTTCAAACATTCTCACCGCTCCAGGCTGGGCCACGGAAGATGCCAGCAGGCTCAAGGTATTGCCGCTGTTATCTTTGGAAGGTTCAATATCTATGGTTATCGGTTGCGTGGTTGACCAGCCATCCAGCGCGCCCAGCGCCAGCTGCGGATTGGTATAGTCACCGGAGGCTTCTCCGGGAATATTCAAGGTACCGTCTGTGGTGCCGTTGAGCAGTAGGTCGTTTGGCAAGGGAACTTCAGCTTTGGCAGGATCAAACACCAAATGGGACTCAGGGATGAGCGGCTCTGTCTTATCCTTAAGTTCGTTATAGCTGTCTTCACCACATGCTGTCAGTCCAAGTGCAGATGCGATTGCAACACCCAAAATGAGTCTTTTCATCTTTTTTCCCCAAATCTTGTTGTAATAATTTTGTTTTCCCCAAGAAATTGGTCACAATACCCCAGACACTGTGACCAGAGGAGCTGAAATCAGTCCTCAGCTCGTCTCAAGTTAACGTAAAAATATTGAGTTAGCTACATTTTTGTCACAGTTGCACGCAACGAAAAGTAACAATGAACAGTCATTTGTTTTAAACAGATGTATACCGCTGTAGTGAGTCGAGTATTGGCGGGCTTTAGCGCGAAGAGGAAACAACTCCCCATGTTGGAATATCAAGCAGCAAAAGATCTTCTCAAGGGCAAAACTATTCTGGTAACCGGTGCCAGCGACGGCATTGGCAAAACCGCAGCCAAGGCCTATGCCGCCCATGGCGCCACAGTGATCCTGCTGGGCAAAACGGTCAAGAAGCTGGAAGCCGTTTACGATGAAATTGAAGCCGCCGGTGGCCCGACTCCAGCGATTGTGCCTCTGGATCTCAAGGGCGCCAGCGAACAAAACTACCGCGACATGGCTGAAACCATAGAGCAGCAATTCGGCAAGCTCGATGGCCTGCTGCATAATGCCAGTCTGTTGGGCGCTTTGGGGCCATTTGAACATATTGATATTCAGTCACTGGAAGATCTGCTCAAGGTCAATGTGGTGGCCGAAGTCATGATGACCAAGGCACTGTTGCCTGTGATGCGCAAGGCCGAGCACGCCTCAATTATTTTTACCTCCAGCAGTGTTGGCCGTAAGGGCCGCGCTTACTGGGGCCCATATGCCTTCTCCAAGTTTGCTACCGAAGGCATGATGCAGGTGCTGGCTCATGAATGTGAAGGCACCCAGGTGCGCGCCAACAGTATCAATCCGGGAGCAACCCGCACCGGCATGCGCGCCAAGGCTTATCCGGCAGAGAACCCACTGGATCTCAAGACGCCAGAGCAGATAATGCCCGTTTATCTATATCTGATGGGCGACGACAGCCTGCAGGAAAACGGTCAGGCCTTTAACGCCCAGTAACATTTTCCTCAAGAATAAACGCAGTCCAATGGGCTGCGTTTTGCTATTCATACGCCATTCATACACGTTTTATAAAAGAAATAAGGAGGCAATCCATGAGTCAAGAATACCCTATAGGCACTCCAGGTACTCCCTGGGGAGAGGCCGAAAAATCCGCCTGGCGCGCCACCCAAAACATCAAACGCAGCTACCGTGAACAGGTGCTCGACAAGATCTATGCCCTCAAGACAGCTTTTGAATGCCGCCGATACGGCGCCTTAAGTTATGACCCGGAACGTTATCCCCTGCTCGCCCTGCAGAGTAAATCGCCACAGGCAGATAAGCCCTGGGTATTGGTCACAGGCGGGATCCACGGTTATGAAACCAGTGGCGTTCAAGGTGCGCTGCAGTTTCTTGAGCAGGAAGCCGAACGTTATCAAACGGATTTCAACCTCCTGGTCGTCCCCTGTGTCAGCCCTTGGGGATACGAAGTCATCAACCGTTGGAATCCTTTGGCTATCGATCCCAATCGTTCCTTCTTTGAACCCAGCCCGGCGGAAGAGTCTGCCGCATTGATGGCTCTGGTTGCTAGCCACGGCGCCACTTTCCTGGCTCATATCGATCTGCATGAAACCACAGACACGGATGAAACCGAGTTTCGCCCGGCGCTGGCGGCCCGCGATGGCAAAATCATAGCTCCCGGCGAGATCCCGGACGGTTTTTATGTGGTAGATGATGAAGCCATGCCGCAACCTGAATTCCAACGAGCCATTATCGAAGCGGTCGCCAAAGTGACCCATATCGCTCCGGCCGACAAAGACGGCAATATCATCGGCTCTCCTGTGGTCGACCACGGCGTTATCCGTTATCCGCTCAAGCAGCTTGGTCTATGTGCCTCGGTTACCAATGCCCCATACACCTGCACCACAGAAGTCTACCCGGACAGCCCGCAAGCAAGCGATGAACAGTGCAATGCCGCCCAGGTCGCCGCGGTTTGTGGCGCGCTGGATTATCTAAGGAAGGTGCGAATAAGTCCTCGTGGCACTCTGGCTTGCACAGCAATTGGCGTTCAAGGCATCTGACTGAAGGCATGCCGGGGCCTGTCGAAGTCGGATAACGCAGAGAGC
>NZ_JADP01000041.1:0-27105 GCF_000518445.1 Shewanella sp. 38A_GOM-205m | reverse complement strand
GACATTTAGCTCTACTATCCGACACTTCTTCATGCCGCTATAGATATAAATACTGCGACAAACCTCCTGCCCAACTCGGCCCTTCAAGATCCTGTGTCTATACTTTGGCGTCCATACAATGTGATACTGACAGCGATAGAAGACGTGCGATGCACTTTCATATCGGCTCATACTGCTTACTCCTTGATTTGCTGGTAACAAACCGAGTCAGTATGCAGTATGGGCACTCTTCGGGCTGAGCCCCGACTTGACGATCACCACCTCCATAGGAGGTGGTTTTGGGGTAACAATAAAAAACACCCGCCAAATGGCGGGTGTTATCAAAGGTTTCAGTCTACCAGGCCTCGGCGCTTGAGCAGCGCATCCACTGTGGGTTTCTGGCCGCGGAACTGGATGTAGTCCTGCATCAGATCCTCACTGTTCCCCTTGGAGAGAATAGCCTGACGATACTTGTCACCATTGGCTCGTTTGAGGCCACCTTCAGCCATGGTATGGGCAAAGGCGTCGGCAGCGAACACTTCGGTCCACAGGTAAGCATAATATCCGGCCGAGTAACCGCCACCGAATACATGGCTGAAATAAGTCGACTGGTAACGTGGCAACACAGGCGCGTAATCCAGGCCATGTTTGGCACGGGCCTTGGCTTCGAAGGATTTAACGTCCGCCACTTGTTCACCGGCCTTGAGGGAGTGCCACTCCATATCAAGCAGCGCTGCGGCCAGATACTCAACCGTGTCATAGCCCTGGTTGAAGGTAGCCGCTGCTCGCACTTTTTCCAGCAAGGCTTGCGGAATTGGCTCGCCGGTTTTGTAGTGTTTGGCATAGTGAGCCAAAACGTCCGGATCTGTGGCCCAATCCTCGTTGGCCTGGGATGGGAACTCAACAAAGTCCCTTGGAGTAGCGGTACCAGCAAGGCTTGGGTATTTCACCTGCGAGAACAAACCATGAATGCCGTGGCCAAATTCATGGAACATGGTAGTCACTTCATCAAAGGTCATCAGCGTAGGCTGACCTTCGGCCGGCTTGGGAATATTGAGCGCGTTGTACACCACAGGCTTGTTATCCAAAAGGAAGCTTTGGGTCACGTACTCATCCATCCAGGCGCCGCCGTTCTTGCCTACTCTGGCGTAAGGGTCCAGATAGAAGAGCCCGATGGAGCTGCCGTCTTCGTTGAATACTTCCCAGGCGCGGACATCTTCCTGCCATACCGGCAGATCCTTGCGCTCTTTCATTGTGATGCCGTAGAACTTCTGCATGGCGTAGAACATGCCGTCATTCAGCACGGTATTGAATTCGAAGTAGGGCTTGATCTGGCTCTCATCCAGATCGTATTTGGCCTTGCGAACCTGCTCGGCATAGAAGGCCCAGTCCCATGGCTGCAGCTCAAAGTCGGCACCGGAAGCCTTGATTTGCGCCTGGATATCCTTGCCTTCAGCCTTAGCCTTGGCAACGGCCTTGGGTGCCAGGTCATCCAAAATGGCAAATACCGCATCCGGATTACCGGCCATCTGATCGGCCAGTACATAGTCAGCCCAGGTTTCATAACCCAGCAGTTTTGCCTTTTCGGCGCGCAACTGTGCCTGCTTGAGTACGATAGGACCATTGCTGGCCATGGCGCGATTGGACGAAGTCTGCCAAATTTTCTCTCTCAGGCCTCTGTCTTCCAGGCTCGACAGCAGTGGCTGGCGGGTGGTATTCACCAGGCTTATCAGGTAACCCTCTTTACCCGCTTCCTTGGCGGCGTTGGCCAGGGCGCCTATCTCATCCTCACTCAAGCCTTTGAGCTGCGCCTTATCGGTCACCAGGATCACATCATCCTTGAACGACTTGAGAATGTTTTGCGAAAACTCGGTCGACAATGTGGCCAGCTCACCGTTGAGCTCACGCATTTGGGTCTTGTCGGCTTCGCTCAATTTGGCGCCGGCACGGACGAACTGATTGTAATAGAAGTCCACCAGACGCTGATCTTGTGTGCTCAGGCTATCTTTGTGGTTGTAGACAGCTTCAACCCGGGCAAACAACTTGGGATTGAGGAAAATATTGTCGCTGTGTTCGGTAAGCTTGGGAACGATTTCCCCTTGAATGGCCTGAAACTCATCGTTGGAGATCAACCCGGCCAGATTGAAGAAGACCCTGGAAGTACGATTGAGAATGGCGCCGGTCTTTTCCATCGCCACTATGGTGTTATCAAACGAAGCGGCTTCGCTGTTGTTGATTATGCCGGCAATTTGCTGGTTGTGTTCCTTGATCCCGGCTTCAAAGGCCGGCAGATAGTCTGCGATTTTTATCTTGTCGAACTGCGGGGCATGATACTGCAGCGGACTTGGGCTGAGCAGCACATTGCTTGCTGTTTGTTCGGTACTTTTTGCCTCTGGCATACTTTGGCTCGCTTCTTTGGCCGGGGCATTGCTGACGGTTTCATTGGTTTGCTGTTCGGCACAGGCACTCAGCACCAGTGCAGCGCCTATGGCGGTGGCGATTAATGTCTTACGCATCTTGACTCCATTAACGGCAGGCTATTGCTTAGTTATGATTGAATACCCGGGACACCTGTCTCGGCGGGGCAACAGCCCTGTTGATTCCCGCCATTACCTTAACAACTCTTCCGCTATTTGGACAATGACTTAACTGTAAGAAATTCTGCCCTCCCCCGAGGGGCCGACATGACTGAGCAGAAATCCAGCGCCAAAGTTGGGCCTCTTGCGGTCACTGGAACAAGTTTTGAACAACCGGGACAGTCAACGGACATTTATTTGCCACTTGTCACAAATTGTCACCCGTTTTTAACGGCCGATGTCACATAAGTGTCGCCGCCTTTGGGTATACTGCGCCTTGGTTAACCAGATTAATCACATGATTAACAGTGATTTAACCGGATGATGGACGGGATAATCTCCCGGGGTCGATAATAAAAACCAAGAGTAGTAAACAATGCAAACTAAAACATTAGTAACACTGGCGGTTGCCGCCGCATTGGGTCTCAGTGCCTGTGGCAGTGACAACAAGGATGAGCCAACGGTGAGCGTGGATCTGCGGGTTTTGGAAACCACAGATCTGCACACCAACATCATGGATTACAACTATTACAGCGGTAAGGAAGACCCTACTATAGGTCTGGCCCGTACCGCCAGCCTGATCCATGCCGCCCGTAAAGAAGTCACCAACACAGTATTGGTCGATAACGGCGATCTGCTGCAGGGCAGCCCCATGGGCGACTTTATGGCCAAGGTCGGTATCGCCGATGGCGAAGTGCACCCCGCCTACAAGGCGATGAACCTGCTCGATTATGCCGTGGGTAACATAGGCAACCACGAATTCAACTACGGCCTGGATTTCCTGGAGAAATCCCTCGCCGGCGCCCAGTTCCCCTATGTCAACGCCAACGTCTATTGTGATGCCGATGATTGCTGGAAGGGACTCAAGAAAGGTGACAACCTGTTTACCCCTTACCTTATCAAGGAAACCGAGGTTAAGGACACTGACGGCAACAGTCACAAGCTCAAGATTGGCTATATAGGATTTGTGCCTCCGCAAATTATGCTGTGGGACAAGCAGAACCTCACCGGCAAGGTACGCGCCGAGAGCATAGTGGAGAGCGCCAAGAAATTTGTGCCGCAAATGAAGGCTGAAGGCGCCGATATCATTATCGCCATTCCGCATTCAGGCATTGGCTCCACCGAAAACCCAGGCGATCCTGCTGCCGAAAACGCCACCTATGCCCTCACCTATGTCGACGGCATTGATGCCATCATGTTCGGCCACAGCCACTCCATCTTCCCCGATGCCCGCTATGCCGACTTGCCCAACACAGATGTGGAAAAAGGCCTGCTCAACGGTGTCCCCGCCGTGATGCCGGGTCGCTGGGGCGACAACATGGGCCTGGTCGACTTCAAACTGCAACGTAAAGACGGCAAGTGGACTGTACTCTCGGCCCGCACTGAGGCCCGCCCTATCTATGACGGTGCCAACAAGACGCCTCTGGTGGAAGCCGATAAGGACATTCACGATGCGGTTGAGCTCGAACACCAGGGCACCATCGCCTTTGTCGAGCAGCCAATCGGGGTAGCCGCCGCCGACATGTTCAGCTTCCTGACGCTGGTGCAGGACGACCCGACTGTGCAGATTGTCTCCGACGCCCAGATAGCCAACGTCAAGGCCAAGCTGCCGGAAGCACTCAAGTCATTGCCTGTGCTCTCTGCAGCCGCGCCGTTCAAGGCCGGTGGCCGCCATAGCACCACCAGTGATGCCGATCAGTATGTAATGGTGGACAAAGGGCCGCTGACCTTCAAGAACGCCGCCGATCTCTACCTCTACCCCAACACTATGGTAGCGGTTAAGCTAAACGGCGCCGAGCTGAAAGACTGGCTCGAGTGTTCAGCCAACCAGTTCAACCAGATAGATCCTGCCAGCACTGAGCCGCAGGAGCTGGTGAACTATAACCACCCCACCTACAACTTTGATGTTATCGATGGCGTGTCCTACAAGATAGACGTGACACAGCCGAGCAAATACGACCGGGATTGCGCTCTGGTCAATGCCGATGCCTCACGAATTGTGGATCTGGCCTTCACCGACAGCGAAGGCAATGTCTATACAGGTGAAAACCTGGCGGCCAAGGAATTTATCGTCGCCTCCAACAACTACCGCGCCTTTGGCGGAAAGTTTGCCGGCACCGGAAGCGAGCACGTGGTACTGGAACTGCCGGACACCAACCGTGAAGCTCTGGCGGCTTATATCACAGAGCAGTCCAAATACAATCCTGAAACCGACAAGTATGACGCCATGGTCAACCCCACGGCCGACTATAACTGGGACTTCAAGAGTATAGATACGGCTGTTGCCCTGGATATCCGCTTTGCGACCCAGGACAGTGACAAGGCCGCCAACTTCATCCAGGCCAACCAGCAAAGGACCATGACCAAGCTGAGTACCGATGAGCTGGGCTTTGCCGTCTACCGCATAGATCTCAAGCCTGCCCAATAAGGCTGTCAACTGAGACTGAAAACGACCCAAGCGCCCTCAGGGGCGCTTTTTTATGCTTCTTTGCAGATTAGTCTTGCCATGATTTAAACCTCTGGCGATGTTATAAAGTCAGTACGATAAAACACCAGACTCACTCAGCCGTCACGACGGCAAGATTGCAGGAAATCTTTTATGTCTTCGATACCCGCGCCCTTCTCCCAAGCCTGTGAAAACAACCGCGAGCCGATACTCAAAATACTCAAACAGGCATTCTCAGGCTGCCGCAGGGTATTGGAGATAGGCAGTGGTACCGGTCAGCACTCGGTCTACTTTGCCCCGCAGTTACCGCACCTGGTGTGGCAATGCAGCGATCAACCCCAGTATCTGGATGGGATCCGCGCCTGGCATGCCAAACTCCCGGCGAGTAACCTGGCCGAGGTGATCACTCTGGAGGTGTGCTCACCCTGGCCGCAGTCGGCAACTGAGCCGGCGCCGGATGCCATCTATAGCGCCAATACTGCGCATATCATGAGCCAGCCCATGGTGGAGGCGATGTTTACCGGCATAGGCAAAGTATTGCAAAGCGGCGGCCGTTTCTGCCTCTATGGCCCCTTCAACTATCGAGGCGATTACAGCAGCGACTCCAACCGGGTGTTCGATGCCATGTTACGGCAGCGCGATCCGCAAAGCGGCATTCGCGATCAAGAGTGGATCCTGATGCTGGCCGCAGCCCAGGGGCTTGAGCTTTGCCAGGACCATGCCCGCCAACAACCGCCTGCTGGAGTTTATTCGCAAAACGGCTCGCTAACTGAGAAAAAAGTTACGCGAAAAGGCAACGAGAAAAAATCGCGAGACAAATTCACGAGAAAAAGTCACGAGCCAATAGTCGTGATAAAAAGTAGTGAACAAAAAGTAGCGGGCAAAATAAGCGTTTTACCTGAAAGCCCAGGCGCTATCTGCCTCTGAAGCGCCTTTGTTTTTACACGGCTTTGGCGTAGAGAAACAGATCTGTGGCCTTGACCTCGCCCTGCTCCAGATAGGGTTTACGCAGACTATCGATAAGCTCAAACCCGGCCGCGGCCAACTCACTGACGAAAAACACTTCGGGATAATAGTGGATAAATACCCTGTCTCCTGCGCTGGAGCTTTGATAGCCGGACTCTTGATAGTCATCCTCCATGGAGGCCAGATACAGGAGCCCGCCGTCATTCAGTAGCGCACGGCAGTCTTGCAGTAAGGCAATCACATCCTGACGTTCAAGATAAGGCGTAATGAAGAGCAGAAGTATTGCATCAAAACCCTCTGGCGTGTCTAAGCCATCAAGGGCATTAAAGTCATCAAGGGTATTAAAGCCATCAGAAACCCCTAGGCTTAGGGGCGTAGCTGCACTTTCAGGCACATCTAAGGTTGCGATAGCCTGCACGGCATCAGCTTCAAGCAGCGACGAAAGACAACCAAGCTCGCGGCTATCCAGCCGATAAAAACGTCCCTCGGGCAACAATTCACCGGCAAGCGCCACCATGGCCGGCGCCGCATCTATACCCACTATCTCGAGCTCAGGCACCCTTTTTGCCAACATGCCGCTGACATGCCCTGGGCCACAGCCTATATCCAGTAACCGCAGGCGCCGTCCGGCACAGGCCTGATACTGCTTCAGCAAGGAGGCAAAACGGTTATGGGCCGAGTCATAACAATCGTTGCCGGCAAACTTATCCCGATAGGGAAGTGCCATTTTGTCAAAGGTGGCCACGGTTTCCCGGTACTTATCCATTGTGCTTCTCTCCCTGCACCATCAACAGTCGAGGCTCAGCATACTGACTGGCACAGAAAAAAGCCAACCTCAAGGGTTGGCTTTATCAGAGAGTACTTATCAAGGATGGCAGACGTTATGCAGCTCCAGGTTGGTACCTATATCCTTATTGCGGTTGGCCTTGGCGTCGTCGTTACGCAGCTGGGTTAGATGATCCAGATAGGCCTGATCCACATCCTTGGTGATGTAGTGGCCGTCAAACACTGAGGTTTCGAAGCGCTTGATATCCGGGTTTTCCATTCGCACCGCTTCCACCAGGTCGCTCAGATCCTGGAAGATGATGCCATCTGCGCCAATGAGACGGGCGATTTCATCGGCATCACGGCCATGGGCAATCAGCTCATTGGAGGTTGGCATGTCTATGCCGTAGACGTTGGGGAAGCGGATCTCGGGCGCGGCCGAGGCGAAATACACCTTCTTGGCGCCGGCTTCACGAGCCATCTCGATGATCTGCTCTGAAGTGGTACCACGCACTATGGAGTCGTCCACCAGCAGCACATTCTTGTCCTTGAACTCGGCGTTGATGGCATTGAGCTTGCGTCTGACCGACTTCTTGCGCTCCTGCTGCCCCGGCATGATAAAGGTACGGCCGATATAGCGGTTCTTCACGAATCCCTGACGGTAAGGCAGATCCATGCCTCGGGCAATTTCCAGGGCGATATCACAGGAGGTTTCCGGAATAGGGATCACCACATCGATATCATGGTCATACCATTCCTTGCGGATCTTCTCACCCAGCTTGGCACCCATGTTGACCCGGCTGGCATAGACTGACACCTTGTCTATGGTGGAGTCCGGACGGGCAAAATAAACGAATTCGAAGATACAGGGGGCATAGCTTGGCGCTTCGGCGCACTGACGGGTAAACAGCTCACCTTCTGTGGTGATATACACGGCTTCGCCGGGAGCCACATCGCGCATCACTTCGAAACCAACGGCATCCAGTGCCACGCTTTCTGAGGCCACCATATACTCGGTACCAGAGGCTGTCTCATGCTTGCCGAGCACCAGAGGGCGAATACCGAAAGGATCGCGAAATGCCACCAGGCCCTGACCGATAATCATGGCCACCACGGCGTAGGCACCGCGGGTGTCGGCGTGCACCCGGGAGACAGCATCGAACACTTCATCCGGGCTCAAGGTCAGGCTGTCGGTCTTGTCCAGCTCATCGGCCAACAGGTTGAGCAGCACTTCAGAGTCGGAAGTGGTGTTCACATGGCGGCGCTTGTTGCGCAGCCCTTCGGCCAGTTGCACTGTATTGGTCAGGTTGCCGTTGTGCGCCAGAGAGATCCCGAAAGGAGAGTTCACATAAAACGGTTGGGCTTCAGAGGCACTGGAGCTGCCGGCCGTGGGATAACGCACATGGCCCAAGCCGGCGTTGCCCTGCAGCCGCTGCATATGCTTGGGTTCAAATACGTCCTTGACCAGACCATTGGCCTTACGCAGGCGAAAGGCATTCTGATCGATAGTCACTATGCCTGCAGCATCCTGGCCACGGTGTTGAAGCACTGTCAGTGCATCATAGATGGTCTGATTGACCGCCGAGCGGCCAACGATTCCGACGATACCACACATGGGTAAGCTTCCTCATTGTAAGATGTTCTGATAATTGTATTTTTTATATTTTGGGTACAAAGCTTGAGGTATTTTCCAGGTAGTCAAAAAACCACTGGATAACCACCCCGAATTCGGGCACCAGTTGCGAACCCTGCCACCAATCGGTTTTGGGTGCGCCGGTAAAGGCATCCATAAAAAAGAGTATGGCACTGACTATCAATGCGCCGCGCAGCGCACCGAAACACAGGCCAAGAATTCTGTCCGTTCCCGAGAGCCCTGTCTTGGAGACCAACTGGCCGATCAAATAGTTCACCAAGGCCCCCACTATCAGGGTGACAATAAACAAGATGGCGATGGCAACCCCGTTTCGCAGCACCTCATCATTGATTTGAGTGATATGAACGGCAAGGTCCTGATAAAACTGGCTGGCGATGAAAAAGGCGGCGAACCAAACCACCAGCGACATGGCTTCTTTGGCAAAACCACGGATCAGACTGATAAGGGTCGATAATCCGATAACTATGATGATGGCGTAATCTATCCAAACCATGGGTAGAAATATCCGGTGAAGATTTAAGTCGGCGGGATTCTACCAGAGAAGGCAAGCATTCTCACCCCCGGGGCGTAAATAATTGCTTGCCGACTCGGGGCAAACTGTCATCTTTCCTGTGGGTTATAGCGAACCACTTTACCCTTGAGTTTGGTCAACTCTTCAACCTTCTTCTGCTGCTGTTTGATGCGATCACTGGAGACATCCGGACCGACAAACACCCGGGTCAACTTTCCGTCCACAGGCTTGTCCGGCAAGGTATAGGCGCTGAATCCGGCCTTGCGCAATTTGGCTACCAGGGCTTTGACATTGGCCGCGTTACTGAAGGCGCCGAGCTGTAAAGTCCAGGCCGCATCACGGGGTTTGGCCTTGGGTTCAGGAGTCTTTTTGACCTCCTGTGGCTTGGATTGGGCGGTGTTGGAAACACTGTTTTCGGTAGCCTTCACCTCGGGCGCCGCCGGTTCGACTTCAACCTGAGGCTCGTCTGTCTCCTGTGCCAAGTCCAGAGTCTCGGCTACATCCAGGGTTTCAAACTCGCCCGGCTCCGCCAATTGGGATTCGGTATCCGGCCGCAGCGGAATTTCAGTGAACTGCTCTTGCTGGCGCTCTTTCTTGCCATCGAGAATGTCAGGTAAAAAGATCACCCCCAAAGCGACCAATACTACGGTACCTACCAGACGGTTATGAAACTGAGTCGACAAAATATCTTCCTTCCAGTCAATTAGATAAGCGCTTTAAAGCCCGAAACAGTGTAAAAGGAGCCAAAGACAATTACCACATCTTCGGCGCCGAGTTTGGGTTTGAGGTATTGCCAGCAATCCGGCATCTGTTCAAATTCCTGGGCGTCACAGCCATCCGGCAGGGCTTTTCGCAAACGGCCGGCATCGGCACCACGCTCATTATGCAGCGTCACCAACAACCAGCTGTCTATGCTAGGCGCCAGCGCCTGCATCACGCCCTCGATATCCTTGTCCTTGAGCATACCGCAAACGCCATAGACTCGCCCCTTGGCCTGCAGTTCATCCAGCCTTTGCGCCAGATAGCGGGCCGCGTGGGGATTGTGCGCCACATCCAAAATAATCAGCGGCACCTCACTGATATGCTCCATTCTGCCACTGAGCCTGGCACTGGCGAGCCCTGAGCGAATCGCCGCTTCGGAGAGTTCAGGCCAGAGTTGTTCCAGCGCCGCCAAGCTGGTGGCGGCATTGGGCAGAGGTAATTGCGGCTTGGGTAAGTCTGCAAACTGCCAGTGCTCACCGCAAAAATCCCAGCCTGTGCGGGTTTGCTTGTAGGAAAATGCCTGCCCCACCGCCTTGAGTAAGGCGCCCTTTTCATTGGCAACATCAACTACGCTGGCAGGCATCTCGGCATCGCCCACTATCGCCGGGCGGTTCTTACGGAAGATGCCGGCTTTCTCACGGCCAACCAACTCCCGGGTGTCACCAAGATACGCCTGATGATCAAGATCTATGGCGGTTACCACACTGACATCGGCATCTATGATATTGGTGGCATCCAGCCTGCCTCCCAGGCCCACTTCCAGAATAACCAGATCCAGCTTGGCCTGCTTGAACAGCAGTAACCCGGCCAGCGTGGCATATTCAAAGAAGGTCAGCGAGGTGTCGCCCCTGGCCGCTTCTATGGTTTCAAAGGCCGAGATAAAGTCGCTATCCGGTGCATCGACGTCGTCTATTCGCACCCGCTCATTGTAATTGATGATATGGGGTGAGCTGTAAACCCCGACCCGATAACCCGCCGCGCGCATGATCTGCTCCAGCATACGGCAGGTGCTGCCCTTGCCATTGGTACCGGCAACAGTGATCACCTTGGTGCTGCCCAGTGACAGCACCCCGAGCCTGGCCGCAACTTGGGTGACCCGCTCGAGCCCCATATCGATTTCGGTCGGATGAATGGCCAGCAGGTAGTCCAGCCAAACAGACAAAGGAGCGTTGGCTCCCGGTAGCTGATGCGGATGAGCGGATGATTGCGACATTTGATTCTTCCCTTAAATCTTGATGTTGCCGCAAGCAAAAGCGTAGCGGCAACAGCATGCTAACGGTTTCAGTCCGGCATAAACAGTGGGCCCATGGCCAACTTGGGCAGTTGATATTGCTCAGGATAGCTGACATGCACCAGATAGAGGCCATTGGGTTTGGCCGTGGGGGCAGCCTTGGTTCTGTCTTTGAGCTCCAGCAACTGTCCCAGCCAATCCAGCGGCTGATTGCCAAGCCCCACTTCCAGCAGCGAGCCGACAATATTGCGCACCATGTGATGCAAAAAGGCATTGGCTTCGATATCCACTATCACATACATACCCTGGCGGGTCACACTGACTCTGTGCACATTGCGAAACGGGGTGCGCGACTGGCATTGGATCGCCCTGAAACTGGTGAAGTCGCGCTCGCCCAGCAGATACTGAGCCGCCTGATGCATCTTCTGTTCGTCTAGATCGCCGTGATAATGGCTGACGCCACCACGCAAAATGCCGGGACGGAAATTGTGGTTGTAGATAATATAGCGGTAGCGGCGAGCGGTTGCCGAAAAGCGGGCATGAAAACTGTCATCCACCTCTTTGGCCCAACGCACCGCGATATTGTCCGGCAGATTGGCATTGACGCCCAGGGTCCAGGCGCCTTCTTTACGCACGGCAGAAGTATCAAAATGCACCACTTGCCCGGTGGCGTGTACCCCGGCATCGGTGCGACCGGCGCATTGCAGTGCTATCGGCTCATTGGCGACCATGGATAAGGCCCGCTCCAACTGCCCCTGAACTGAATCCACTTCCGCCTGGCGCTGCCAACCATAATAGCCGCTGCCGTCATATTCGATACCCAACGCGATACGCATCTGTTTCTCCCCTGATCTCAAGGCGGCGAATTCTACCACAGAGCGAGCATTCGCCTCCAAGAAAAAGCCCGGACAATAAACGGACTGCATAAAAAACGGCGCTCCAGGCGCCGTTTGAGTATTGATTGAGCTCTAGCCCAAGGTTTTTATCAGGGCTGCAGCTTCCTCTTGCTGGCGGGCGTTGCCGTCCAGCTCCACCTCTTTAAGCAATGCCTTGGCGCTGTCTTTGTCATCGATTTCGATATAGGCCCGCGCCAAGTCCAGCTTGGCATTGACAGAGTTTTCCTCATCATCGACATCGACCATAGCGGCGGCGCCAACGAGGGAGTCGAGCTCACCCATATCCACATCCAGCTCCTTGTAGGGGTCGGTATCACTGTTGCCTTCATCGGCTTCACTGAGCAGGCGCTCAATATCGATAAAACCGTTTTCCTTCTGGAAGGCGCTGAGATCGTGCTCAGGTACCATGCTGGAAGCCACCTTGCCTTTTTCTTTGGCATCGAGGGCCGCCAGTGCTTCATCCACTGTCAGTTTATGGTCTTCGAGATCCAGCGAGTCATCATCATCCAGTTCGAGACTGAATTCCTCATCCGCCTCGGCTTCCTTGGCAACGTTTTCAGAAAAAGCGGCCAACAGGTCATCGTCGCTCAGGCTCTTGTCACTGTCGTCAGTATCCTGGGCCAGGTCAATATCCAGAGCCTGCTCGGTATCTGTTACGCTGTCTTCAACATCAGCAGCCTGTTCCTGGTTAGAGAGTTCCTCTTGAGCCAAGAGCTCTTCTATGGCTGAAGGCTCTTCTTGCGCTGAGGGCTCTTGCTTTTCTTGCGCTGAAGGCTCTTTTGGCGCTGAGGGCTCTTCCTCAACCAAAGGCTCTTTGGGTGCGGAGGGCTCCCACTCAAGAATATGGGGATCATGGCTCTTGCTGCCGGCCTTGAGATCGTCGAAGAAGCCGGAATCCTTGTCGCTGCGTTGAGCGCTTTGTGGCGCGCTGTCGGTATCCCTGCTCTCATCGGCTAAAGTATCGGTTTCATCGGACTTCTTAGGCTCATCCAAGTCCTCAGCCTGCGACAAGCCTGCCAGCATGGCATCCAATTCGGCATCGCTGCGCTCAGTGGCATCATCCGACTCAACCTCTGAGCTATCTTCCTCGTCAGTCTCAGCTATCGCCTCATCAACGTTATCTATCGCAATTACGTCATCCGCAAGCCCAGCCAACAAGGCGTCCAGATCTTCACTCTCTCCCTCAGCTTGAACCGGCTCTGCTTCAGCTTCCTGAGTCTCGACAGCATCGCCCAAGTCATCGAAGCCTGCCAGCAAGGCATCTATGTCTGCCTCTGTATCGCTGGAGTCTATGGCAACATTGTCATCTTCAAGCTCTGCGGCGATAGCGTCACTTAAGTCTTCCGTTTCAGTGCTCTCTGCTGCCGGCGAGTCGAATCCAGCCAACAAGGCATCAATGTCTGCTTCTTCGCCCAGCTCGGTATCAGCTGAGTTATCCTCATCCAGCACGGCGGCAATGGCAGCGCTGAGATCTTCCTCGGCTTCAGTCTTACTATCGTCTTCAACTTGAGTACCGGCTTCAATTTGAGGTTCTGTGTCTTCTTTGACGTCAAACCCGGCCAGCAGCGCATCGAGATCGGCTTCCTGTGTCTCATCCAGAGTCTCTTCAGCCTGCTCATCTTCTGCCAATTCGGCAGCGATGGCGGCACTGAGATCTTCATCCTCATCAATGACTACAGCGCTGTCATCGGCCTGGCTCTCCAGATCCAAACTCTGCAGCTCTGTATCCAATTCAGGCTCGGAACTCTGCTCTTCGGGTTCAAGATTAAGATTCTGTTCAAGCTCGGCTTCAAAGCTCTGGTCGAAAGCGGCCGTCACATCTTCGGGTAAGGTTTCACTGAGCTCAGGCTCTGATGCTGGAACACTTTCGGCCTGCAACTCTTCAGGAATGGTTTCCTGTTTATCGGTATCGTCCAATCCGGCCAGCAGTGAGTCCAAGTCTTCCTCTGCGGCGTCTTCCTGCTCACCCGACTCCTGCTCGCCCATGGCTTCGGCCCAGAGATCATCGAGGGACTGGCCTTCATCTTCGGCCTCTTGGGTGTCATCCCCCTCTCCCGAGTCGATGAACATCTCCTGCGCCATGTCCATCTGCTCGTTGTCACTCTCAACTTCCGGCTCAGGCTGCAACGCTGAGCTGTCGACATCCAGCAGTGAATCAATGGAATCGTCCGGATCATCATCCAGATGCACCGCCAATTCATCGTCGGCATTGGCCATCTCGGCTGTGGCCGCGCCGGCGACAGCCGCGGCAGCCATTGGAGCCGCTTCGGTCTGTGGTGCTTGGGCATCACTCTGTTTACGTCTGCGGCGCAGCATGCTCCATAGCAATAACAACAGCAGTACCGCGGGTATGGCCGCGGCCAGGGCCAGTAACAACGGGTTGTCCATCAGGCTGCGCCAGAGGTCGTCCGGCTCATTAGCCGTAGTGCTGGCAGCTTGAAGTTGCTGCTTGAGTTCAGCATTTTCGGCTTTGAGTTGCTGCTCCTGCTTTTTGCTGGCCTGCAGCGATTCTTCCAACACAGACAGACGCTGATTCAGTTCATCGATTTGCGCTTGCAGCCCTTGGTTATCGGTATTGGCCACTGTGAGCATGTCCTGCGCGCGTCCCAGTTCATCGGTCAGGCTCAGATTGCGGCTCTGCAGCGCTTCAATGCTGTTGTCGTCGGCCGTTTCCGGAGTTGCTTCCGTGGCTGCTTTTTCGGTTGTGGTGGCTGGCGATTTGTCTGCAGCCACTTGAGTTGGCTCAGTCGATGGCTCACTGACTTTCGGCTGCGCGCTGTTTTCCTTGGCACTTGTAGCTACCTTGGATGGCTGCGCCGCCGTTGGAGTTTGGGTGGCCGACGTTGGCTCTTTTGCGGCTTGGCTTTCACGCTCGGGGGCTTTGGCAGTTTCAATTTTGCCATCATCTGCTTTTAGCGGCTTACCGGAAGACCAGCTCTTGTCGTCCTGCTCGGCACGGGCTCTGGCCATACTCTGGGGAATAGCCTGCATCACCTCTTTGGAAGGGATCAGCAGTATCATGCCCCGTTCCAGGCTGTTGTAATTATTGGAGGTGAAGGCGTGCGGGTTGGCCTCAAATATAGCGGCCATGACCTGATAGATGCTGACACTGGAATCCGGTCTGACTTTCTGGGCAATGCTCCAAAAGGTGTCTGATGGCGTAGTCGGACCATACTGGCGTACCTGTTGGCGCACCTGACCATCAGGGCCGGTAATTTTCAGGCCTTCTGCATGGGCGGGTTCAATGAGAGTACCTTGGTTCAGGGCAAAAAAAGCGGCCATCAGGCCAACAAGATATGAAGTGCGAAAGTTCATCCATTCTTCCCTTTCAAGCGCTGGTTTCGCCAACTGACGACTGGCTTTAGGCATTTGTATTTATTGAGATTACTATAAACCAGAAATGTCCGCCCTGCTACTGTTCACATTTGCAAAACAAAAAAAGCCTGCTGCTTGCAGGCTTTTTCAACAGAAACAAAGAGTTCTTAGAGTGTTAGAGATAATCGCGGATTAGTATCTCGCCTATCTGTACACTGTTGAGCGCCGCGCCCTTGCGGATATTGTCAGAGACCACCCAAAGATCTATACCCAGATCGTGGGAAATATCCTTGCGCACCCGGCCGACATACACAGGGTCACTACCGGCACCTTCGGTGACAGCTGTCGGATAATCATCATCATCTTCAAACAGCACCACGCCTTCGGCATCCCGCAATACCGCCTTGACTTCCGCGGCATCAACCGGTTGCAGCGTTTCGATATGAATCGCTTCCGAATGGCCATAAAACACAGGTACCCGTACCGCGGTAGGGTTCACCAAAACCTCGCTGTCACCGAGGATCTTCTGGGTTTCCCAAACCATCTTCATCTCTTCTTTGGTGTAGCCATTTTCCATAAACTTATCTATATGCGGCAACACGTTGAAAGCTATCTGCTTATCATAAACCTTGGGCTCTGAAGGCAAGCCCTGCAGCAGCTTGGCAGATTGACCCGCCAACTCTTCAATCGCCTTTTTGCCTGTACCGGAAACCGACTGATAAGTGGCCACATTGATACGGCTGATCCCAAAGGCATCATAGATAGGCTTGAGCGCCACCAACATCTGAATGGTTGAGCAGTTGGGATTGGCGATAATATTACGGTTACGGAAGTCGGCAATCGCCTGTGGATTGACCTCTGGAATAACCAATGGAATATCCAGGTCGTAACGGTAGTGGGAGGTGTTATCTATCACCACACAACCGGCATCGGCCGCTATCGGCGCCCACTTGGCCGAAACATCACCACCGGCAGAGAAGAAGCCTATCTGCGCCTGAGTCCAGTCGAAGCTCTCCACATCGAGGATCTCTACCTGTTTACCGTGAAAACTCACGGTTTCACCGGCGCTGCGACTGCTGGCCAGTGGAAACAGATTCGCCACCGGGAAGTTACGCTCCTCGAGGATTTCTATCATGGTTTGACCCACAGCCCCTGAGGCACCCAATACGACAACGTTAAATTCCTGCGACATTTACAGACCGACTCCTGAAAAACCTAAATGAGACAACCAATCTACCCCAGAACCCCCGGCGTTTGAAAGAGTCAAAGCACTGAATTCTCGCCTATGGCGGTGATTTTTTCTCATGTCATCAAAACCTGCGGGGTTTTTCAGCATTTTCCGGAATTTTTCATCGTCATCACGTAGATCATAAATAAATCGGCATAGAGACAATAATGCCTTTTCATCGGGCATACTGCTGATATCGAGCCAGGAATTCCAGCGCTCGGGCAATAGAGTGGCAAGCGACTTGTCCGCCGGGCGATTGAGTATCGCCATCAAGGCCTGATATAACATGAAAGTGCCCCGGGCCTTGCCTTCCAGGCTGTAACCGGCAATATGCGGGGTGCCAAACTCCACCAAAGACACCAGTTCCATCATGGGGTTGGGCTCCCCTTGCCAAACATCCAGTACCAACTTGAGGTCCGGCCGCTTGGCCTTGACCCGGATCAGCGCGCGATTGTCTATCACTTCACCGCGGCAGCAGTTAAGCAACCAGCAGCCGGGTTTCAATGTCTCCAGTCGCTGCTCGTCAAACAGATACCAAGTAGGATGTTCGCCATCCCGGGTCAGAGGCACGTGCAGACTAACGATATCGGCGCCGACAATCAGTTCATCCAGGCTGACAAAACGGCGGCTGTCTCCAGCCTTGGCCAGTAAGGGGTCGCAGAGCAAGGTTTTGATTCCGTAGGCTTCAAGGCAGCGCGCCAGCGCCGAGCCGGTATTGCCGGCGCCAACTATGCCAACGGTTTTGCCCTTGAGCTGAGTATCAAATCTGTTGGCCAACTCCAACATGGCGATAAAAGCATACTCGCCAACCGCAGTGGCATTGCAACCTGGGGCATTGGAAAAGGGGATATTACGGGACGCCAGATAAGCCTTGTCCACATGATCTGTCCCTATGGTGGCACTGCCGACAAACTTAAGTTTATGTGCGCCTGCCAGCAGCGCCTCATTGACCTTGGTGACCGAGCGCACCAGCAAGACATCGGCATCGGCTACCGTTGCCGCATCCAGATGACGACCATCAACAGCCACTATCTCCCCCAGCTCGGCAAACAAGGGCTGCACATAGGGCATATTTTCATCAACCACCAACTTCATCGACTTTCCTGCTCTGTTGTGGATTAAGCCGCTATTCTATCAGCGACCTGCAGACTTGTCTGAGTCCGGCGCACATTTAAGGAAGCTACTAACAAGTTCTGCGTCAGCTCATAAGCAAAGAAGGAAGCCATTCGGCTTCCTTCTTGTTTCACTGAATCAAGGCGCTTACTTGTACTTGCGCATCACCAGTGTGGCGTTGGTGCCGCCGAAACCGAAGCTATTGCTCATAACAGTGTTGAGCTCGGCGTCGCGGTATTCACGCACAATTGGCATACCTTCTGCTGCCGCGTCCAGATTGTCGATATTGATGGAAGGCGCGATAAAACCACCTTCAAGCATTAACAGGCTGTATATAGCCTCATGAACACCGGCTGCGCCCAGGGCATGCCCTGTCAGCGACTTGGTTGAGGCAATCGCCGGCATCTGGCCGTCGAAAACTTCACGCAAGGCTTCCAGTTCACGCACATCACCGACAGGGGTAGAAGTACCGTGAGTGTTAACATAATCGATAGGTGTATCTACTGACTCCAGCGCCATCTTCATGCAGCGCACCGCACCTTCACCGCTTGGGGCAACCATGTCATAACCGTCTGATGAAGCGCCATAGCCGATGACTTCGGCATAAATCTTGGCGCCACGGGCCAGCGCGTGCTCCAGCTCTTCAACAATCACTATGCCGCCGCCACCAGAGATAACAAAGCCATCACGGTCGGCATCATAGGTGCGGGAAGCTTTTTCCGGTGTGTCGTTATACTTGGTCGACAAGGCGCCCATAGCATCAAAGCCCATGGTCAGGGTCCAGTCGATCTCTTCGGCGCCGCCGGCAAAGACCATATCCTGTTTACCCATCTGGATAAGTTCTACCGCGTGACCGATACAGTGCGCACTGGTGGCACAGGCCGAGCTGATGGAATAGTTCATCCCTTTAATTTTGAAGGGCGTCGCCAGACAGGCACTGGCAGTAGAAGACATAATCCGCGGCACAATATAAGGACCAACGCGCTTGACGCCTTTGGCACGCAAGGTGTCTGCCGCCTGAACCTGGTTGGAAGACGAAGCGCCGCCGGTACCCACGATAAGACCCACACGAGGATCTGAATACTGCTCTTCGGTCAGACTGCTGTCTTCAATAGCTTGCTGCATAGCCAAATAGGCGTAGGCTGCGGCATCCCCCATAAAACGCAACGCCTTGCGATCAATAAGCTCTGCGGGATTGAGTTTGATGTCGCCCCAGACATGACTGCGCAGCTGCATCTCCTCAAACTGATCTGAGTGGGTGATACCACTGCGGCCAGCCTTGAGAGATTCAGTCACTTCTTGTTTGTTATTACCGATACTTGAAACAACGCCAATTCCGGTGATCACGACTCTTTTCATGTTTTACTATCCATTCCGTACAATTCAGTACCTACTTTTGCTGACGCCATGTTAGCCGTTTTACAGCATTTAAGTGGTCAGCTTTCCGTAAACTTGGGTAAAATAATGCCGAACAAGGCCTCCAGAGTAAAAGATTGCCCGTGAAACAGGAACAACTTCGGCCATCCGGCAGTGAAAATACGCAAACTTGCAGCCAAAATCCCACATCTGCAGAAACAACACAAGCCCCGGCGACAACTCTTGCGCCCTACCAACAAACCCGGCTCGATGACAAGCCCCTTGGACGGCAAATCTGTCTGGCGGCGGTAGGCGGCGAAACCCTGTTGCCGCTGATACAGCTCTGGAGCCAACTGAGGCAGGATTATCCCAAGCTTGTGTTACAACTTTTGCTGTTCGCCGCCGATAAAGATTCCCAAGCCGAGTCGCTCGTGCTTCTGAAAAACAAACTGCAATTATGGCAGAAGGCTGAAAATACGACATCCGCCGAGAGTCAAACGACTGCAGTAATGAGTTTGCTCGCCGAGCTGCAGGCAGGCAAACCCATGGCGCTCCCAGGCTGCCAGCGCTTTGTGCTCGATGGCGGCAGGCTGAGACTGGATCTCTATCTTGAATTCGACGCTGTGCTGCTCAAAGAGCTGCCAGGTTTAAGCCATCAAGGTTGGATAGACAACTGGCTGTGGCTTGCCGAGTCCTTGCCCTCTCAGGCAGCGGCCTGGCAGATGGCTCGCCTGGCCAAAGACAGCGCCGCCCTGCAGTGCTTACCGGAAAGAAAAGAAAGATTTGCGCCCTTAATGGTCAATAGCGGCCTCAATGCTACGGATTTTAGCAGCCCGGCATCGCTGCTTTTGACTCACCAAACTGAGCTCGAGCCTATCGCCAAGGCAGAACGCCTTGCCTTGCGGCACCAAAGCAGTGCCCGGCTGGCGCCCTGGCCACTCTATCGGGAGCCGGCGCTTGCAGCCGATGACGGTGTTGCCATTATCGGCGCCGGTGTGGCCGGCAGTCAGTTGGCGTTGTCGCTGGCCGAGCGTAAACAAGCCAGCCAGGTATTTTGCAGCGAGGAAAACGCGGGTGAAAGCGCCAGCGGCAACCGTCAGGGCGCGCTCTACCCGCTGTTGACTCCGGAAACATCCGAGCTCAACACCCTGTTCCAACAAGGTTTTCTCTTTAGTCGGCGGCGGATAACCGCGCTGGCTGCCGCCGGTTTCGATGTCGCCCATGACTTTTGCGGTGTGTTGCATACAGGTTTTGATGAGCGAAGCCGCGCCCGTCTGAATAAGATTGCCATGGGCCAAAACTGGCACCCGGATATTCTGCGCCGGGTCGACAGCACTGAGGCGACAGAGCTTGCGGGATTGGATATAAAAGAAGATGGTCTTTTTTACCCTCTGGGTGGCTGGGTCTGCCCCAGAGCCCTGTGTCAGGCCGCCATCCAATACGCCGTCGACTCGACTTACTGTGACTTTCAACCCCGAACCCATATCAGCGAGATTTCAAGAGAAGGTAGCCTCTGGTGGCTGATTGCCGCCGATGGTCGCCGCTTTGGACCATTCAAAAAACTGGTGCTGGCAAACGGCGCATCGCTGACGGCGCTGCCACAAACTTCGGCCCTGCCCGCCTCCCCCTTTCGCGGCCAGGTCAGTGAAGTGGCAACCCAAGGCGGTTTGGGAGCGCTTAAGACCGTACTCTGTGCCAAGGGCTATCTCACCCCGGCCTGGGAGGGTATTCATTGCCTGGGAGCCAGTTATGTTAAGGATCCCGAGCAGTTGGCCTACAGCGCAGTCGAGCAGAGAGAAAACCTGCAAAAAATCGCCATGAGTTATCCGGATGCCGACTGGCACCAGGGGCTGGTGATGGGGCAAGGTGCCAGAGTGGGTGTGCGTATGGTCACCCGGGATCACTTCCCCATGTTGGGACAAGCGCCGGATGTCGAGGCACTAATGCAGGGCTATCAGCAACATCAGCACACTCCCGAGAGTGCCCGCCACTGGCAACAGACGCAGGCGCCTGTGCATCCGGGTCTATATGTTCTTGGTGGTTTGGGCTCCCGCGGCCTCAGTACCGGCCCCTTGGCGGCGGAAATTCTGGCATCAGAACTTTGCCATCAGCCTTTGCCTGTGGGAAGTACACTGCTGCAGCGCCTCAACCCCAACCGGATGTGGATGCGAAAGCTCATCAAAGGCAAGGCGCTGTAAACTCTCTGCATTCGCTATCATTTCAGACACAAAAAGTCAGACACAAAAAGTCAGACACAAAAAAGCCCCGAACGGGGCTTTTTCTTGCTCAAACCAGACTCAGGCGGCGATCCGCTGTTTCAGTTCTGACCAGGCGTTATCCACCAGACGGTAATCGGCATCTTCAAGCTCTTTGGCTGCCAGTTTCAGGCATTGCTGCATCCGCTCATTCAAGGCATCCGGCCCTTGCTCTGACTCGTTTTCCAGCTCGGCCAGCACCACGGCAAAATGCCCCTGCAGGTAACCGCTGGCAAACAGGGCATCATCGTCACCGCCGGCCACTATCTCGCCAATCCACTGCTCCAATGCCTGTTCGTACTTATCTAACATGCTCTACTCCGCTAAGTCTGGGTTGGCCACCTGATACATCACGTAATCCCGGTAACCTGTCACAATTCGATAATAGCCACTAAGTTCGCTATCCAATTTCTGGTCGCCACTATCCACGATAAGCGGCCTGCCTTCAAGTGCTTTTAGTTTGCTTTTGGTGGCAAGAATGATGATATTTTCCTTGCCAATGCGCCTGATAAGCTCGGGCGACAACTGCTGATTGCCACGGCCAAGAATGTGCCCTTGGCCGCCTATCAGGGTAATGACCAACTTAACCTTTTGATTTTCAGTGGCACTCAATAACTGCGCCGCATTAAGATCTGAGGCCAGCAGGGTCTTGTTCTGCACCAGATCCACCCCGAGCAGGGTGTTATCGAGCCCCAGCTCCTCCATCACGGCCGCCACTGTACTGCCGGAGCCCATAATATAGAGCTCATCTTCCATATCGCCGACCACCTCGGCGGCAATATCCGCCAGCACTAGTTCATCCACCTCGCGGCCGCCCATCTTCACCGCCTGGATATATCGCGGCTCGGCAGGCACTGTCATTTCACCATAACGCCGCGCCCTGACCGTGCCTTGGCGGAAGGCCTCTTCATCTATGTCCATCACATCGGCGCTCATCAGGCTCACCAGGGCGCCTTCCAGCAGTTGCTTCAATACCAACCCGGATGCATGGGGAGTAATGCCGTAAACACCCGAATGAATTTTGACCCCGGCCGGTACACCGAGTACGGGGAAGTGCTCACCGACAACGCCATAGATATCCCTTGCCGTGCCATCGCCGCCGGCAAACAGCAGCAAGTCCAGCTCCTGCGCCATCAAGGCCTTGGCGGCAGCCTGGGTATCACTGCGACTGGTATCCGTCGCCGCCTGGTAACACACCTTTGTGCGAAAACCCAGCTTTTGCGCCAGGTCGGCGCCCATGTTACCCGAGGCGGTATAGATTTGCAGGCGCTCGGCAAAAGGCGTTATCACAGCCAAGGCCTGCTCCATTCGCAGCCCGGCCTTGGGGGTGGCGCCCAGGCTCAGCGCCTCTTTTGCCACACCGTCGCTGCCCTTGAGGGCGACACTGCCCCCAAGCCCGGCCAGCGGATTAATGATAAGGCCCAGTCGAAACATTTTACTCATAACTCTCTCCGGCAAATGATGCTCTGCTCTTGTAAGAAATCATCAGGCGTCAATGGGGTCACTCTGTGATTGACGCCTGGAGTCGCTACCCGGAATAGCCAGCACGGCCAACATGGACAGCAAGGCGCACGCAGCGGCAAACACCCAACACCAGAAAGCGCCGCTGCCATCGCCCCAAATCAGGCCGCAGATCCAGGTGCCCAAAGCGCCGCCGACGCCAAAGCTCAAACTGGCGTAAAGTGCCTGGCCCTTGCTGCGGTGGCTGATATCAAAATTACGGTGAACAAACTGGATGGATGCCGCATGGGTCAAACCGAAGGTAAAAGCATGCAGCAGTTGGCTGAGCCCCAAAAGCAACATGCTTTCGGCGCCAAAAGCCACCAGAAGCCAACGCAGTGCCGTCATGCCTATGCTCACCAGCAGCAGCGTCTTGACCCCATAGCGACCGAGCAACCTGGGCGCTATCATAAACATGAAGATTTCCGCCATTGCCCCGAGAGCCACAAAAATACCGGCGCTGGCCTCTGTGTAACCCACCTGCTTGAGATAAAGCACGAAAAAGCCGTAGAAAGGCCCGGCGCTGGCTTGAAGCAACATGGCAGACAGTAAAAACCACAGCAGCGGCCGCCCGAGTTTGAGTGCCGGCTTATTCTGCACGGCCCCCGCCGAAGCCCGATTCGAAGGCAAGGGTAAGGCACTGCCCAGTAACCCAAGAAACAGACTCAGCCCCACATAAAGCAGCACTTCGGGGCCAAATTCCTTGATGGCCCAGCCTGTGCCCACCACCAGCACGATATAGCCGACACTGCCGAAACTGCGAATGAGGCCATACTTGTTGGCTTCAGCCCCCAGGGTTTCCAGGGTGATTACCTCAAGCTGCGCCAGAATCGCATTCCAGAAGAAGGTATAGAGGGCCAGACTCAGCGCCAGATAGAGAAAGCCACCATGATAAAAGAAACTCAGATAGGTCAAGGCGGCGGCAAAGGCGCCGAGCTTGATAAGCTCAGAGCGCATGCCGGTGCGATCCGCCACCAGCGCCCAGACATTGGGCGCGACTATGCGGGTTGCCATGAGTATGGCCAGCAGAAAGCCTATTTCGGCGGCGTCGAAACCGCGGTTGTCAAAAAATACCCCCAGATAGGGCACCATGACACCGAGTATGCCAAAGAAGAAGAAATAGCAGGCAGAAAGCCAGGCGAGCTGTCCCCCTGCGGGAAACAGTCTGCGCATTTATCGCATTCCAAGTACAGGTGTAAGGCTGCTGACATCCTGGTTTTGGGCCCGATGACGCAGCAAGTGATCCATCAAGACTATCGCCATCATAGCTTCGGCAATGGGCACGGCGCGGATCCCGACACAGGGGTCATGCCGCCCCTTGGTCACCACTTCGGCTTCTGTGCCCTGCACTGTCATGCTCTTGCCTGGCACGCTGATACTGGAAGTGGGTTTCAGCGCCATATGGGCCACTATGGGTTGCCCGGAAGAGATACCCCCGAGTACGCCGCCGGCATGGTTGCTGTCAAACCCGGCAGGCGACATCAGATCTCTGTGCTCTGAGCCCTTTTGGTTAACGACGGCAAAACCATCACCGATTTCAACGCCCTTGACCGCATTAATCCCCATCAGCGCATGGGCAATATCGGCATCGAGACGGTCAAATACCGGCTCGCCAAGGCCGACCGGCACATTGGTGGCCACCACACTGACCTTGGCACCGATGGAATCACCGGATTTTTTCAGCTCACGCATATAGTCATCCAGCGCTTCCAGCTTGGAGGCATCGGGGAAGAAAAAGGGGTTCAGCTCTACCTGCGCCATATCCAGAGTGTCGGCGCAAATAGGCCCAAGCTGGGAGAGATAACCCTGGATCTCAATGCCGTGTAACGCCTTAAGGTATTTCTTCGCCACGGCTCCTGCCGCCACCCGCATGGCAGTTTCCCGCGCCGAGGAGCGGCCACCGCCGCGATAATCGCGCAGTCCATATTTTTGCTGATAGGTATAGTCGGCATGCCCGGGACGGAACAGATCTTTGATATTGGAGTAGTCCTGGCTGCGCTGATCGGTATTTTCAATCAACAGACCGATGGAGGTGCCTGTGGTCTTGCCCTCAAACACGCCGGAGAGAATACGCACCTGATCCGGCTCGCGCCTGGCGGTAGTGTAACGGGAAGTCCCCGGACGGCGACGGTCGAGATCCTGCTGCATATCGGCTTCAGTCAGCTCAAGCCCTGGCGGGCAGCCATCGATAATGCAGCCCAGTGCAAGCCCATGGCTTTCACCAAAAGTGGTGACGACAAAGTTCTGACCTATGCTGTTTCCCGACATCCGCTTAATTTCCCCCTGGAGATAAAATGACCGAGCGCTGAGGTTCGGCCATCCGAACCTCGCCTTTACTGGCCCATTGGCTAATGGGCCGCTTTATTATTCACTGTCTTTAAAGATGGCGAACAGTGATTGATTTTCAACTAGCTGATCTTTTGTCAGCACAAACACCCCATCACCACCATGTTCAAAGCTGACCCAGGTGAAAGGCACATCGGGGAACTGCTCAATCAGGTGCACCATGGAGTTACCCACTTCAACCACCAGAATACCGTCATCTGTGAGGTAATCGGCGGCGTTGGCCAGAATGCGCTTGGTGATATCCAGGCCGTCTCGACCGGACGCCAAACCAATTTCCGGCTCATGGCGATACTCATCCGGCATATCGGCAATATCTTCGGCATCGACATAAGGTGGGTTGGACACAATCAGATCGTACTGCGGTGCTCGTGGCACTGCGCTGAAAAGGTTGGACTGCATGGGAAACACCCTGTCCATCACACCGAGCGACTCAACGTTTATCTGTGCCACTTCCAGTGCATCCTCGCTGATATCCAGCGCATCGACCTCGGCTTCTTCAAACTGATAGGCACAGGCGATGGCGATACAGCCACTGCCGGTGCAAAGGTCGAGGATCCGTCTTACCGGCTTGTTGTACAGCCAGGGACCGAATCCGTTTTGGATCATCTCGGCAATCGGTGAACGCGGTACCAGAACTCTTTCATCCACATAGAAGTCCAGCCCGGCAAAACGGGCGGTGTTGGTCAGATAAGGCACGGGTAAACGCTCACGTACCCGGCGAATGATAAGCTCAACTATTTTGTGTTTTTCGCTGCTGGTGAGATTGGCGTGGATCACCTGCTGACCAATGTCATCGGGCAGATGCAGGACGTGAAATACCAGGGAAACCGCTTCGTCCCACGCGTTATCTGTACCATGACCATAATAAACATTGGCGTCATTGAAACGGCTGACGGCCCAGCGCAACATGTCGCCTACCGTCCGCAATTCGGTGACGGCTTCATCCACAAAGATCTTATCCAAAATCTGACTCCGGCTTTATTCTTATTCCGCCCCCATTGTAACTGAAGTCTGTTCAGAAGAAACAGGATTCAATAAAATAGCCTAATGAACGAAGAAAACGACAAAGAAGGCCTGGCGGAATTTCAGGCACTGGTATCCGGGATCACCCCGCTCGACCAGGATAAGCGCCATTTCCGCCCGCCGAGTAAAACCAAGAAGCAACTGGCTGAAAAAGAAGTTCAGATCCAGGCGGACAGTTATTTTTCAGACGTTTACCAGCCATTATTGCCAGTTAACGGCCCTATGCGTTGGTGTCGGGACGATGTAGACGCCATGGAAGTCAAACGTCTGCGTAGAGGCGATTATGTGCCTGACTTTCTTTTGGATCTGCATGGTTACCGCCAAACCGAAGCCAAGCTGGAACTGGCGGCCTTGATCCAGGCCTGTATCCGTGAACACAGCCCTTGCTGTAGTGTCATGCACGGCTACGGCACCGGCATTCTCAAACAACAGTTGCCCATGTGGCTGGCGCAGCACCCCAAGGTCAAAGCCTTTCATCAGGCCCCCAAAGAATGGGGCGGCGATGCGGCGCTGCTGGTACTGATAGATATTGGCGAACATCCCCACAGACGCTAACCGCAGCAGAGCTGCCCCCTTTTAAAGGGTTCATCGCAGATTAGCGTGGACTGGAAATGAAAACGGTTGGAGAGTTATTGTTTAGTCGCCAAACAAAAACAATGACCAACCCCAACCGTTCTCAATGTCGAATATTACCTTCCCCATTGCGCTCTGGGAAGGCTTTGAAGCCGTCCATACCGAGCAAAATCAACAAACCCTCATCATCCACCTAAAGCCGATTGATAACGGCCACTGTGCTTGCGGCAAACCGGCTAAGGCTGTTCACGACGCTTCACTTCGCAGCGTATCGGAACGGACTATACTGGCGTTTCAGGTTCAGTTACGGCTACCCGTCCGCCGTATTCTTTGCCCTGATTGCGGTATCGTTCGGGAGCATATCAGCTGGTTAAAGCCCTATGCTCGCCAGACCACACTGCTCATTGAGCATGTCGAGGCGCTACTCAAGCTCTTGCCGATTAAACATATCTCGCAACTCCTTGGCCTGCACTGGCATACCATCAAGACTATCGACAAACGTCGGCTGGCAAGGGAGGTCACAGAGCCTGATTGGAGTCGTGTCAAACGCCTGGTCATGGACGAGTTTGCCCTGTTCAAAGGCCATCGTTACGCCACCGTGGTGGCCGAT
>NZ_JADP01000040.1:0-28382 GCF_000518445.1 Shewanella sp. 38A_GOM-205m | reverse complement strand
CTGTTTCTGCAAAATCACCAACGGTTTAAGGTTAATGGGGATGTATTGCTTGGCTTTGTTGCTTACCCCGGCACCATTTACCGCCACATTTGGCCTTCATGGCACACATTGCATCCCATCGGCCACTCATGCCACTGTACTGACGGCGAAACTCCTTGGCGGAAGTTATCCAGGCATCGTCGCTGATACCAAGCTCATGCAGTAGTTTGGGCCTGGAAGAGGCAATAAAGCCACGCTTGTCTTCCCGCACCGCCCGGCCTGTCCAATCAATCAGCTCCAGATAGTCGGCAAAGTGAAATGGAATGCCGCTTTGTTCGGCGGTAGTTGCTGCACCATCAAATTGCAGCAGTGGCTTAAGTGAAGTGTTGGCAGATGCAGGCTCAGCAACTTCTTCTATGCGCTCCTGAATGGAGGTGTAGTCAGAAGTTTGCAGCGAATCTGCAATACCTGCGCGAATAGGATTTAAATCCACATACATCATGCAGGCCAGCAGCGCCTGTTCATCGAGCAGCGCCTGCGACTTAAAGCGTCCTTCCCAAAATACGCCCTTGCAGCCATCTTCTCGATTGGCCTTGCGGGCGATATCTTCGTTTAAACAGCGCATAAACCAACTGATACTGCCAAGGCGTTCCTGCCAATCGCTAATCAGCGTATCCAACAGTATTCGCTCACCTTCTGAGAGACTATCGCCCTTGAGGAACTTTGCCGCCACAGGATTGCCACTAAAGAGCATTGTCCAACGCTCAATGACTTCAAATGGCGACAACGCTTGTTGTGCAGCAAGGTCGATTTTGAGCACCAAATGGTAGTGATTACTCATGACCGCATAAGCGCAAACGTCGATGCAGAATATTGACGACAACTGCCTGATTTTATCCACTATCCAGCCACGTCTATGCTCGTAACTGCGCCCCGACAGTGCATCTTCACCACACAAAAACGCCCTTCTCACGCAACGGTTAATCACGTGGTAAAAGGGCGTGCTTTCAGCATCTATCAACTGACGACGAGCTGTGGTCATAACCAACCTCGACTGAGCTTTGATGGGTATTTCAAAGCCTAGTCAAGCCTGGGCGAAACATCAAAAAGATATGGCTGTCCTATCTTTTTCTTTCTATCTTTTTCTTTTGCTATCTTTTGTCGACAAGGCGCTGAGCCGCCTTATCGATCTGCCAAATCATCTGGGGAAGTTGTCTATCGAGGATGGTTATCAGAACATTCAGCTGGAGTTTAACAATCTCCTGCCAGACTCGAACCAACGCTATGACTTTAAGGATGCCCTGCACAGCGTTAGCTTCGTGTATGAGAAGGGAGCCTGGCGACTCGACAGCGTCAGCCAGCTGCCCATTCGCCACTATGATAAGGGCTAGATATAAAATGGGAGTCAAAGGGGTGAGTTTGAATCAACACCTCAACCCCTTGATTCCCACTCTTTCAACAACTCTGGCATCTTGACTTTGTTCACTCTTAACACGCTATTTTTATCAAAATATAATAAACCAAGCCAAAGCAACAATTTATAAATCATAGCAAGCCATCATATTATCTAATCTCCTTATCATAGGTTTTCATCAATTTGGCCAAGGGAGTCATATCAATGTCATGGTCTTAAATTCGGGGGAAAGGTCAGTTTATTATTACTTGTTAGGGTAAAAAGTTAAGATCACGCCTAATCCACCTTGCTTGGTATCTTGCAGCATGCCCACCAGTTTCTAAATATATGACAAATGTAGCCATACACGAATCACAACGATATACATCACTACCGTTGTAAGGGTAATGCGATAAACTCACAGGAGCCATATCTGAAAATGGATTACTACCATTTTTGCTGTAAGTCTGATAACCGAGAAAAGTCATTGGTTCTATTTTACCCATAAAATGAAGTTTGTTTTCCAGGCCATCAGAGTTAGTCAAATGAAGCTTGGATTCCTTTCCGCACTCAGAACAAGAATTAGATTCTTGTTCTGCTACAACATTGAGTAAGTCATCGATATTCATAAAGCCCTCAGAACATAAAATCGAAATGGGAAAATCACAAAAATTATGAGGATGTGATTGGGGGAACCGATGCAAACAATAACGCCATGGTCGTCAACAAAAAAATACAGCACTGCAAGCTGTTCGATGGCTGACACACTTCAATCCCTAAACCAGTCCACCTATTTCAAACTGTTTGCGGCTGTGGCTAAGCCGTCAAGGAAGCTCAGCCCATGAGCATACAATGAGTATGTGATTGGGTGAGCCGACGCAGACAATAACGCCACGGTCGCAAACAGGAAGAAATAGAAGAAATATCAGTAGTCGAAACCAGGCTGGGCTTTAACCCCCGCCTCAAACGCATGCTTCACGCTATTCACCTCACTGACAGTATCTGCCAATTCAATCAGTTGCCTGTGGCAGTTGCGGCCGGTGATGATCACATGCTGCATGGGTGGACGATTTTGCAACGCATTTATCACTCGCTGCAGATCCAGATAATGGTAACTGACCATGTAGGTGAGTTCATCGAGCAGGAGTATGTCTATGCTGGCATCCTGAAGCCATTTTTCGGCGGCCGTCCAGGCCTTTTCGGCGGCGGCGATATCCTTGGCTTTGTCCTGGGTGTCCCAAGTAAAGCCTGTGCCCATGACTTCGAACTTGACCCCGGCGCCTTCCAGTAGCTTGCGCTCACCGCACTCCCAGGTGCCCTTGATAAACTGCACTACGGCGCCCTGCTTGCCATGACCGACCGCGCGGGCCAGAGTGCCAAAGCCGGAAGTAGACTTACCCTTGCCGTTACCTGTCACTACCAGGAGTATGCCCTTCTCTTCGGTGGCGGCCGCGATTTTGGCATCCACCGCCGCTTTCACTTTCTGCTGCCGCTGTTTATGACGCTCTGCCTTGATATCGGTTTGATTATTATCGGTCACCCTGGTCTTCCTCTTTGAATATGTTGATTATTTTATTGAAATCCAGATGTTGCTCCAGCACATCGGCCAAACGATCCAGCTGTTGCTGACGCTGCTGATTGATATCCACTGTGCGGCCCTGTGGCGCCGTCATCCCGGCCCAGGTGAGCAGCAGTTCACCGGCTTCTGGGCTGTCAAACAAGCCATGCAAATAACTGCCGAGAATTTGATTATCCTCCGACAGCAGGCCCTCGCTGCGGGGTGCTGTGAATTGTGTAGGCCCTGCGATTTGTGAAGGTGCTGTGGCTTTTGCAGGCTCAGTGATTTTTGCGGGCTCAGTGGCGCTGACACAGTTGGCGTCACTGCCTCGCTCATTAAGCAACAGTGGCTGGGTGCATCTGTCCGGGATCCGCGACGCTCCACAGTGGATCTCATAGCCGGAGACTGACGCCGATGATTGCCCAAGCCTCAGGGTACCGCTGACATTGAGCAGCTGTTTTTCGACTTGCAGCTCGGTAGTGAGCGGCAGATATCCCAGCCCTTGGCTGGTACCGGGCAAGTCTTCCAGTCCCAAGGGATCGGCAATGCTCTGCCCCAGCATCTGAAAGCCGCCGCAGATACCGATAAGCTTGCCGCCATAGCGCAGATGGCGAGCTATGCCCTTATCCCAGCCCTGTTGGCGGATAAAAGCCAGGTCGGCGCGCACATTCTTGCTGCCGGGCAACAGCAGGAGATCCAGCCCAGGAAGTTCGCCCTGATGGGTCGGCCCTATATAATAAAACTCGATATCCGGATGCAGCCGCAGCGGGTCAAAGTCGGTATGGTTGCTGATCCTGGGGTACACCAAGACGCCGACTCGCAGTCGCGTCCCAGTTTGAGCTGTTTCAGATTGAGCTCGTGCTGATTGAGCTGTTACCGGCTGCTCGGCAGCAGCCCCCTGAGACTGAGCAGTGGGCTGCACCAGTGCATCTTCGGCGTCCAGATGCAGGGCATCGAGGTAGGGCAATACGCCCAATACCGGCTTGCCGGTGTGAGCCTCGAGCCAATCCAGCCCGGACTGCAGCAATGAGATATCACCGCGGAAACGATTGATCACAAAGCCCTTTACCCGCGCCTGCTCACTCTCGGACAGCAGGGCCAAGGTACCGACCAGGTGGGCAAATACCCCGCCCTTGTCGATATCGGCGATGAGGATCACCGGGCAGTCCACCGCTTCGGCAAAGCCCATATTGGCAATATCGCCCTGGCGCAAATTGATTTCGGCCGGGCTACCGGCGCCTTCTACCAACAGCCAGTCAAACTCCTGCTGCAACCTGTGCCAGGATGCCAACACCGCCTGCATGGCAGCGGCTTTATAGTCACGACTCTCGGGGCCGAAAAAGGCGGCGGCTTCCAGGCTGGTCAGCGCCTTGCCCTGAATAATCACCTGCGCCTTGGTATCTGAGCTGGGTTTCAGCAATACCGGGTTGAAGTCGATTCTCGGCTCAAGACCGGCGGCCACCGCCTGCAGCGCCTGCGCCCGGCCAATTTCACCGCCATCCCGGGTGACGGCGCTGTTGAGCGCCATATTCTGCGGCTTAAAGGGCGCCACTCGCTGACCATGACGATGAAACACCCGGCAGAGTCCGGCTACCAAGGTGCTCTTACCGGCATCCGAAGTGGTGCCCTGCACCATAAGGCTGCGGCCAGGCCGGGCCAGAGTCGAAAATTCAGCTTTAAGTTCTGCGCTAATAAGGGGTACTGGGTTACTCATGCCTTGCCCCACTGATCCGGGCTTGTACCCGAAGCGCTCAAGATCGGGTAATCAGAGCTCACAGGCTTTAACGCCAGCGGTAAACCTGCGACAACCAGAGTGACTCTGTCTGCCTTGGCGGCCAGCGCCTGATTGAGCCAACCGGCCTCATCGACAAAACGCCGACTCAGCTCCCCAAGCGGCACTATGCCGGAGCCGACTTCGTTGCTCACCAGCAGCAGATCGCCGTCAAACCCGGCTACCGCCTGCAACAAGGCCGCGCGTTCGCTAGCCATATCGGCACCAAAGCAGAGCTGATTGCTGAGCCAAAGCGTCAGGCAGTCTACCAATACCGGCGCTCCAGAGCCTGAGCGCTGTACAAGCGCCTTGGCCAAATCGAGCGGCACCTCGGCCAACTGCCATTCGAGGCTGCCACCTTGGCGCGCAGTTTGATGGTGGGCGATACGCCGAGCCATCTCCTCATCGGCGGACTCGGCCGTTGCCAGATACCAGGGGCGGACATTGGCCGGGCACAAGTCGGCCAGTTGCCGCTCGGCGTAACCACTCTTGCCGCTGCGGGCACCGCCCAGAATTAGATGGATCATGCAGGGCTGCCCCCCAATGCCAGTAACAGCATATAAACCGTCAGCTCACTCACCTGCTGCGCCGCTCCCAGGGTATCGCCGGTGTAACCGCCAATCTGGCGCCGGAACCAAAACACCAGGGCCCAACGCAGTAACAACATGGTCGGCAGTAGCCAGAACAGCAGCGTGGTGGACAGCAGTGCCGTCAGCACAATTCCAGTCAGCAGCAAAATACCCAGCTCATTGAGCCCCTGCTGCTGCGCCAGAGGTTTGCTCTTGCCCTCATCGCGAACATAGGTTTCGCTAAAGATAATGCTGGCCGCCGTCACCCGGCTGACACAGTGCGCCAATACCAGGGCCAGCGCCGCCTGGTTGATGTCGTAAAGTGCCAACTCCAGCAGTAACTGGTACTTGAGCAGCAACACCAACACCAATGCCAAGGCGCCATAGCTGCCAAGGCGGCTGTCTTTCATGATTTTCAGTTTATCTTCTACCCGCCAACCACCGCCGAAACCATCGGCGGTATCGGCCAGGCCATCTTCATGAAAACCGCCGGTAACCAGCACACTGCTAATCATCGCCAGCACTATGGCAATGGAGCTTGGCAATATGCCGGCGGCCAGCAGTAACACCAAGGCGGAGATCAAGCCCACCACCACGCCCACCAGACCAAAGTAGCGGCTGGCCTTGTTGAGGCTGTCGCTGTCCACCGTCAGGGCGCTGGGCACAGGAATACGGGTGAAAAAACCTATTGCGATCAAAAATAGCCGCAGCTGCCCGAGCCAGAATCCCATCAGAACACCTCTTGGGTAGCAGGTTCTACCACCTTGTCGACCCCGGCTTCACCAAAGCTGGCCATCTGGTTGTAGAAGTTGGCTGCCGCCTGCACCAAAGGCAGCGCCAGCGCCGCGCCCGAGCCTTCGCCCAACCTGAGCCCAAGCCGCAGCAAAGGCTTGGCGGACATGGCCTCGAGCAGCAACTTGTGGCCGCGCTCTTCAGACTCATGGGCAAAAATAAGATAATCCCTCACCCCCGGCGCCAAACGCACAGCCGCCAGCGCCGCTGTCGACGCGATAAAACCGTCCACCAGCACAGGCACGCCAAATTCGGCCGCCGCCAACATGGCTCCTGTCATCTGCACTATTTCAAAGCCTCCGAGGCAGGCGAGGATACTGAGCGGCTCGGTCAGCTCGCAGTGGTGCAGCAGCAGTGCCTGCTCTATCAGCAGGCATTTGCGCTTAAGCGTCGCGGCATCTATGCCGGTGCCGCGGCCGACACATTCACTCACTGGCAGGCCGGTCAGAGCAGCCATCACGGCGGCGGCAGAAGAGGTGTTGCCTATTCCCATCTCCCCCAGCGCCAGCAGGTTGCTGCCGGCATCGATATGGCGTTTTACCAAGGTGCGCGCCATGGCAAACCCTTGATGCACAGCGCCCAGAGTCATGGCGGCGCGTTTGTGGATAGGCCCGGTACCGGCGCCCAGACGCTGCTCTGTAACCTCGGGGATCCCCAAGGGGCTGAGAATGCCGCAGTCAATCACCTCCAGCTCGAAGCCGGTCTGGCGACAAAACACATTGATGGCGGCGCCGCCGGCAACAAAGTTGAGCACCATTTGGGTGGTCACCTCGCTGGGAGCAATCGACACCCCGGCCGCGGCAATACCATGGTCGGCAGCAAACACCAGCATCACGGGGCGGCGGATGACCAACTCATCGGTGGCGGAATCGAGCTGAATGCGCCCCAATTGCAGCGCCAAAGCCTCCAACTCACCCAAAGCGCCCAGGGGTTTGGTCTTGTTGTCTATGCGGGCCTGAATCGCGTCATCCAGCGCGTGATTGATTGCTGCAACCTGGTACATCCTTCCCTCTCTTATCGTTATTGGCCGCGTTTACGCAGCACCATCAGGAAAAACAGACTGCCGATGGCCGAGGTGATCACCCCCACCGGCAGCTCTTGGGTGGGCAGTATGCTGCGAGCCAGCACATCGACCCAAACCATAAACAGGCCGCCCGCCAGTGCCGTCAGCACCATGGGGTGCTGCCCCGGCAGCAACAACCTGACAATATGAGGCACCATCAGCCCCACAAAACCTATCCCGCCGCAGTGGGCCACCAAAGTGGCGGTAATAAGCGAGCATAACAGCAACATGGAAACCCTGAGCCTTTGCACCCTGATTCCCAGAGTGTGGGCGGTTTCATCACCGGCAAGCATTGCCAGTACCTGGCGCTTGAAGGCCAGGATCACCAGCAAGGCCGCCAGCACCACCAGAGTTGGCAGTCCAAGCCCATCCCAGCTGGCACGGGCAAAACTGCCCAGGCTCCAAAACAGCAAGGAGGTGGTGGCCTGCGGGGTGGAAAAATACAAGATCAAGCTGGTGAGGGCGCTGAACATAAAGGAGATGGCGACCCCGGAGAGCAACATTCTCTCTATCTGGTTGCCGATATTCCTGCCCGCGAGCAGCAGTACCATGAGCACGGCCAAACTGGCACCGATAAAGGCTCCCAGCGGCAGCGATATCCCGGAGATGGCCGAACTCAGCCCAAGGCCGGTCGCCAGGGCGACCGAGACCACGGCGCCGAAGCTGGCGCCCGAGCTGATACCGAACAGGTAAGGATCAGCCAGCGGGTTGCGGGTCACCGCCTGCAATACATAACCCGACAATGCCAGACCGCTGCCGGCGATAAAGGCCAGCAAGATACGCGGCAGGCGCAGATCCCAGACGATACGCTCGCTGATGGCAGATGGCTCACCCACGCCCAGCAGGTGTTTGCCAATCACTCTTGCCACATCGAAGAGGCTGATATCGGCGGCGCCAAAACCGGCGGCGGCCAAGGGTGTCAATACAGTGCCGAGCAGCAACAGCAGCCAGCACCAGTAAAGTCTGGGCAAGGGCTTGAGAAACCAGCCAATAAGCGAGCGCCCCGGTGCGGCCATGGAAGTATTCATGCGCCACCTCCCACCGAGCCTGGGCGCCGGTCAGTTTCCTTGTGGGCAACACAGGTTTCGGCCGAGGCAGGCCCTGCCATTGGCTCGACTATCGCAGCGCCGTGAACCTTGCCACTGGCGAGCGCCGCCGAGCTTACAGCCTTGCCGTGACCAGGCTCTGGCGACTGATAGCCGTAAAAGTAGTGGATCAGCGGCCGTCCCAACTGCGGATGCGTCCCCACCTGGCAGCAGACACCGAAGACACCGGCAATTCTGTCTTCGGTCAATACGCTCTGGGGCGAGCCGTGGGCAATACGGCGGCCGTTATCCAGCAGCAAGAGTTCGTCACACAGGGCCGAGGCCAGATTGAGATCGTGAATCGAGGCGATCACTGTGACCCCCAGGCTGCGCACCAGCTCGAGGATCTGGATCTGATAGCGGATATCCAGATGATTGGTGGGCTCGTCCAGGATCAAAAGCTTGGGGCGCTGCACTATGGCGCGGGCAATCAAGGCCCTTTGCTTCTCTCCGCCGGAAAGCTGCGCGAAGGGCTCTGCGGCCTTGTGCTGCAACCCGACCTGCGCCAATGCCGCCTGCACCTGGGCCTTGTCGGCCGCCGATGGCATATCAAACAAACCCTTGTGGGGAGTCAGTCCCATGGCCACTAATTGAGTCAGATCCAGTGCCAACTGGGCTGGGGTATCCTGCAGCACCACGGCCACCTCTTTGGCGAAGGCTTTGGCTGACAAACTATTGATATCCTGCCCAAACAGCTGGATCTGGCCGCGGTCCGGGCGGATATAACGATAGAGGCAGCGCAGCAGGCTCGACTTCCCGGCACCATTGGGGCCTATGAGCCCGAGCATCTTGCCGCTTGGCAGCTCAAAGCCCACATCGGCCAATACGCTGTGGCCACCGGGAAGCCAGCTAAGCTGTTGCACCTTGAGTGCCAGGCTCATAACCGCCCCCCGACATTGAGCCTGTGACCGGCAGAAGGCTCAGGCTGCAGTGGAAGAATCATCTATTCGCTCCCCCGGTTTACCCGCCCGGGTTTCTGGTTTGGTTTATCAGCCTGGGCAGGTCTCCTGACTCGTCGCCAAAGACGACTCACAGTTGCGGGCACAGTCCGGGCTTTCCCGGTTCCCTGGGTTGGTTCACCTGCAAAGGTGCCAACACCCTGGCTGCTGCCGCACTTGGCGGCCATTTGGGGTTATTATCCCGGTTTTATCGCCCGGCACAATTGCCTGGCGCAATCACCGCCGGGCGTTAGGCTAAGGCCCGTACTATTGCGGCCAGTGGAGCTTGCTGAAACACTGCCATTCTTGGTCACTTTCACCGCTGGCATCACGGCTGGCATAGAGGGTTATTCTGACCCAGGCCGCATAAGGTAGCTCCAAGGCGTTGAACACTGCCGCAGGCGGCATCTGCCCCGGCAGCAAAATCTCGGCCAGTAGCAACCGGATAACCCCGCTGTGAGTCAGGATCAGTGCCGCATCGGCGCTTGCTGAAGAACCAGAATCTCCTGAAACAGAGCTTTCGGAAGAACTAACCTCTCTAGCAAGCCAGCGCTGCACCATAGTCTGCCAGCCATCCAACACCCGGCTACGAAAGGCTGGCAGCGATTCCCCGCCCGGCGGAGTATTGGCCACGGGGTCACGCCAGAAGGCTTCAGCCGCCTCGCTATGCTGCTGATAGACACTCGCCACCTTCATGCCGTCCCAGTCACCGAAGTCCAGCTCCCAGAGCCAGTCATGCTGCTGCAGCGGCGCCGGGAAATAATCAGGCATATCGGCCTTGAGCTCGGCGGCAAAGGCCTGGCAACGCTGGGCCGGGGAGCTCAGCAGCGCCAGGCGTTCGGGCTGGCTCGGTAACTGCTCCAGCGCACTACTGATAGCCCGCCAGCTGCGCCACATCTGCGCTTTGCCCTCATCGCTCAGGGCCACATCACTGCGGCCGCGGATAATCTCGCCGCCTTCACATTCGCCGTGCCGCAGCAGATAGATATTCAGTTGCCTATGTTCAGCCACACACTTCTCCCGTCAGAGTCCCGGTGGTTACCGGGCCAATTTAACCTTGCCGCAGACCGCCGGAATCCGTATATTATGGACGTCTATACGTATAAATGTCCAAAATAACTTTCCGCGCCCACACACGCCTTTGGCTATCATGCCAGATAGTGCCCCGGGCGTCAGGTCGGCAGAGATGATGTCGCGGATGCCAAGCGCCGCGAATGTAAAACAGCAATAAGACAGGTATGAAAGGTAACCCTATGGCGACTTCCCAGCACTCCCCTAGCCAGACAGAGCTCAAGCTCAAACAGACCCTCGAAGAGCGGATCCTGATTTTAGATGGCGCCATGGGCACCATGATCCAGGACTACAAGCTGGAAGAAGCCGATTACCGCGGCGAGCGCTTCAAAGATTGGCATTGCGATGTCAAAGGCAACAATGATCTGCTGGTACTGACCCAGAGCGAGATCATCAAGACCATTCACAGGGAATACCTGCTGGCCGGTGCCGACATCATAGAAACCAACACCTTCAACGCCACCACCATTGCCATGGCCGACTACGAGATGCAGAGCCTGGCGGCGGAGATCAATTACCAAGGCGCCAGAATAGCCCGAGAAGTGGCCGATGAAGTGGCCGCCACCAGCGGTATTCCCCGCTATGTGGCCGGGGTGCTCGGCCCCACCAACCGCACCTGTTCCATCAGCCCGGATGTGAATGACCCCGGCTTTCGCAACATACATTTCGACGATCTTGTATTGGCCTACAGCGAATCCACCGAGGCGCTGATCGCCGGTGGCGCCGACATCATCCTGGTGGAAACCATCTTCGATACCCTCAATGCCAAAGCGGCGCTGTTTGCCATCGAAAATGTGTTCGAGAAACTGCAGCAAAGGTTGCCGGTGATGATTTCCGGCACCATTACCGATGCCTCGGGCCGCACCCTGACAGGGCAAACCACAGAGGCCTTTTACCATTCTCTCAGACATATCAAGCCGCTGAGCATAGGCCTCAACTGCGCCCTGGGCCCGAAAGAACTGCGGCCCTATGTCGAGGAGCTTTCCCGTATCAGCGAGTGCTTTGTCTCGGCGCACCCCAATGCCGGTCTGCCCAATGAATTCGGCGGCTATGACGAGACTCCAGCGGAGATGGCAAGCGTGATAGGCCCCTGGGCCGAAGAGGGGCTGCTCAATATTGTCGGCGGCTGCTGCGGCACCACGCCTGCGCATATCAAGGCGATTTCTGAAGCCGTTAGCCTTCATGCACCAAGGCCGCTGCCTGAGCTGCCGGTGGCATGTCGCCTCTCCGGACTGGAACCCCTGACCATAGATGCAAGCAGCCTGTTTGTGAATGTGGGCGAGCGAACCAATGTCACCGGCTCGGCCAGGTTTCTCAAGTTAATCAAAGAAGGCCAGTACGAAACCGCGCTGGAGGTGGCCCGTGACCAGGTAGAAAACGGCGCCCAGATCATAGATATCAACATGGATGAGGGCATGCTCGACGGGGTCGAGATGATGCAGAAATTCCTCAACCTTATCGCCTCAGAGCCGGATATCAGCAAGGTGCCTGTGATGATAGACTCCTCCAAGTGGGAGGTGATTGAGGCCGGGCTCAAGTGCATTCAGGGCAAGGGAATAGTCAACTCCATCTCCCTCAAAGAGGGCGAGGCCAAGTTTATTGAACAGGCCAAACTGGTGAAGCGCTACGGCGCCGCCGCCATCATCATGGCCTTCGATGAACAGGGCCAGGCCGACACCCGGGAGCGCAAAACAGAGATCTGTACCCGCGCCTACCGGGTGCTGGTGGATAAGGTGGGCTTCCCGCCGGAAGATATTATCTTCGACCCCAATATCTTCGCCATCGCCACCGGCATAGAAGAGCACGATAACTATGCGGTGGACTTTATCGGCGCCATTGAAGATATCAAGGCCAACCTGCCCCATGCTATGATTTCCGGCGGGGTGTCCAACGTTTCTTTCTCCTTCCGCGGCAACAACCCGGTGCGGGAAGCCATTCATGCCGTATTCCTCTATCACGCCATCAAGGCGGGGATGGATATGGGCATAGTCAACGCCGGTCAGTTGGCCATCTATGACGATATCGACCCTGAGCTTAAGCAGAAGGTAGAGGCCGTGGTGCTCAACCTGCCCTGCCCGGTTGCCGACTCAAGTAACACAGAGCAGTTGCTCGAGGTCGCCGAGAAGTATCGCGGTGGCCCGGGCGGCGCAGGCAAGAAAGAAGATCTCGAATGGCGCAAGTTGCCGGTCAACAAACGCCTGGAACACGCGCTGGTGAAAGGGATCACCGAATACATAGACGCCGACACAGAAGAAGCGCGCCTGCAGGCCAAGCGGCCGCTGGATGTGATTGAAGGCCCGCTGATGGACGGTATGAACGTGGTGGGCGATCTCTTTGGCGCCGGTAAGATGTTTTTGCCGCAAGTGGTCAAGTCCGCCCGGGTGATGAAAAAAGCGGTCGCCTATCTCAACCCCTATATCGAAGCCGAAAAAGTAGAAGGCCAGAGCAACGGCAAGGTGCTGATGGTCACGGTCAAGGGCGATGTTCACGACATAGGCAAGAACATAGTCGGGGTGGTGCTGGCCTGTAACGGCTACGAAGTGATAGATCTCGGTGTCATGGTGCCGGTGGAGAAAATCATCGAAGTTGCCAAGGCCGAGAAGGTCGACATCATAGGCATGTCCGGGCTCATTACCCCGAGCCTGGATGAGATGGTGCACAACGTTAAAACCTTCGAGCGCGAAGGTCTGACCCTGCCGGCGATTATCGGTGGTGCCACCTGCTCCAAGATCCATACCGCAGTGAAGATAGCGCCTCATTATCCCCATGGCGCCATCTATATTGCCGATGCCTCGCGCGCCGTGCCCATGGTCAGCAAGCTCATCAACAATGAAACCCGCCAGGCCACCATAGACGAAACCTATCGCGAATATGAAATGATGCGCCAAAAGCGTCTGTCGCAGACCAAGCGCAAGCAGATAGTGCCCTTGCAGGTAGCACGGGATAACCGCTGCAGCCACGACTGGGCCAACTATCAAGCGGTGAAGCCCAACACCCCGGGGATCCAGGTGTTTGACGACTATCCGCTGGAGGACTTGCTCGATCGCATCGACTGGACGCCGTTTTTCCGCGCCTGGGAGTTGCACGGTCATTTCCCGCAAATACTGGATGATGAAGTCGTTGGTACTGAGGCCCGTAAAGTCTATGCCGACGGCAAGGCGATGCTGGAGCAAATCATCCAAGAGAAGTGGCTCACCGCCAAGGGCGTTATCGGCCTCTTTCCCGCCAACAGCGTCAACTTCGATGATATCGAGATCTACACAGATGACTCTCGCAGCCAAGTGTTGCTGACCACCCATCATCTACGGATGCAGCTGGAGCGGGTGGGCAACCACAACTTCTGTCTCTCTGACTTTGTTGCTCCCAAAGAGAGCGGCGTGGCCGACTATATGGGGGGATTTGCGGTCACCGCCGGCCATGGCATCGACGCCCATATTGCCCGTTTCGAGGCGGCCCACGATGACTACAGCGCCATCATGCTCAAGTGTCTGGCCGACCGCCTGGCCGAAGCCTTCGCCGAGCGGATGCACGAGCGAGTGCGTAAGGAATTCTGGGGTTATGCCAGCGAAGAAAACCTGGATAACGAGGCGCTTATTCGTGAAAAGTACAAAGGCATACGCCCGGCTCCCGGCTACCCAGCCTGCCCGGACCACACGGAAAAAGGCCTGCTTTGGCAGCTTCTTAAGCCAGACGAGTGTATCGACCTCAAGATTACCGAGAGCTTTGCCATGTACCCCACGGCGGCGGTCAGCGGCTGGTACTTTGCGCACCCGCAATCACGCTATTTTGGAGTAAGCAACATAGGCCGAGATCAGGTGGAAGACTACGCCCGCCGCAAAGGGATGACAGTGGCCGAAGCCGAGAAGTGGCTGGCCCCGGTATTGGATTATGATCCTGAGTAAAAGAGGCCAGCAAATAGTCTTTTAGCGTACCTCCATACCCAGGAATAAGGCTTACCTTGGCTTATTCCTGGGTCTATACCTCAGCCACATCACCTCATACTAATGCCAGTTTCATAAAGTATATTTTTCTCAGCTAACTTCCTATTGGGTTAGATGGTCAAACATCCCACGCCATCCAATAGATCAAAAAATCAACCAAATAAAAACAATTAAATTACAATTGATGCTGAGCAATTTTTAATCTGTCTTGGATTAATAAAATCGTCTCTCGTAAGGTGTCGATTTTATTGCCCAGTGAGCGTTACCTTTAACCATCACAACAGGGAAGAACTATGAAACTACATTGGGGAATACTTGCACTGGCCGTATTCAATGCGCCATTAGTCTTCGCAGGGCAAGAGATAGATACAAATGGTGCGACTCAAACACAACTTTGTTTCGACAAACTAGCTACAGCAACACAGAAACTGGAATTCGAAGATACGGCACCAGAGGTAAAACAATGCTTCAAAACCACCGACAAAACAAAGCAGATCACAATCAACTGTCCGGCGAGCGGAACTACAAATCTCTCAGGGATTGATACTGTAAAACAGGGGTACGATAGATTCGCGATCCAATTGTTGCAAATGTGTCTAACCCAAGCCGAACAGGCTGGCGCAACACTGACAGACGGAGACAAGAGCATATTGAAAACGCTGGGTCAGGGGGCTGCTAGCAATAACAGTAAAAACTATCAGGGACGCTGGCTGAGCTCTTTTGAGCTTGGCTACAAACAACAAAATAGCTATAACGAAGCTGGAGAGCGTTCTGGGTTTGATCAGGGCGGAGTGACTGCTTCCTTTATGTTGAACGGCCGTTGGCACAATGCCTGGGGTTGGAATGATGCAGTGACAAATTTCGAGGTGGGCGTTCTTTTTGAGAAGAGTCCTACAGTTACAGAGAAAAAACCTAATTTCGCTGACACAAGTTTCAACGATGTCACCGATTCTATTGATGGTTATTTGAAATTCCTTTGGTCTCCTGGAGGAATTGCAGCGTCCAATAATGGCGACTCAGTCCTGAGTCTTGCCATACTGACCGGAGTCCGCAGCCTGGATGAAGCAAAACAAGGAAATGAACTTGCTAGATACTACGGCGGCGGCCTCGAATTCAATCTCTACAGTGATACTATTCTGCGAGATCAGAATGCACTTCCCAGAGCCAAGGTCGGCGGATACTTTCTACGAACAACCAACTACAGCTCGCTATCTGATATTAATTTTTTCAGGATCAGCGCGCAGTTTCAGCTAGTGGAGAATAAACCATTCCTAGTAGGATTTGATGCCAACCTAGGCCCAGATGATTTGGATGATTACTCAGTCACATTCAGCATCAGGCAAAACACCGAAGACTTGCTTAAATTCTTTGGTTTTATGCCTTAGTTGTCTCAGATTGGCGGCTGTGGATTAACCACAGCCGCCATCAAGGTGCAGGGCAAAAGCAACAAATCCAGAATCTCAGGCAAAAATTAAAGCCACGAACAAGGTTTCCACTCACTCCCCTGTACAGAGCCACTAACCAGATACCATACGTTTGGCAAAATGTCGCCAGAGGACGTTAGCTGAACCAGAGTACCTCTTCAGCCAGCGACATTCGGGGTTCTGCTCTGCTAGAATCGCACTCTTTGATGAATACAACCGCAAGGACTTTCCATGAATCCTATTATTGCCCTGCTGAAAGAGCACAATATCAGCGATGAACAAATAAACAGTCTGTTCCAGAGCCTGACCGAAAATCCCCTGATGGCCATGGGTACTCTGGGGCAGTTGGGATTACCGCCGGAAAAGCTGCAGGGGTTGATGATGCAAGTGATGCAGAACCCGGCACTGATCAAAGAAGCCGTGGAAGAACTGGGACTGGATTTCTCCAAGGTTGAAGCCGCCAAAGCCCAAATGAACAAGTCTGTTTAATCTTGTGCGCCCTCAAGGCCTGACTCATTTGGCTTTGAGGGCCGATGTCATGTTCTGTCATTCATCAGGTATTAGGCTGACAAATTGGCTGTGCCATCAGCTCAGTTCGCTGCAACGCTTACCATTTTGATAGTTCTCTGAAGCAATACCCGTATCAAGCGCCCGGCAATTTCTGCAATAACTTTGATGCCCGTCCGGATTGGCCGCTGTCACTCGTGCCGGCGTATTACCAAAATCAGCGGGATAGGGATGAAATATATGTTCCTCACCATGAGTCGTTGAACAGTTGGGACACGACTTAAACTTCCGACCGCTTCCCGGCTCCTGCTTACGTAACATTCCGTTATTCAAACGCCCACCACAAAAGTTACAGCTCATCAGCACTCTCCATGTTATTAACTGATATTCAGCATGGCAAACAGCTCACGCTGAGCAAAAGATAACCAAAGGTGTGTTGAAAGCCAATCTATTCCCTCTTGCCTCTCCGCCATCGCCCTCACCTAACACAAGATTGAGACAAACCGTGTGCGTTTAACAAAAACGCTACAAAACGCTACATCATTTGCCGTGCCTCCCATTGAGTCGGCGTGCTTAAGTAGGTGCTCGGTCAATATTCGGCCAAGGAAGTATGGGTCGATGATCGAAAGCTGAATTTATCCCAATCATACAGGAGGTATTCCAGTGACAAGATCTCAGTGGTTCCAGCGTCTATCGGCGCTATGTCTCGTCTCAGCCAGTTTGCTGCTGACACCGGCAGCCGTGGCCCAAAAACATCTCAAACAAAATCTCAGTCAATTGACCAGTCAGGCGTCCAGCATAGTCTCAGGCCAAGTGGTGTCTGTGACCGATGGCTTTGATGAGCGCAAACGCCCCTATACCCAGATCACCATTCGGGTAGGTATGGATGCCAAGAACAAACATAAGGCAGGCAGCGAATATACCTTCCGCCAGTTTGGTTTGCTCAAGCCCCGCGCTATGGGTAATGGCAAAGTCTACCTGGGCGTATCCCCCGAAGGCTTCGCCCGCTGGTCGGTTGGCGAGCAGGTAGTGGCCTTTATGAACCCGGATCTCGGTGCAGGCCTGACTTCTACCGTAGGGTTGGAACAAGGCAAATTCATTGTGCAAAACGGCAAAGTCAGCAATCAACTGGGCAACATAGGCCTGTTTGATGGCATGAACACCCAGTCGCTCAGCCCTGAAGAGCAGAGCCTTATCACCACGGCCGGCGCTGTGGATGCCGCCGCATTTATGTCTCTGGTTGGCAAACTGGTACAGGAGGCCAAATAATGAAGCTTTCAAGAATTGCCACGGCCTTGCTGTTGGGCTCAGTCTCCTCTGCCGCTCTGGCCGGTGGCCCGCTGTATATTCACGAACCCACAATGCAGCCCTATAAGTGGGATACTTCCAAGGGTGCGATTCCCGTCTATACCGACGGCGGCCCAGTGATTAAAAACAAGGATGGGGTTGACGTACAAACCTTCACCATTCTGGAAAAGGGGCAGGTGTTCAATCTCGACATCACACTGCCGGACGGCACTGTGATCCCGGCAGGTACTGTGCTGGACAGGGATTACACCTTCCTCAGCATAGCTCAGGCCAATGCCATTACCGCCAAGGCCGTGGGCGAATGGTCTGCGGTGGAAACCTCCACCTTTGAGATGTCGGTGCAGGGCACCATTGAACAGCAAATCGGCATCAAGGACGTCAATCAAACTAATGTCGATCAGATCTATTCCGCCGTAAACGGCTATGGTTTCTGGGTCAACTATGACACCGACGGCCAGATCCTGGAACAGTATTTCGGCGTACCACGCAGCCAGGTACTGGGGATAGCCTTCCCCGAGTGGGCCGATGAAGAAACCGGTGAAATCCTTGAGGCCACTGCCTTGATGAACGGCTGGTACGTGGGTATAGATGACACAGAAGGCGAAATGATTGCCGGGGTATTTACCCATGAATTCGGCCACGCCCTCAACATGTCGCACTCCCAGGCCAATGGTCATCTCAGCTATATGTCGGCCTCTTACAGCCCGCAATATGACGGGGTACCGGGTTGCGCCATCACCAATCAATATACCAGCGCCAGCCAGATAGCGCCGGACACTATTGAAACCATGTTCCCCTTCATCAATGTGTTGGGGGTTCAGGGGGCCGAGCAATCAACGGTCAATGTGCGCGACGACATAGTCAACCTATCCGACCTCTATCCAACAGCGGAATATCGTTCTGGCTACGGCTCGATTTCCGGTACCTTGTACACCAAGGAAGGAGTGGACTATTCGGGCATGAACATGGTGGCCCGCAACCTGGATAACCCACTGTACGATGTGGTCACTCAACAGTCCGGCAACCTGACCCAAGGGCTTGTAGGCCCGGATGGCAAGTTCACCATCAATGGTCTGACACCCGGCGGCCGCTATGTGCTCTACATGGAGACCATCAAGGCCGGTGGTTATCCAACCCAACAAACCGCCCTGCTCTCTGAAGCCGAGTATTGGAACAGCAATGAAAGCAGCAATCCGGCCAGCGATAGAGCTTGTGATTTCACTCCTATCATTGCCGAAGCCGGGGTGACCAAACAGGCCGATATCTATTTCAACGGCTATAGCGATGGCATCCAATATACCCCGCTGGTAAGCGCCTTTGTGCTGGATCATGCCAAGAACGGCAAACGTGCCATGGGGATAACCGGCAGCACGCCTTTCCTCTATGACAGCACCAAGAAGGCCCTGTTCGAGCTACACCCGGCCGGTAATGCCGTGGTTGCCGGACACGCCACTATGAACAAAAACGCCACCAAGGCCGGTGTTATGGCGGACTTCAGTGGCAACGGCATCAGCAATGCCGCCATCTGGGATCTGCGCAGTGACAAACTAACCTCGCTAGGGGATCTCAACGGTAACAGCTGTGGTGGTTCGGGACAGTCAGGCACCAACTCCAGCTATGTCTGGGATATGGACGATAGTGGCAATACAGTCGTCGGCACCGCCTATCTGGATACTGACGGTAACGGCGCCTGCCAGAGTGCATTCAAGGACGAGATAGTGCCCTTTATCTGGACCAAGAAGGCCGGTATGCAGCAACTGCCTTACCAATTTGCCGAAAAGGTTCAATGGCTGCGTGCCGACAGGATAGCCGGCAACGGCAGTACCATTACAGGTACTTATGATGGCACCAGACAGGTTGCCTGGGTCGATGGTCGCTTTCACGATACTTCGACTGAGTTCGGCGCTCAGGATTCCTCGGTGATTTCCAACGACGGCAGCACAATTGGCTTTGGCACCCGCACCGGAGTCACCCTGTGGCATACGGACTCGGGCCAACAGGAAAACATAGGCAGCCTGCGCTGGTGTGAGCAGGTACCTTTCAATCACTTCGTCCTGGGTAACCTGTGTTCCGAAGGTTGGGATCACGACAGCATCAGTGCAGAATTTGGCGTACCGCGTATGTTACTGCTTGATGCCAGCGACGATCTGTCGATGATTACTGCTCGCTCCGGTAGCCTGTTTACCGGTTTCAGTGGTGGTATCTACCTGGAAGGTTTGGGCTGGATGAGCACCAGGGAGTTCTTCGCCAAGCAGGGCGTTACCGAAGCCAAGGCACTGACCATAGACAACCCTTTTGCCATCAGTGCCAACGGCTCTGAAATGATGGGTGGTATCGCAGGCGCTGTCTTGTCTATCGATGTCGATCTGAACAAAGCCTTTGTCTGCCGGGATGGCCAGGATGTTCAGCTCAGCTTCCCGAAACAGGTGGTTGCTGCCGTTAAAGGCGGAGCCGAGTTTGGTCGCTGTGCCCACCTGAACGATTGATGCAAAGTTGAAGTAAACAACTGCCAACGGGAGCCTCATGGCTCCCGTTTTTTGTCCGCCTGAAACCTTCCATCAGCGGTTGCTCTCAAGCCTGGCCGCCACTTTCCAACCGAAGAAATTGGTGCATCTGATTCCTTAGGCTTTCATGAGTTACTGGCTCTGCTATAATTTGTGCCCGAAATTTTCAGGCATTTCCAGACGAGCGGTAAGCCATGTCCACTACAGGTGTTGAACTCTTTAATCCCGGCCAACAGGCACAAGCCCCTGATGCCGCCCCCAGCCAAGCGGTGCAACTGGCCGACAACAAGCTGGAGTTGATGGCTCCGGCCAAGAATGCCGATTTCGGTATCGAGGCTATTCGCCACGGGGCGGATGCCGTCTACATTGGCGGCCCGGCGTTCGGTGCCCGCCATACTGCCGGCAACAGTGTCGAGGACATTACCCGCCTGTGTCAGTTTGCCCATAGATATCACGCCCAGGTATTTGTCACCATCAACACCATATTGCTGGACGATGAACTGGAAGAAGCCAGACGCCTGATCTGGGCCGTGTACGAGGCCGGCGCCGATGCCATTATCGTGCAGGACTTGGGGCTGCTTGAGCTGGACTTGCCGCCTATTGCACTGCACGCCAGTACCCAGATGGATAATCGGGTTCCGGCCAAAGTCGCCTTTCTTGAGCATGTGGGGTTCTCCCAGGTGGTGTTGGCGCGGGAGCTGAGTCTGAGCCAAATTCGCGCCGTGGCCGCCGAGACCAAGATGCGACTTGAGTTCTTTATCCATGGCGCCCTGTGCGTGGCCTACAGCGGCCAATGCTATATCAGTGAGGCCTACACAGACCGCAGTGCCAACCGCGGCGAATGCTCACAGCAATGCCGGATGCCGGGTAATCTCAAGACCCGCCAGGGCGACATCATTGCCAGCAACGACCATATGCTGTCGCTGAAGGACAATAACCAGACAGATAACCTCGAAGCGCTGATCGACGCCGGGATCCGCTCCTTCAAGATAGAGGGCCGACTCAAGGACCTCAGCTACGTCAAGAATGTTACCGCTCACTACCGCCAGCAACTGGATGCCATCATGGCGCGTCGGCCCGAGTTTGAACCCTCGTCCCACGGCCGCTGCAGCTACAGCTTCACCCCGGATCCGGACAAGAGCTTTAACCGCGGCAAGACGGACTACTTTGTCAATGAGCGCAAGGCGGACATCGGCGACTTCCGCACCCCGAAATACTTGGGAGTAGAAGTAGGTAAAGTCAGCAAGATAGGCAAAGACTTCATCCAGGTCGACTCGGATACCGAGTTCCACAACGGTGATGGCCTGGGCTTCTTCGCCGCCAACTATCAAAAGGCCAGGTTGTCGGATGACAAGCTGACAGGTTTTCGGGTCAACCGCGCCGAGGGTAACACCCTGTATCTGAAAAACATGCCGAAAGATCTCTATGTCGGTGCCACCTTATATCGCAACAAAGATCAGGCCTTTGAAGCCCTGCTGGCCAAAGAATCTGCCGAGCGAACCCTGTTGCTGGACTTCAGCCTCAGCAATACCCAGACAGGTCTGGCGCTGACCGCCGCCGACCGTCATGGTCATCAGGCGACAGTGACCGCTGACTTCGAAAAACAGCAGGCCAAGGATATTGGCCGCAACCGTGAATCACTCGGCAAGCATCTCGCCAAGCTGGGCAATACAGATTTTCGTCTCGGACAAGTGGATTTGGGCGATGCCGAAGCCGTTTTTGTACCGGCATCCATCATCAATGGCCTGCGCCGTGATGCCATTGCTGCCCTGGACGAAGTGCGCATTCAGGGGTATCAAAGACCCACGCCCTGGGTACGGGACGACAGCGCCCGCTTCCCGCAGCGCAGCCTGACCTATCTAGGCAATGTGGCCAACCAAAAGGCCAAGGACTTCTATACCCGTCACGGGGTGGTATCCATCCGTGATGCCTATGAAGTGCGGCCGGTAAAAGGCGATGCGCCTTTGATGATCACCAAGCACTGCATACGTTACAGCTACAACATGTGCCCCAAAGAAGTGCCTGGGATCAAGGCAGAGCCGCTGGAAATGGAGCTGGGTGGCAAGCAGTTCAAGCTGGTGTTCGACTGCCATAAGTGTGAAATGCTGTTGGTGGGTTAAGGAGAAAAACATGGGATTTTTGAACGCCTTGATGGGCAACGCCAGTGAAGTGGATCTGGATAAACTCAATGAAGAACTGACGCCGATTATGGCCGACAGCGAACAGTTGCAGCTGGCCTATAAACTGGTTCGCGACCTGTTTGTCTTCACCAACAAGCGCCTGATCTTGATAGATAAACAAGGCATGACCGGCAAGAAAGTGAGTTATCACTCCATCCCCTACAAGGCGATAGTGCACTTTGAAGTGGAAACCGCCGGGCGCTTCGATATGGATGCCGAACTCAAGCTGTGGATCTCAGGCCAGGCAGAGCCCCTGTTCAAAGAGCTCAAGCGCGGCACTGATGTGGTGGGTATTCAAAAGACCATAGCCAAATTCACGCTCTGAGGTTAAAAAAGTCTAAGATCCGCTATTTGACAGGGAAAACGCTTCTTCAATGCCGGTCTGCGCCACAAACTCCTCATCGTGACTGACCAGAATAAAAGCGCCCGGGTATGCTGCCAGCGCCGCTGCCAGACGCGCTTTTGATTCAATATCCAGATGATTGTCAGGCTCATCCAGCAGCAGTAAGGGATTGCCCCGCTGATGACTGACATAAAGCATGGCCAGCTTCATCTTTTCACCGCCGCTGAGACAAGCCACAGTGCGGTGCACCTGCTCGGCGCGAAAGCCTATCTGGGCCAGCAGAGTGCGGCGCTGACTGTCATCCATCAGATTATGATTCACCTGGTTATGATCAATCGGGCTACTATCAACTTGGGCACAGCGCTGCAGGGTTTCCAGCAGTGTCCACTCTGGCTTGAGTAAGCTGAAATGCTGATCCAGATAGACACTGTGGCCATTGAGTTGCACTTGCCCAGCGCTCAACGCCAGCCTAGCCTGTAAGACCCGAAGCAAACTGGACTTACCGCTGCCATTGGTCCCCGCCAGACGCAGTTTCTTGCCACTGCTGAGGGTTAAATTGATAGGCTCTCGACTGCCATAGGGCAAGACAGCATCCAATAGCCGTACCAGAGTCTGCTTTGCCACTGGCTGGCCATGGGTTTCGCGCCCCAGAGTCAGGGTTTGCCTATGCCTTTGCTCACACTGCTGTTTCAGCCCGGCAAGCTCAGAGTCCAGCAGTCGCTGATGTTGCCGCTCCCGGGTCGCCATAGCCGCCGCATTGGCACCGGCCCGCTCCTTTTGACGGTCGAGCAACACCTTGGCCTGGCTGCCACTGCGCGCCAATTTCTCCCCTTTGGCTGCTCTTTTCTGTGCCCGCTCCCGGCTCAACTGCGCCTGCTTTCTTGCCTGACGCCGGGCCTTGTCGACATTCTCCAACCTGCGTTCAAGCGCTTGCTGTGCCAGGGTGTGCTGATGCCAATAGCTGTCATAGTTGCCGCCATAGGAACCGAGCCCCAAGCTGTTGAGCTCCCAGATTTCATCCATCTGTCGTAGCAGATCTATGTCGTGGCTTATCAGCAGGATCTGCCCCGAAAATGCCGACATCCGCTGCCGCAGCCACTGTCTGCCGTCTCTGTCCAAATGATTGGAAGGCTCATCGAGCAGCAACCAGTCGGCCTCGCTTTGAAACAAACGCCACAGTTTCAACTTGGCCTGCTGGCCACCACTGAGGCGTTCGAACTCAAGCTCGGGCTCTGCCGGCAACCCCAGCTCCCGGCAGAGTTCGCAAAAGGTTTGCCGCACCTGCCAGTCGTCATTGAGCTGCTCAAACCAATGACTGTCACAACAGCCCTGCTCTATTTGTGTCAGCGCCTGTAATCTGGTCGCCAAGCCCAGACATTGGCTCAGTCGGCTTCCGGTTTGCATTGTCGGCACTTGGGACGAGGGGCCATCAATCCGGCTTGCTGCGGCCTTTAGCAGCTTGGGTTCTTGCTGCTGCCGGTAAATACCGCAAATGCCCCGGCGCTCAACCGTGCCGCTATCCGGCGCTCTCAAACCGCAGAGTATTTCGCCCAGCAAACTCTTGCCTATGCCGTTGCGACCAATCAGGCCGGTCATTCTAGCGCTCAGACTACAGCTGATATCGGCAAACAATGGCTCAAGGCCATGGGTATAGAGTGAGATTTGTCTTGCATTAAATGCCTGCATCTTGCCTCCTGCAGACAGGGAGGCACGGCGAGATCCGATCCGGGTTTAAGCAGTCATGACATGGCGAATGAGTGCCAACTGACTGCAACAATAAAGACTTGAGCGAACACGCCGACCGACCCTGCCAATCTAATAATGGAAAAGTAAAAAAGATTGGTGATCAGGTGTCAGTTGTTCATTTTGGCGTGAGCTCCAATAGGCGAGGATGGCGGAATTATAACCGCCTGAGACAACAAAGATCCAGCTTGTCCCCTTTGAGGGGTTGTCCTTTGGGATGAGAGTGCGGCTCAAAACTAAACAGGATGCTAGAGCAGTATATGACTCAGCTCAATATCATTGTTCCTTCTGACTTCTATTGACTAAATATCCTCAATAGCGGATATTTAATCAATTATACCCCAGTGGGTATAAAGCAGCATTTATCCCAACAAAGGGATAAATGCTAGCTAATCCTCTAGTGGGGATATGAGATAACTTTAAAATTCATCTCTAATCATTGAGGGCTGGAACTAATGATATATAGTCCAAAGCAACTCGCAGATATGATGCTACTGATACGCCAAAAGAATGGCTGGACTCAGTCAGAGTTGGCGAAAAAAGTCGGTATAAAGCAAGCAACAATCTCGAACTTCGAGAACAACCCCAACAAAACAACGCTTTCTACCTTCTTTAAGCTTGTACAAGCTATGGATCTAACACTGAGTATCCAAGAAAAAACACAGCTGACTTCACCAAGTGAAAATGATGATGAGAGTTGGTAATGCAAAAGCTAATAGCATACATGAATGGTGAACTTGTTGGCACCTTGGCGAAGCATAAGAACGGCGCTCACACTTTTCAATATGATAAGGACTGGATAACCAATGCAATGGCTCGCCCACTGTCATTGTCTTTGAGGCTTCAATTACCGACTATCACTTCCGATGCCGTTATCAACTATTTTGACAACCTCTTACCAGACAGCCCACAAGTCAGAGATAGGATCGTTGCAAGGTACAAAGCCTCGTCCAAACAACCATTTGATCTCTTGAAAGAAATTGGAAAGGATAGTGTTGGTGCTATTGCACTATTTCCTCCCGAACACCCCTATAAAAAAGAGCCACTCAGCTACGAAATATTGGATAACAAGAAACTAGAAGCCGTTCTTTCTGCATACAAGTCTGATATTCCCCTCGGGATGCTCAAAGAGGAAGAAGACTTTAGGATCTCAGTGGCAGGTGCTCAAGAAAAAACCGCACTCTTATTCATTGATGGACAATGGTGTATACCGAAAGGAAACACCCCAACCACTCACATTATCAAGCTGCCAATAGGCGAAATACCACAAGCTAACGCGACCCTGGATCTCAAAGATAGCGTAGAAAATGAATATCTTTGCATTGAGCTAGCTAAAGCGCTGGGATTCGCAGTTCCCAGCGTCAATATAATCAAAACAGACAACCTTAAAGCTTTAGCTGTAGAACGATTTGATCGACGCTGGACAAAAGACAGAGCAGGCTTGCTACGCTTACCTCAAGAAGATATTTGCCAGGTGTTTGGTATGCCATCATCCATCAAATATGAATCTCAAGGTGGCCCAGGCATAGCACAGATCATGAAGTTATTAATGGGCTCAAGTAATGCACTTGAAGATCAATATAACTTCATGAGATTCCAGGTATTTCAATGGATCATTGGGGCTACGGATGGACATGCTAAAAACTTTTCTATCTATATTGATAGAGGAGGTAGCTATCGACTCACTCCATTCTACGACATTCTGTCGGCCTACCCATTACTTGGAGGAAAAGGACTCAATATTAGACAACTTAAGCTCGCAATGGGATTAAAAGCCACAAAAGGCAAGAAGTATGAAATCAATAAAATCCTGCCTCGTCACTTTTTAGATACTGCTAAAGCTGTGAATTTTAGTCAGGATAAGATGCAAAGAATAATGGATGAAATGAAAGGTGCGTTACCTGAGGCAATCTCGCAAGTAAGGACGAATCTACCGGAGGGCTTTCCAGAGCATATCTCCAACTCAATTTTTGAGAATGCCAACAAAATAATTAAAAAAATCTAGCTATAAGATATTAATTTTAAATGCTATTTCCCATAAGCGGATGCGGGTTAATTTCCTTTTAAAGTGAGATTTTCATTACCCGTGCCAATCTAAAAAAGGATGCCGAAGCATCCTGAAAGATATTAAGCGCTATAATCAAAACCTCTTGAAAAAACAAAATAACCTTACTAATCATTCAGTTAAATAACAATCAGCAACAATTTTCATCAAAACAACCCAACCAAAAATCTTTTAAAAAAAATAAGTGTGGTCAATATGTGGATCATTGACCACACTAGCTTACCAATGGATTGAGTTTGGTTGCTTCAATAAGATGCTCTGGTGCCAAGTGAGCATAGCGCATAGTCATCTGAATGCTGCTATGTCCCAAAATTCGCTGTAACGTAAGGATGTTCCCGCCATTCATCACAAAGTGGGATGCAAAAGTATGTCTGAGAACATGACTGGCCTGCCCTTTCGGCAGTTCAATTTCTGAAGATTTTAAAACACCATTAACTCTTTATAGCAATCCTCAAAAGCTGACCACTTCAGTAAGAAACATTCCAACATAACAAACTGATTATTATAATATTTATTTTCTTGCCATTCTTAGTATTTATGAGATTAATCCTGTCATTCAACACTTGAGAATGAGTCAATTTTTGGACTTCGCTCCAGCGAGCACCGGTGCTTAAACATGTTTCAACAGTAACTGATATGTCACCATCTAAGAAGCTTAGAGAAGGTGCATCCTCAACGAGTTCAAGATGGTTCAGTAACATCATAAACAGGGCGAGGATGGGGACAGAACACAAATGTCGTGTCTTAACTTCATACCTTTACTAAAGTGTGAACCAGATCTGAGAGATAGATAATCTAAATGACTAGCATTATCATTTGGCAATAGGTTGTTAGTTGATGGGAAATTTTCCATTTACCAATATTTCTATCTAAACTGAACCAAAAGAATACGAGATGGCTGATAAAGTAAGACGTAATATAATCAAGCTTTCCAGCTTGGTCATGTTTGCACCATCAGTGGTAGGTGCATGGCCGTGTTGGAATACTTTACGAATCAACACCTCTATATGTATTGGGTGTGGTTTGTGTCATCATGCCTGCCCCATAGGTATAATAAAGCTCGTTGATGATGGGAAATATCAGATTGACCATGAAGCATGTATCATGTGCTACAGCTGCTGGAGTGTATGCCCCAAAGCGAAGGATAAAGCAATATATACTACGACAGTGTGTGAGACCTAAATTATGAATATAGCAATATTATATGCATCATTTTTACTATCAATTGCAGATATCGAAACTAACTCATTAAATTTCAATGGCTGTGGCGATCAAATACTTTCAAATGATAATGGTATTGTCATTCGACGTAATAATGGTGAAATTATTACTCGTGATACCGCACTCCAAGAACTGATTAATGAGTACAACCATAATGGAAAAACCCAATGCCTTAAAATAAAGCATTCACTTAGTGAAAAGTCAGGGTTCCTTACATTGGACTTTAACCGAGCCACAAAAAGATATAATGGTTTTGACTCTGTTTATGAATATGATAATTTTGGAAAGTTAATCTTATTTTATGAGAATAAAAAAGGTGGTCGTTATGAGCGTTACATTTATAAAAATGGAGAGTTATCAAAGCTAGAGGATTTAACGGGGGTAACCATTTATGATAAAAAGAGCAACTCAGTTGAAATTGATGAGTATGATTATAACGGTAGGCATGTGCGCTCTGATAAGTACAAGGAGCCTGTTATAAATAAAGCCTGCCAAGAGACTTGCTATGAACTCTTGAAAGAGCTAAAAAAAGGTAATGAGGGGAGGTTAGATAATAACATAGATAAACTACGTTCATGCTTCATGAAATGTGTAGATTGAATGACAGAACTACCTAAATAGCTTATATGGACACCTCTCCGATGCAAGCACCGGCAGGTCTCTTTCTGACAAAGTAGCCACACACATATATCCGGCTTCGTGAGCCCTGATGAACATCCGTACTCTCTGCCCTCATTAGTGCCATGGCTTTTAGCAGCCCAGCTATTTGTCAGGTTCACAGAGAGTCGGTTCTACCTGTCAGCACATCAACTCTTTGGACTTATTAAAATCAGTTAGTTACTTAACGATATACTCTGTTTTTTGGTTTATTAGCGCCCACGCTATTCGGGCATTTTTGTTAGCCAGCGCCACTACAGCTTTGTTTAC
>NZ_JADP01000039.1:0-30797 GCF_000518445.1 Shewanella sp. 38A_GOM-205m | reverse complement strand
CACAGAGCTTGCTGGTCTTGGCTGTTTGATTCTTAATGAGTTTATCGAATGAACGCAGGTTGGTTGGGATTGTGCCATGGTAATGCACAGTCTCAGCAGACTTATCAGAAACCCAGGCCACGTCAGTGGTCTCCTTGTGTACGTCCAACCCGATAAAAAGTGTGTTAGCTTTAGACATGTCGGCCTCCTGTGATTGTTTGCCTATTGGATCAACAAACAGTGTGGCTCTGGTTTAACTAATCCACGAGAAAACACGGAGGCCGACACCTGCACAGGGAATCATTATGTCTATGTTTCAGTATGAATGAGCTACTTGCATACCTCGAAAAATGGAAGAATTCCAAATCTAAAATATTTGGGACTGAAGGCTATGCCGTTTCTATCACAGAAGAACTAGGTGATTCAGTTAAAGCTCGTTATGTCGAAATAGATGGAAATGGATTACTTGCTAGAGCAACGCTGTGGGAGAGTGGGAATCTAGTGGTCGAGGCTTTGGACGTCGAAACAGAAGCGCAAGTGCTCCAAAAAACTTTTGAAACTCCCGAGCTTTGGCAGCTCGATGACAAATTAAACTGGTGGCTCAGTGAGGTAGCAACCTATGAGCCCTAAAAACATAACAAGCAAAGGCAGCATCGCCCTGCGGGCTGGACGCGCTAACGCGCGCCGCTGCTTTGGGCGTTGATATGATTCCCATTGTCAAATAGATAAAAGTGTCCTTACCGGAGACCCAAAAATCTCCGGTAAGGACACTCTGACAGTCGGACTTTGGCGAGTAAGTGTCGGCGGTTGACCTTGCACTCTTTTGAATAGAGCCACGCGAGCTTGGTTATTCGCATTACTTGTGCAGGTAATATTCGACATCGACAACGGTTGGAGTGGGTCATTGTTTTTATTTGGCGACTAAACAATAACTCTCCAACCGTTTTCATTTCCAGCCCACGCTAATCTGCGATGAACCTAATTTTTTACGTTCGTTTTTATACCGCTTCTTCGTTTTCTTCACCGGTACGGATACGAATAATACGTTCGATATCGGTCACAAAGATCTTGCCGTCGCCTATTTTACCGGTACGGGCGGTTTCAACAATCACATCCAGTGCCTGTTCCAGCAGATCATCCTGAATAACCAGCTCTATCTTCACCTTGGGCAGAAAGTCGACCATATACTCGGCACCACGGTACAACTCTGTATGTCCCTTCTGGCGGCCAAAACCTTTGACTTCCAGAACCGTCATACCGGTTATTCCTATCTCAGCCAACGCCTCACGGACATCGTCCAGTTTAAACGGCTTGATTATGGCTTCCACTTTCTTCATCAGGCACTCCTTTAGGGCTTGGAATTCTTTTGCGACTCTTGACCATTCCCACGGCAATTTGACCGGAGAAATAGCTCGCGATTTTGCTTGTTCGCATACAATCGCAATAGCTTATCACGACATACTGCGGGCAAGAAGTGATTGTCCGCTCAGATGAAAAAACCAGGCCTATTCCTTCGCAGTAGCCATGATCAACTCGGTGTACTTATTCATCCCTTAGGTAAGCAAGTGCAATATTTAGTGCAAACTCATCTAAAAGGAAACCAGAACCAAGCCACTGCCTGGACTAAACTAACACTCAGGTTCGCCGGATGCGGGCCGCCCAACACTCAAGGATGAGATTATGCGTCATTTACAGCTTGGTTTTTCGCTGCTGGAGGTCATGGTCGCCATGGCTCTGCTGGCGGTACTTGCCTCAGTCGGGGCCCCCTCACTCAAGTCGCTCTACGAAGGTTATCGCGCCCAAACCGGCATCAAACAAGTACAGCAACTACTGCAATTTGCCCGCAATCAGGCCATTAGTTATGGTGTCAGAGTCAGTGTCTGCGCTCTCAAGGATGGCCGCTGTGAAGCCGATGCCTGGCAACAAGGAGTAACGGTTTTCAGCGATCACAACGGCAATCTGGCCCTGGATGATGACGACAAGCTGCTGTTTCAAAGCGGCGCTTTTGATAGCCAAGACATACTCAGGTACAACCGGGATGCAATACGCTTTCTGCCGGACGGATTGGCAACAGGAACCAATGGTACCTTCAAATATTGCCCGGGTCAGGCCAACAGTCCCCATTCCGAGGCCTTGGTCATCAATCAGGCGGGGCGAATCCGTCACTCTCAGGATGAAAATATCAATTGCCAGGATGGTGATGGCGGCTGAATTGACGACCACTGCACAGGATTTGCAAAGACAGCTGTAATTAACAACTCATTCACTTATACTTAAGCCTATCTATTCGTGTGAAGAGTTGACTATGGCTGTACCACATTTTTCCAGTTCCAGAATCCGCGGCTTTACTCTGGTCGAACTCATGGTCACCATTGCTGTAGCCGCCATACTGCTGTCTGTGGGGGTTCCTTCTCTCACCTCCTTGTATGAAGGCTACCGTAGTCAGTCGGAAATAAGCCGGATTGAGCAAGCCCTGTCCTTCGCCCGCAACCAAGCCATCAGCTACGGCATGACAGTAGAAGTTTGTGGCTATCAGAGTGCTGTCGGCTGCGCCGCCAATTTCAACAATGGCCTCAAGGTCTATACCACTGCCAGCGGCAGTGAAAAAGTGCTGCGGGTAGTGGAAGGCATCGACAGTAAGGACGCCATCAAAGGCAGCAATGTGGGTTTTCGTCCCGACGGCCTCAGCAACACCACAGGTGAAGTGACCTTTATCTATTGCCCGGCAAAACAGGCCAGCGGCTCAAGAAGTGTGACGGTTTCCAGCTCAGGGATGATCAAATACGGCGCCGACGGGCTTGCCTGTAGCTAGCAGGCAGTATCGGCCAGGTCATCGAGGATGCCTTAGCCATTATCCTCAAAGTATGCCCCAGGAGTGCAAGACTCTGCGCTCACAACAAAGACCCCAGCCTAGGCTGGGGTCTTTGTTTAAGTCGATTAAGCTTACTCTAACGGGGGATAGTTTCCGCCACCAGCCATAAGGGTCTAAGGGCCTAAGGGTTAAATGGCCCAGCCGCCCATATAGAACACCACCAGGCCTATGGTGATAACCAACACACCTGGCTTGAGCTTACGCCACTCACCGCTGCAGATACGGCCGATAACCAGAGTTGCAAACCCCAGCATAATGCCTGTGACTATGTTGCAGGAGAGTATGATGAAGACGGCGCAGGTCAGTCCCGCCATGGCATCCACCTTGTCATCGAAGTCCAACTTGGTGACATTGGACAACATCAGCAGTCCCACATACATGAGCGCAGGCGCCGTGGCGTAGGCAGGTACCAAATAAGACAGGGGTGCCAGGAAGATCATCAGCAGGAACAACACACCCACCACAGTGGCGGTCAGCCCTGTTTTTCCGCCTGCGGCAGTACCGGCGGCCGATTCAATGTAAACGGCGGCAGGTGCGCCGCCCACCAGACCGGCGAAGATAGAGCTGACAGAATCCGAGGTCAGCGCCTTGCCGCCACCTATGATATTGTCGTCCTTATCCAGCAAATTGGCTTGTCCGGCTACGGCTCGTATGGTGCCTGTGGCATCGAAGATGGCGGTCATCACCAGCGCCAGCACTATCGGCAGCACCACAGGGTTAAGGGCACCCATGATATCCAACTGGCCAATCAAAGAGCCTTCTGCGCCCAAGTCGGGTACCGCAAACACGCCTTTGAACTCCACATTGGGGTCAAACAGCAAACCAAACACTGACAGAGCGATGATCACCAACAGAATGCCGCCCGGCACCCGGCGCCGCTCGAGTCCGATAGTGGCAGCCAACCCCACGACAGTGGCGATCACCGGCAGGCTGTGGATATCGCCCAGCTTGACCGGTAAACCGGCATCATTGGCCACAATCAGTTGCACACTGTTAGTGGCAATCAGCAGCAGAAACAGGCCGATACCTATCCCTGTACCATGAGCAATCCCCTTGGGCAGGTTAGCAAGCACCCACTGGCGAATGCCGGTAACGCTCACCAGGGTAAAGACGATACCCATAAGGAAAATCGCTCCCAGGGTGACAGGCAGGCTCATGCCCTGCCCCAACACCAGACTGAAGGCGGTAAACGCAGTCAGTGAGATAGCACAGCCTATTGCCATCGGCAGATTGGCCCACAGGCCCATCAGCAGTGAGCCAAAGGCGGCAATCAAACAGGTGGCAATAAACACGGAGCCGGGATCAAACCCGGCCTTTCCCAGCATGGAGGGGACAACGATAACTGAGTAAACCATGGCGAGAAACGTGGTCAAACCGGCGATCACTTCCTGGCGGACAGTGCTGCCACGAGCGCTGATATTGAAGAAGCGTTCCAGCCATGATGATGTAGTAGGTACAGCGGTATTTGTCTTTGAAGACATCATAATTATTCTACCTTTTTGATCTCTTTGTTCGGGTCAGATGACGCCGGCTACGGCAGGTGAGAGCCCCGCTGGGCGGGTGAGAGATCCACAATAAAACGTGACCTGCAGGTGGTGGGCACCAAGGAATATCGTCAACCGATGTCCAACGCAGCCTTTGTTGGTCGCGGATAATACTGCAAATTGGCGCGCCCGGCTAAAAAGATTTCGGGATCTGTGGCTCATCCTGAATATGCAGTTGTTCATAACTTTTCATATTTACTCAAATCCCATTCATTGGCAGCGCAATCGCCATTCACATCCTTTCCCTATAGTGGCCCCATCAAGCAAACCCTGCTGCGTTGGAGCAATCACTATGTCTGAGTCCACATCAAGCAAAAAACAGGAACTTATGGCCCACGGCCTGATTATTTTCATGCTGTTTCCGGCCCTGACCATCACAGGTATCAGCCTCTATGGCCTGATCATCTGGATCATGCTGGCCCTCGGCGGCGTCGCCAGTCACTGATACAAGAGAGGATTGAATAGATGAAACGGTTAATAGCAATCTGGCGTACTCTCAACCGCCCAACCAAGTACCTGAGCCTGGGCGCCATCAGCCTGTCGGCCTTTATCATGGGCATTATTTTCTGGGGCGGCTTCAATACGGCGCTGGAAGCCACCAACACTGAGGCCTTCTGTATCAGCTGTCACTCGATGGAGAGCAATCCCTATCAAGAGCTGCAGCAAACTGTGCATTGGTCGAATCACTCCGGCGTGCGGGCAACCTGCCCTGATTGCCACGTACCCCACGACTGGAGCCGCAAGATAGCCCGTAAGATGGAAGCATCTCACGATGTCTGGGGCTGGCTGTTCCAAACGGTCAACACTCCGGAAAAATTTGAAGCCAAGCGTCTGGAAATGGCCAGCCGTGAGTGGAAACGTTTTGCCCGTGACAACTCCCAGGCCTGTAAAAACTGCCATGACTACAAGTCAATGAAATGGGACGAGATGTCAGCACTGGCGCAAAAACAGATGAAACAAGCGGCCGAGAAAGATCAGTCCTGCATCGATTGCCACAAGGGCATAGCTCACAAGCTGCCTGATATGGGCACAGCCAGAGCCCCTGAACTGATTGCCGAAGTGGGTTCGGGTGAGACCTCACTGCAACAGGGCGGCAAATATTTCAGCGCCTTGACCAAACCTCTGTACCTGGATGACAAGAGCGCGGAAGAAGCCGGTACTCTGAACGTGGCCACCGAAATCAAGGTGCTGGAGCTCAAGGGCAAGCGGGTCAAAATCGCCATCGATGGCTGGCGTAAGAAGATAGGTGCCGGCCGGGTGATCTACATGGACTTCGGTATCAATATCCTCTCGGCTCAGTTGACCAAGGCTGCCGCCGAAACCGACGGGGTGATCAAGACCTTTGAAGAGAAAGAAGATCCAATGACTGGCCTCAAGTGGCAGCGTGTGGAAGCCGAGATCTGGACCGACAGCGATTATCTGCTGACCGAACTTGCACCACTCTGGGGCTATGCCCGCAGCACTTATGCCTCTAGCTGCAGTGTCTGCCACACCCAGCCCGATGAGCATCACTTCGATGCCAACACCTGGCCGGGCATGTTCCAGGGGATGTTGGCCTTCGTCAACATGGATCAGGACACCCAGGCACTGGTGCAGAAATACCTGCAACAACATTCTTCCACCTTCAGCAAAGAAGAGCACTAAGAGGTTGGCGTTATGAACAGAAGAGACTTTTTAAAAGGCCTGGCCTCCACTTCCGTTGTGGTTGCCGGAAGCAGTTCGGTACTCGCTCCCCTGTCGGCGCTGGCCAAGGGGATGGATGACGGTGACGCCTGGCTGACCACAGGCTCCCACTTCGGCGCATTTCGTATCAAGCGCCGCAACGGGGTTATCGCCGACGTCAAACCACTGGAATACGACAAGTATCCCACCGACATGATCCGCGGCATCCGTGGCCTGGTCTATAACCCATCGCGGATCCGTTATCCCATGGTGCGGCTCGACTTCCTGCTCAAGGGACACAAGAGCAATACCCATGAACGCGGCGACTTCCGTTTCGTTCGTGTCACCTGGGACAAGGCGTTGACTCTGTTCAAAGAGTCGCTGGATATCATTCAAACCCAGTACGGGCCATCTGGCCTGCACGCCGGACAAACCGGTTGGCGTGCCACCGGACAGCTGCACTCAAGCACCAGCCATATGCAGCGCGCCATCGCCATGCACGGCAACTTCGTCAAGAAAGTGGGCGACTACTCCACTGGCGCCGGGCAAACGATTATGCCTTATGTGCTGGGCTCTACCGAAGTGTACGCTCAGGGCACCTCCTGGCCGCTGATCCTCAAGCACAGCGATACCATAGTGCTCTGGTCCAACGATCCTTACAAAAACCTGCAGGTGGGCTGGAACGCCGAAACCCACGAGTCCTTCGCCTATCTGGCGCAGCTCAAGGAAAAGGTCAAAGCCGGTAAGATCCGGGTGATCAGCATAGATCCGGTCGAAACCAAGACCCAAGCCTATCTGGGTTGTGAGCAGCTGTATGTCAACCCACAAACAGACGTGGCCTTGATGTTGGGTATCGCCCATGAGATGTACACAGCCAAGCTGCACGATGCCAAGTTTATCGAAGGCTATAGCCTGGGCTTTGAAGAGTTCCTGCCCTACCTCCTGGGTGACAAAGACGGCATCGCCAAGACTCCGGAATGGGCCGAAGCCATCTGTGGCGTCAAGGCTGAAGTCATCCGCGATCTGGCCCGCACCCTGACCAAGGGCCGTACCCAGATCATGATGGGCTGGTGTATTCAGCGTCAGCAACACGGAGAGCAGCCTTACTGGATGGCGGCGGTACTGGCCACCATGATAGGCCAGATAGGCCTGCCTGGCGGTGGTATCAGCTATGGCCACCACTATTCAGGTATTGGGGTACCCGCCACAGGTGCCGCCGCGCCGGGCGCCTTCCCGCGCAACCTGGACGAAGGCCAAAAGCCACTGTTCGACAACAACGACTTCAAGGGCGCCAGCAGCACTATTCCGGTCGCCCGCTGGATAGATGCCATTTTGGAACCCGGCAAGACTATTGATGCCAACGGCAGCAAGGTTACCTATCCGGATATCCGCATGATGGTGTTCTCGGGCAACAACCCCTGGAACCACCATCAGGACAGAAACCGTATGAAGCAGGCATTCCGCAAGCTGGAATGCGTGGTCTCCATAGATGTGAACTGGACCGCCACCTGCCGCTTCTCAGATATAGTCCTGCCCGCCTGTACCACCATGGAGCGTAACGATATCGATGTCTACGGTGCCTACGCCGGCCGCGGTATTCTGGCGATGCACAAGATGGTTGAGCCACTGTTTGAAAGTCTGTCAGACTTTGAGATATTCACCCGCTTTGCCAAAATACTCGGCAAGGAGAAGGAATACACCCGCGGGCTAACAGAAATGGAATGGCTGGAAAAACTCTACAACGAGTGTAAGGCCGCCAACCAAGGCAAGTTTGCCATGCCGGACTTCAACAAGTTCTGGAAGCAGGGTTATGTGCACTTCGGTGAAGGGCAAAACTGGGTCAGACATGCCGACTTCCGCGAGGATCCTGAGATCAACCCCTTGGGTACTCCTTCCGGCCTGATTGAAATCTTCAGCCGTAAGATTGCCCAGTTCGGTTATGATGACTGCCCTGGCCACCCAGTGTGGATGGAAAAATCCGAGCGCAGCCATGGCGGTCCAGGCAGCGATAAGTACCCGGTTTGGCTGCAGTCCTGCCACCCGGACAAGCGCCTGCACTCACAGATGTGTGAGTCCAAGGAATATCGCGAAACCTATACGGTGCAAGGGCGTGAGCCGGTTTACATTAACCCTGAAGATGCCAGGGCTCGCGGTATCAAAGACGGCGATCTGGTGCGGGTGTTCAACGGCCGCGGCCAACTGCTGGCCGGAGCCGTCGTCTCGGGCCGTTTCCCCAAAGGGGTTATCCGGATCCATGAAGGCGCCTGGTATGGCCCGGTAGGTAAGGATGGCAGCGTCGAAGGCGGCGCCGAAATCGGTGCTCTGTGCAGCTATGGTGACCCCAATACCCTGACTCAGGATATAGGTACCTCCAAGCTGGCGCAGGCCTGCTCGGCCTACACTTGCCAGGTGGAATTTGAAAAGTTCACCGGTAAGGCGCCCAAGGTATCCTCCTTCGATGGGCCGATTGAGATAAAAATCTAACCTAAGGTTCGCAGATAACTGAGGTAAGCCAATGGAACAGTTAAATCAAGGCAGAACCATGCTGTACAACTTCCTCTCGGGGCTGTTCGCCCGCGAGTTGAACGCCGAGCGCCTCAGCCAACTGACGGCGCCGGACAGCAAGGCCTTTTGGCAACAGCTGGGCAGCGATCCCGCCCTCAAGCAAGAAGCCAAGCTGATGGAGCAAAAACTGCTGACCATTGCCTGGATGCAGGACAGAGACAAGGCGCTGCTGGAGCTGGCGGCAGACTTCTGTGGGCTGTTTCTGGTGGGCAGTAAACAGAGCGCTTCGCCCTATGCCGGTCTCTATCTGCAAGCGGATGAAGATGTCACCCTGTTCGGTGAGCAGCATCAACAGATGCTGGCCTTTTTGCAGCGAAGTCAGCTGCAGCTGAGCGGTGACTTCCCCGAGCCCGCCGACCACCTGGCGGTGATTCTGGCCTATCAAGCTCATCTGTGTCTGAACGCCTCGGCATCAACGCAGCAAGAATTTCTGCAAGAGTGCCTGCTCAGTTGGTTGGAACCATTTTGTCAGCGGGTGACCGAATGCGATCGTGGCGGTTTTTATGCCGCGCTCGCGCGTCTGACCCTAGCCTTTGTTCAAAGCGATGCCGAATGGCTGAAAAGCGCCGCAGCGCATTGAGTGAGGCGATTTAGACAAGAGCTAACAAGCGCTTGCCTGAATCAAACGTAACACAGCCCCCCCTAATCAAAGGGTCAAAGGGTCAAAGGGCGCCAACTCAAGTAACGAGTGGCGCCCTTTCTATATCTTCAGCAGCCGGTAAATGCTGCGCTTCCTGTCTTCAGTGGTTAAGCTCCAGATGCCTTAGTCTGATTGCTGTTCAAGCCAGTTATCGAGCGCCTGCAATGATGCCGCTACGCAACCTGTCAGCTCGGTGAGTACCTCGTCGCGCAAAGGTTTGCCAGCCTTGATGGCCTGCTCCAGTGCGGCGCAGCGCAAGTGCAGCGCTTCAAGCCCCATATTACCGCTGCTGCCCTTGAGTGCGTGCAGCTTGGCAGCCTGGATATCCCGTTGCCCATCTGCCGCCAGTAAAGCTTGCAGCTGCGCATCACAGCTGTCCACAAACTGCTGCCGCATCTCCAGCAAAGAGGCCTTGCCGAGCACCTGCAAGTCCTGCTCAAGTTGCTCCAGCGCCAGCCATTGGGTGTTGTCCGTATTCCGGGATTTAAGGCCCAGCGCTTGAGTATCCTCTTCCTTATGGCGCTCATCACTCTGATTCGAGCCGGAGACAACACCGAGCCAGTTGGCCAGTGCCTGCAATCCCAAGGGCTTACCCAGCACTATATCAAAGCCCATGGCCTGGTAATCGGCCATATCCTGAGTCTGCAACTGGGCAGTAAAGGCGGCAATCGGCACCTTGGTTCCCAGCTGTTGCCTGAGCTCAGGCAACAGCTCACTGCCGGAGCCATCACTCAGTTGTAAATCCAGCATCACGGCATCGAATGGGCCTGACGTGTTATCAAGCAACACATTCCGTGCCTCAGCCAAACTGACACACAAGAGTGACTCATGCCCAAGATGCGCCAAAAAGCCCTGAGCCACCAAGGCATTAACCCTGTTATCTTCCACCAGCAGCACCCGCTTGGCGATTTCACTCTGTGGCAGGCTACTCGATTGTTGCTCCCCCTGCTCACAGGGCTGAAGCGGCACACTGAAACTGAAGCGGCTGCCCTGCCCCGGCGTACTGATGACTGCTATGGCGAGATCATCCGCACTCTCACGGCCATTCATCAGTTGCACCAGGTCACGGCTGATACTCAGCCCAAGCCCGGTTCCCCTGGCACTGGCATGGGTTGCCTCTGTGGCATAGGGAGTAAACAGATGCGCCATGGCCTCGGGGCGGATGCCGATACCTGTATCGGTCACGCTGAAGCACAGGCGCGCATCTTCAATACTGACCTCCAGGGTCACACTGCCCTTGGTGGTAAACTTGATGGCATTGCCCAGAAGGTTAAACAGCACCTGCCTGAGCTTGGGCCCATCGAGCCAGACCCATTCGGGCAATTCCGGCTTTAACAGCCTGAGCTCGAGCCCTGCAAGATTGGCACCGGCCAACATGATGGCGGTCACTTCATTGAGTAGCGCCGGCAACTCCACGGCCCTTGGCTCATTGAGCAGCCTGCCCTGCTCCAGACGTGAGAAATCGAGAATGTCATTGAGCACGGTTTGCAATTGAGTGCCACTGTACTGGGACAGCGCCAACATCTGCCGCGCCTTGGCGGGTAACTCCGCCTGCCCCAGCAGACTCAGGGTGCCGAGCAGCCCGTTAAGGGGCGTGCGTATTTCGTGGCTCATGGTGGCCAAAAACAGCGACTTGGCCTGACTGGCTTCTTCCAGCTGGGCGTTGGTCTGGGCGAGCTCGCGGGTTCGCTCGGCCACCTTCAGCTCCAGCGCCAGCTTATGCTCGGTCAACTCGGCTGCGGTGCGCTGCAGATCCTGCTGCAACTTTTGATTGTGGGCCGTTTTCTGTTTGAAGGCTTCCAGCGCCGAGGCCATGGCGGTAAGTTCATCATCGCCGTAGGAGCGTATGCTGACATTGGTATCGCCAAGACTCAGGCGACTCAGCGCCTGAGTGGCATCGCTCAAGCGCCGGGCGATACCCTTATAGATAACCTGCCAGCTGACAAACAGGATCAGCAGCAACATCAAGGCGCCCGTCCCCCAGAGCCCGGCGCTGGCCCAATTGAGCTGCCCCAGATAGTCGCGTCGGGCTAAATTCAGCTGTTGCTGCTGGCCTTCGAGCGCGGCATCCACGGTTTGTTCCATCGACTTGAGGTTGTCTGAAATCACCAGTTGCCTTTGCTCCAGTTGCTGCTGCAACTGCCATATTGCTTCGGCCAATTGTTGGCCGGCAGTCACCTGATCAAGACGAGCAAATTCGGCCTCGAGTGCCTCGGCCCGGCCGGGGTCCCGAACCAAATCGGCCACGGGAATGCGCTTGAGCAATCCCGGGGACAGGGCATCATCGGTCAACGGTGAATGGTTAATGGCGCCGACCAAGTCTTGCGGCGCATCGGCCGCTGCAAATATCTGCCCGAGCAAGGCTATCTTGTGGGTCAGTTTCAGGGCGCGGTTGAGCTGCTCGGCGCTGCTGAGATCCAGCTCTATAATGTCATCCACTGCCGCCGCCCCCGGGATCTGGCTCAGCTTGGCAATAATGACTGAGTCCAGCACCGCCAGCTCTGAGCGCAGCAGATTATCGGCCTGCTTGGAGGCCTGTACCAGTAAAAGCCCTTTCTGTTTCAGCGCTTGGGTACGCTCAAGCCGCTCCCCCGTCTGTTCGCCGAGTAAGGTCAGCTCGGCGATAATAGTGGCCGCGGCCTGTTTCAGATTGGCCGAATCCGGCACCGCCAACTGCTCCAGGGTCGCAATCGCCGCCAACATGCGATTGCTCTCAAGAGACAGGCGGCGCCCCAAATATTGACGCTGCTTTTCATCGGCAACTGTGCCCAGGCGCTGGGCATTCTCTGCCAGCGAGGTGGCCGATTGCGATAGCTGCCGCGCGGCTTCTGATGCGGGTAAGGCCTTCTCGTAAAGAAAGCTGTCGGCGCCCTTGACCCAGTAAAGGCTCAAGTTGCCCAGAGTCACCAGTAATAACAGCAGCAGCGCCAGCAAACAGAACGCCAGCATCAGACGGCCGGTCAGGCTGCTCAGCCATGAAGATAAAGGTCTCACTTGTTATCCTTGTTGATACCGGTCCGCATAGGCATTGACCCACTCAAACATTCAGCAGGAATGCTATGGTAGAATACTGGCATCATATATCAGGACCTTCCTCATGAGCCAATTTGCCGCCAAGTTCGAGTCTTTGTTGCCTGCACTTAAAAGACCTCTGCAGCTGTGGTTATTGGCTCTGCTGATGTTTACCCCTGCCGCGCTGGCCAATGAAACCTGGGAGCTTGAACGGCGCAGTCCTTACAACGAAGCAATCCAGCAGGCCAGCCCTCTGACCCACACTCCGCTCACCAAGGCCAACAAGTCCTGGAAGCTGTGCGCTTTGGTGCCACATCTTAAAGACGCCTATTGGATAGGGATTGATTATGGCTTGGCCAAACAGAGCCAAGCCTTGGGCCTGGGGCTGGAACTCCATGAAGCCGGTGGCTATGGCAACAACCAGACCCAGTTGGCACAACTCAAATCCTGCCTTGATGGCGATGCCGATGCGATTTTGCTTGGCGCCGTCAGCCCGCACCTGCTCGAGGGCCAGGCGCTGGAGCTGACCAAGCCGGTGTTGGCGCTGGTGAACCAGTTGGCAGACAACCGGGTACAAACCCATATTGGAGTCAACTGGTATCAAATGGGTTATCTGACCGGTGAATTTCTCGCATCTACCCCGCACAAACGCCTGGCGATGCTGGCGGGCCCTGAAGGCCGTGGCGGAACCGATCTGGTGGAAAAAGGTGTCAGACAAGCACTGCAAGACAGCCAGGTGGAGATAGTGGCCGTGATGCATGCCGACAACAACCGTAATCTCTACCGGGATCAGCTCAATCTGTTGCTCAATCAAAATGAGCAGCCGCTGCCGCAAGCCTTGCTCGGCAGTGCCGTCGCCATTGAAGCCGCCATGGGCACTCTCAGGCAGAGAAACCTGACCAACAAAATGGCGCTGGTGAGCAGCTATCTATCACCGGATGTACTGCGCGCCCTCAAGCGCAACAAGGTTGCTTATGCCAATGATGACAGAGTGGTACTGCAGGGGCGGCTGGCGGTCGATCTCGCCGTCAGGCTGTTGCAGGGGGAAAAGGCGTTTGGTGACATAGGTCCGGCAATTTTGCAGTTGCGCCCGGATAACCTCAAAAGCATGCAACTGGATGACAGTTTGGCACCGGCAGACTTCTACCCCATATACAGAGTGGAAGCCAAGGGCTCAGAACTCAGTCGCTGACATCGGCGGCAAACAGATAGCCCTCACCGTGCACAGTGACAAACAGCTCTGGGCTCAGTTTGCTGCGCAGGCGCCGAATAATCACATCTATGGTGCGGTCGTTGACATCCTGATCCCTGTGGCTGGTTTGCTGCATCAAGCGCTCTCTCGAGAGTACCTGCTGCGGATGCAGGGCAAAGGCCACCAGCAGTTCAAACTCGGCCTTGGTCAACTTGATAGCCTGCCCATCCAGACTCAAACGACGGCTGTTGAGCTGCAGATGATAGCCCTCGAAATAGAGATTGTCGTCCGAGCGCGACAATTGCTCGGCCGTTTGCTGCTGGGCCTTTTTCACCAGAGAGATGCGCCAGAGCAGGTTTTTGACCCTGACTCTGAGCTCGCGCAACTCAAACGGCTTGGTGACATAATCATCGGCACCCATTTCCAGACCCACTATCTTATCTATCGCCTCATCCCGGCCGGTTACCAGAATAATGCCCACATCTGAGCGGCTGCGCAGCTCACGGGTCAGCATCAGGCCATCGTCCCCCGGCATATTGATGTCCAGTATCACCAAATCCACATGCTGTTGCTGCAGTTGCTGCCACATCTGCTCACCGTCGGCGGCTTCCATCACCTGGTAACCATCTTTTTCAAAATAGCCTTTCAAACGAGTCCGAATGATAGCCTCATCGTCCACTATCAATATGCGGTATGCCATGCTTGTATTCCAACCGGCTGGGGTAGACGCCATTATTCACAATTTTTCATATTTTGTCTGTAGCGGATAGATATTTGACCTGAGTTCGGTGCCAAGCGCTTCTTATGTGGCTACAATAAGGACAGACCAAGAATTAAAGGACTGAATATGGACGAAAAGCGCAAGTTTTCACGGATCCTGTTTACCATAGATGCCCAGTTGAGCTGCGGTGACAAGATATGGGGCACCCATTTGCTGGATCTCTGTCTCAACGGCGCCATGGTAGAAGAACCTGCCGATTTCGCTCCCGAAGGCGTGCTGGAGCTGAGTTTTCGCCTGCCCCAGTCCGAGGTGCAACTCTGTATGGAGGCCGAAGTTGTGCATCGCCGCAACGGCCTTCTGGGTCTCAAGTGTGCTCTCATCGATGTCGAGAGCATCAGTCACTTAAGAAGGCTGTTGGAGTTGAATCTTGGCGATGCCTCACTGCTGCACCGGGAGTTGGAGCAGTTTATCGCCGAACATGAACAGAGCCGCTGAGGCGGCTCCTGCTTCGCAGTATACAGGGCGGCAATAGCCCTGTTTGCCGGGCTATGACTCACATAGCAATCACATAGCGCTCATATAGCAATCATAGAGCCCCGAGCGCCTCACTGAGTTTGCTCACCCCTATCACCTGCATCCCCTGAGGCGGTTTTTTCGGCATATTGGCTTTGGGCACTATTGCCCGAGTAAAACCGTGCTTGGCAGCTTCCACCAAACGCTCCTGGCCATTGGGCACGGGACGTATCTCGCCGGAAAGGCCCACTTCGCCGAACACCACCAGATCCCTGGGCAGAATATCACCGCGGAAACTGGAAACCATGGCCAGCAGCAGAGTCAAATCTGCGCTGGTTTCTGTCACCTTGACACCACCGACCACGTTGACAAACACGTCCTGATCCGACATCTGTAAGCCGCCATGACGATGCATTACCGCCAGCAACATAGCCAAACGGTTGGCATCCATTCCCACGGCGACCCGCCGCGGATGCGACAGTGCCGAGCTGTCTACCAACACCTGCAGTTCCACCAACAGCGGCCGAGTGCCCTCCCAAACCACCATCACTAAGGAGCCGGAGGCGGCTTCATCGGCGCGTGACAGGAATATCGCCGACGGATTGGCCACTTCCTTGAGCCCCCGCTCCGTCATGGCGAATACCCCCAGTTCATTGATGGCGCCGAAGCGGTTCTTGTGCGAGCGCAGGGTACGGTAGCGGCTATCGCTGTCCCCTTCAAACATCACAGAGCAATCTATGCAGTGCTCCAACACCTTGGGGCCGGCCAGAGAGCCGTCTTTGGTAACATGGCCGACCATGATGATGGCGATACCGTTTTGCTTGGCAAACCGGGTCAGAAAGGCGGCCGACTCACGAACCTGGGCCACACTGCCGGGGGAGGACTGCACATCGCTGATATGCATCACCTGAATCGAATCTATCACTATGACCTTGGGCTTCTCCCGCAGTGCCACAGTGCAGATGGTCTCGACACTGGTTTCGGACAACATCTTCAAGCGCCCTGTGGGCAGGCCCAAACGATGAGCTCGCATCGCCACTTGCTGCAAAGATTCCTCGCCGGTCACATAGAGAGCCGGCATGGTCTCGGCCAACTGACACAAAGTCTGCAGCAGCAAGGTACTCTTGCCTGCGCCCGGATGCCCGCCAATCAGGATGGCACTGCCGGCGACTATGCCGCCACCGAGCACTCGGTCAAATTCGATAAAGCTGCTGGAGATCCTTGGCACTTCGTTGAGATCTATCTGATCCAGCGTCTGGATCTCACTGGCACCGGCGCCGGCATAACCGCTGAACTGACCGCCCCGGGATGGCGTGGCCGCCCCCAGCCGGACTTCGGTAATGGTATTCCATTCATGACAGGCACTGCACTGCCCCTGCCAGCGGGGAAAGTCCTGGCCACATTCGTTGCACACGTATGCTGTTTTATTCTTCGCCATCTGGGTTCAAACTTGTGTAAAATCTGTAATAGTTAATTAAAATAATTGCACTTTCAAAGTGATACTTTCAGCATGATAATCCCGAATTGGGTTCAAGCTTCCCAAAGCCGGGCCGACATAAGACTAACAGTCAGCACAAGAATAAGCACCCTTTAAAGAGCGAGTCCATGAGCCCAGATCACCACAGCGCCCTGATTGAACAACTCAAGCCCCTGATGATGGAGCCGGACTTCAGTGAGATCTTCTTGCAGCTCACCGCCGAAGAGTCCAACTCGACCCGCTTTCTGTTAAAGATGGAAATCCAGCGCCTGGCTTCCCCCTGCCTGAGGATTATTGACCTCAGAGACAAATCGGAACTGCCCTGCCAGGAGTATCGCTTCGCCGACCAACGCCACTTCCTCGATGACCCGGCCAAAGAGGCCTTTGATGCCACACTGGCACTGTACCGCAACCAGTACACCATGGGAGTGTACGAGCAGGTGATGGAGGCTCATCGCCAGCGTCGCCAAAAGCTGCAGCAAACGCCCCGCAATCAGGAAGGACAGGGGAATCCCTATCTGGTACCCGGGATTGTGTTAGGGCGCTACTTCAACCGCAGTGAAGAGCGGATGAACTACAGCATCAAGATAGCTGTCTCTCAACCCGGCAGAGAGGAGGTGCGCGGCAATACCGCAGATCTCTCCGTCGGTGGTGCCAGAGTTCGCCTACCCGCCAGACACAATTTCGATCTCAACCGGCCGCTGCGGGTCAAGCTGCTGGATCTCAGCGATGAATACTATTACCGGGATCTGCAACTCGGGGTCGACTACCAGATAGTCGATGCCCAGACAGAGCAGGACACCTGCTGGATGCGGCTCAAGCGCATCGGCGGCAGCGAACAGTTGGCCGAAATGCTCGCCAGCCTCATTCGCGGTTATAAGTTCCGCTATAAGGTGGATGTCAACGATGTGCTGGTAACCGCCACTGGGATGGGGTTCGAGCGCCATTACTTGGCTCATCTGCCGCATCTGCCGCTGTTTATCGAACAGGACAGCCAAGGCAAGCCTGCTATTGGTGCTCTGCTGCTTAGTCGGGACAATCAGGCACTGCTGCACGATTTCCTCGATGAAGCCGATATCAACCAATTGCCGGGACTGCTGAGCAAGCAGAGACTGGCGGCCATGCTCGCCGAGCCGGACAACGCTGACCACAGATTACTGTTCAGCTTTACCTATAATGCCCGTGGTCAACTCTACTTCTACTCAGCCAGCCTCAGCGAGCTGAAAAAAAGCCGCCTGCAACCTCTGTTTCTGGGCTTTGGTGCCACCAAGGGCAGTTGGAAGGTTATCCAGGTGGGCCTGGATGCCATAGACCATCGGGGTTCCTACAAGGCCTCCATGCTCCCGGGCGATGACAGCAACTACTCGGCACTGACTGAGCAGCAGCTGAGCAAATACAGCCACATATTACAGTTGATGGATGTGACCGACGAACAGGCCGCCGAAGAGTATCGTCGCTGGCCATTCAAGATGGACGCCAATGAGCTCAAGCGTTTCGGCCAAGCCAAAATCACCACCAACAGTATCCGATTGGTGTCCATGTATTTCAGCGAACGGCGCCAGGAAGCCAGGTTCTCCTTCAAGACCCTGGTCAACATCAGTCAGGGAAAACAGCAATACACAGGGGTCACCCATGATATTTCCAGTCGTGGCCTGCAGCTGAACCTGGATGAGAACGCGACTCTCAACCCCAAGGAGCCGCTGCTGCTGAGCTTTCCCAAGCTGCAGGAGCTGGCGCCCAAGGCAAAACTTCAGGCGCTGCCCTATCGATTGGTGCGCAGCCGTAAAAACGGTGTCACCCTGCATCTGGCGGCGGTGATGGGCCACACGCCTCATCCGGGCGTGGAGTTTTTGCATCGCCTGATAGAGCAGAACCGCGAGAAATTGCAGCAACTGACAGAGGATAACTCTGAGGTCAAAGAACTGGCCGAAGCGATGAAAAACCTCTTGATGCGCAAACTGCATTCAGTGCCTTTCCTTGTGGAAAAAACCGTCAAGTCTTTCCGTTTGTCGGCGCTGGGGGTCGGCGTAGAGCCGGATGCCGTCAGCGACTTGTTCGCCAACAGCAGCGCTGAGCAGTTGCAGTTCAATCTCGAACCTTTACTGCAAGACGGCCGGCTGAAGCGCGACTTTATCGGCCCGATACGGGCGATGAAGCCGCAGATGACCATGGACAGCTTCGAAGTCTTTGTGCAGTTGGTGCGCCAATCCAGCGGCCAGTTGCGGCTGCGCTGCACTGCCCGCCATGAACTGGCGGAGCGTCAGGCCCAAGTGGATTTTATCCGTCAGGCACAGTCGCTCGGCAGCTTTATGGCCTTGAAAGTCTATCGCGGCGCCGCCGGTAAACCGGATCTGGGCTATATCCGCCGCGAGCTGGAATATATAGGTGTCCATGCCAAGCACAAGGCCAAGAAGCTCGAAGAGATGCTGTGGCAGGTAGTGGGCGTTGGCGAGTTTTTGGAAATCACCAGCGAGGTCTTGCTGCGCTACCCGGAATTAAATCCAGAAGCTCAGTCACTGACGCTGGAAAGCTCAAAACCCTGATACCAGGCGAGCACCTTGTTGAAATGATCGTTTGGTGCATCCACATGGGTCAGCATATCCGCATGACCATAGTCGTGGCGATTGCCGTTTTCCCGTGACAGTAAGGTAAAGCGGCTATTCTGCAAGCCGCATTCGGCCATCATATCCAGCACATCTTCCGGGTTGCCGAGCACAGTGTCATTCTGTCCAGCGATAAACCAACTCTTGGGCCAAGGGGCTTTGGCGGCAGCCCGGCCATAGTCGAAACCATCGTCATGATCTATCCAATCACCGCGTACCCAATCTATGCTCTGCTGTAGCGAAGCCCGGCTCTCGTTATCCATGCCCATGCGCCACTTGTCGGCCGCGAGATAGCCGTGACCGGCGGCAATGCCGGGAGCCAGGCGGTTCCAAACGAGATCCACCATCAGCCACTTTTTCAATGACCTGACTCTGATGGTGCGCTTGCTGCCAAAGGTAAGCAGTGATGCCACCGAGGCTTGCAGTTCAGGAAATCGGGCCAAGGCGCTGGCCATCAGCACCCCGCCCCAGGAATGGGCACACCAATGCAGCTTGTCCAAAGACTCGGCCTCGAGCAGATACTGCTGCACCAGGGGCAGTTGTTCACGGATGACCTCGCCTTGTCCAAGCTCAAACCCTCGCGCCAACTTAGGCGTGCTGAGGCCGCGACCTGCACTGTCCATTACATAGACGGTAAAGCCAGCCTGGGCCAGAAACGGTGCCAGACCTCGACCTCTGCTGCTGTAAAACACCCGGCCGTTGGACATGGCGCCATGCAACATCAAAATCGGGATCTGATGCCGAAAACCGGCTGCGGGAGAAATTTTGCGAAGATGCAGCTCGCCATCTCGATAAGGCAGAAAGATTGATTGCTGTACAGTTTCCATGGAGTGTGTCGTCACCGGGTTCTATAGCAAAAGCTAATGAATCCCGGTCACAAAAACAAGAGCAATCACTCTAATTCTAACTGTCAACGCTTCAGCGCCCTTGCAGCAAGAAAGGTAATACCTGCAGGCCCAGCTTATTGATCCTGGCCGCAGCCGCCGCAGCCAGCTTAGGTTTGGCATGATAGGCAATACCAAAATCGGCCGCCTGCACCATGGGGATATCGTTGGCGCCATCGCCTATGGCCAGCCTTTGCCCGGCAGCTATCTGCCACTGCTCGGCGCATTTTTTCACCACATCAGCCTTGAAGGCGGCATCCACTACCTGGCCGCTAACCTCGCCGAGCAACTTGCCATCGCTTATTACCAGTTCATTGGCAAAAGCGGCATCCAACCCAAGCAACTGCTGCAGATGGCCAACAAAGGGGGTAAAACCACCTGAGGCCACCACAGTGCGCCAGCCATGGGACTTGAGCTCGGCTATCATGCTCTCAAGCCCGGGGCTCAAGGGCAAGCGGGCACAGAGGTCATCAATAGTACTTTGATTCGCGCCCTTGAGCTTGGCCACCCTCTGGCGCAGGCTCTGTTCGAAGTCCAGCTCCCCCTGCATCGCCCGCTCGGTCACTTGTGCCACCTCGGCGCCCACGCCGGCAGCGGCCGCCAATTCATCGATACACTCAATGGTAATGGCGGTCGAGTCCATATCCATCACCAACAGGCCTGGAGTCGAAAGCTCCGGCAAACTCGTTGTCGCCGCAATGGGCAGGTAGTCCAGCTCGCAAATTGACTCAAGACGATTCTGCATGGATTGACAGATACCCGCCTCGAGCAGCAACTCGAGCCCATACAAGGATTGCTCGCGCTGCAAAATCGCCACCGCCCTCGGTGCCAACTCGGGAAGCAAGTCGGCAACAGCAGCCGCGGCCTTTTCACTGAAGATCAGCCGTAATCGCTCACCCTGAGCATGTTGCCCTTCCTTGAATGCCGGCCAAGTATGCTGCTGCAGACTCAAGACATAGACACCATCCTGACGTTGACTGGCCAACAGGGGAAAAGGTAAGACTGACTCCATGGTCACTGCTCTCCGGCTATCGGGCATACCCATAATCCATTATGATTAGGGAAACACCGAATTTGATTAAGGGACAAAGTATTGTTGTTCAAGGGCCTTAAAAAAAGCCAGAAGATCAGCAGACTGCTGCAGATCGCCATAGCCGTCACTCTGCTGGTCGGCCTGGTCCAGCTGTGGCAGACAAGCCTACTACAAGGGCAGCGGCTTCTGAAGACCCAAACCCAAAAGATGGCCAGATTATTGGTGCAACAAACAGCCTATGGTGCCGCACCGGCGTTGCAACTGCAAAATGATGAGCAGTTGCAGTGGCTGGCCAGCGCCCTGGTGGAAGATCCCAAGGTGATGGCGGCGACTATCTACAGCGAGAATGGCCAGCGGCTATCCTTTGCCCAGGATGTCAGCCCAGAGTTACTGGAGCCGGACTCCCCGGAGCTGGATGATCTGCTGGCGCCCTATCCCCCTTATGTCGAGCCGGTGATCCAGCAAGGTAAAAACCTGGGCTTCGTCGAAGTCAGGCTGGATCCCAAGCTGTTTTTCAATGCGATCAAAGAAGCCCACGAGCTAAATATGGAGCAGCAGCAACTGATGCTGATAGTCGCGGGCTTTATCGGCCTGTTGCTGTCGCGGGCCTTGTCGTTTAAACGCGCCGACTTTGACCGCCGCCGCACCCGAGTCAAGCGCAGGCGTAAAAAGCTTAAACAGCAGGAAAAAGCAACCGCCAAGGAAGCCGCGGAGACTGAACCTACTGCCGCCGAAAGCCAAGATTCAGCCACGGATACCGGCGAATCCCAGACAGAGCTTGAAGCTGAATCCAACACCAATATGTCTCCCAAACAGGTTGAACAGCCCGCCAAAGCCTCGGCCACAAAGGCTGCCAGGCCAGAGCACTCGGAGGTAAACACTGAATCTGGGATTGACAATAAAACAGGGGAAAAGGTCCAAACTGAAACAGGCGCTGAAACTTCAGCGCCCCCAATTGACCCAAGTAACCAAAGAGACCAAAGCGAAGCCAAGCAAGCCAACGATAGCCTGATCCAGGATCCTGTCGATGCGGACGATCCCCGCGGTAAACGTCCCTGGCCGGGAGTTGTCCCCAAACGGGAGCCTCAAACTGCAGAAGCAAACAAAAAGAACGAATAGTCCGAGAGCCAGCTTCAGCTGCAGAGCCGCGCTCCAGGAATAAGTGAAAAGGCTTAGAAACAATAAGGGCTCCCGAGGGAGCCCTTATGATGTCAGTTGGTTACCGGATTACAGGGTAATCGCAGCATCCAGCGTCATGACGATCATATCGTTGAAAGTGGTTTGACGCTCATCAGAGCTGGTCTTCTCACCGGTACGGATATGGTCGGAAACAGTTACCACGCAAAGAGCGCGGGCACCGAATTCATGGGCAACACCGTAGAGACCGGCAGCTTCCATTTCCACACCCAGTACTCCCATCTTTTCCATCACGTCGAACATTTCAGGATCCGGAGTGTAGAAGAGATCGGCAGAGAACACATTACCTACACGAATTTTGGTACCGTGAGTCTTGGCTGAGTCGACTACAGCACTCATCAGCTCATAGTTGGCGATGGCAGAAAAGTCCTGACCTTTGAAACGCAGACGGTTCACCTGAGAATCGGTGCAGGCGCCCATGCCGATGATCACATCGCGCACTTTAACGTCAGTACTGATTGCACCACAGGTGCCTACACGGATCAGGTTCTTGACACCATAGTCCTTGATAAGCTCTGTGGCATAAATGGAGCAGGAAGGGATACCCATGCCTGAACCCATCACAGAGATACGCTTGCCTTTGTAGGTACCTGTGAAACCGAGCATATTACGTACGTCGGTAACCTGCTCTACGTTTTCCAGGAAGGTTTCGGCAATGTACTTGGCCCGCAGTGGATCGCCAGGGAAAAGTACGGTTTCAGCGAATGCGCCGTCAACTGCATTGATATGTGGTGTTGCCATCGAAATAACCCCGTTAGTTTTATAAAGACTCAAGTCTGTTTATTAAAGACGGCTCCGGCGAGGGAGCCATATCTTGTCAGCGAATAAATGATTCGCCGTATTCCATTGGTTCCAGCTTGAAGTAGCTGGCAATGGATTGGCCGATATCGGCAAAGCTCTTGCGACGCCCCAATGAGCCGGCACTCAAACCTGCGCCATAGGCCAGAACCGGCACATGTTCGCGGGTATGATCTGTGCCTTCCCAAGTAGGGTCGCAACCATGGTCTGCGGTCAGGATAAGCAAGTCATCCTTATTCAGCAGTGCCAGGATTTCAGGCAATCTTGCATCGAAGTATTCCAGTCCCCGGGCGTAACCAGCCACATCACGGCGGTGGCCATAGTGGGAGTCGAAATCCACGAAGTTGGTGAAGACTATGGTGCTGTCACCGGCAGCCTTGACCTGCTCCAGTGTAGCATCGAACAAGGCTTCCAGGCCCGAGGCCTTAACCTTGCTGGTGATACCGCAGTGGGCATAAATATCGGAAATTTTACCGACACTGACCACTTGGCCGCCGGCGGCTTTCAGCTTATCCAGCACAGTTTTCGCCGGCGGCTCTACCGCGTAGTCACGGCGATTGCCGGTGCGGGCAAAGTCGGCGGCGCCGCTGCCAACAAAAGGTCGCGCTATGACTCGGCCGATATTATATGGCTCAAGCTCTTCACGGGCGATTTCACACAAACGGTAGAGGTTCTCCAGGCCGAAGCTTTCTTCATGGCAGGCAATCTGGAACACAGAGTCGGCCGAGGTATAGAAGATAGGCAGGCCGGAACGCATATGTTCTTCACCCAATTCTTCCAGAATCGCAGTACCGGATGCGTGACAATTGCCGAGGAAACCGCTGAGGCCGGCGCGCGCCAGGATCTTATCGGTCAATTCTTTGGGGAAAGAGTTTTGTTTGTCGCTGAAATAGCCCCAATCAAACAGCACGGGAACACCGGCCATTTCCCAGTGACCACTGGGGGTATCCTTGCCTGAGCTCAGCTCTTCGGCATGACCATAAGCGCCTATCAACTCGACATCGGCGTCAAACCCGGGGGCAAACTGACCTGTGCTTTCCATGGCGGCATGTGCCAACCCCAGACGGCTCAGATTGGGTAACTTCAGCGGCCCTTCACGGCCATCATTGGCACGCCCTTCGGCACACTCTTTGGCGATATGACCAAAGGTATCTGAACCCAGGTCACCAAACTTGGCCGCATCACCTGCTGCGCCGACGCCGAAGGAATCCAGCATTAAAATAATGGTACGTTTCATACTACTTCTCCTGGAGATCGGCAGCGCGGATGGCGCGATAGATCTCCGGTGTTTTCTCAGGGGCGCTGTCGCCAATGACTATGGCTCTGCGCACCGCGGCAGCGGCTTCTTCGAAGGCGCTTTCTGACTGGGCATGCACCATTGCCAGCGGTTTGTCGGCATTGATTTCATGTCCCAGGGCACAAACCTGTGTCAGGCCGACGCTGTAATCCAGGGCATCACCTGGCTTACGACGACCACCACCCAGAGTGACCACAGCCAAGCCGAGTTCACGGGTATCCATGCTGTAAGCAAAGCCGGAACGCTCGGCATATACAGGACGAATAATCTTGGCTTGGGGCAAGTATTTTTCAGGATGTTCGACAAAATCGACCGGGCCGCCCAGTCCGGAAACCATACGGGCGAAGATCTCGGCGGCCTTGCCATTATCCAGCACGGCGTTGAGCTTACTGCGGGCCTCGGCCTCATTGGCGGCAAGACCACCGAGCAGCAACATCTCACTACAAAGTCCCATAGTGACTTCGTAGAGGCGCGGATTACGATATTTGCCGGTAAGGAAGTTCACCGCCTCGAGCACTTCGACCGCGTTCCCGGCGCAGGAGGCCAACACCTGGTTCATATCTGTCAGCAGAGCCGTGGTCTTGGTACCTGCACCATTGGCAACCGCAACAATAGAACGAGCCAGTTCCTCGGATGCCTGATAAGTAGGCATAAAGGCACCGCTGCCCACTTTGACGTCCATCGCCAGCGCATCCAGGCTACAAGCCAGTTTCTTTGACAGAATAGAGGCGGTGATAAGCGGGATGGATTCGACAGTGGCCGTGTTGTCACGAATGGAATAGAAACGCTTGTCGGCAGGGACCAGATCGCCGGTTTGACCGATAATGGCCACACCGACCTCTTTAACCACCTTACGGAATAGTTCGCTGTCGGGCTCAGTCTGATAGCCGGGGATGGCGTCAAACTTATCCAGAGTGCCACCTGTGTGGCCCAGACCACGACCTGAAATCATGGGAACATAACCGCCGCAGGCTGCCGCCATGGGGCCAAGCATCAGGCTGATAACATCGCCCACGCCGCCTGTGCTGTGTTTGTCTATGACAGGGCCGTCGAGCTGCAGGCTATCCCAATTGAGCACAGTGCCGGAATCACGCATAGCCGTAGTCAGTGCGATGCGCTCATCCATGCTCATGTCGTTAAAATACACCGCCATCCCGAATGCAGCTATCTGACCTTCAGACACGCTGTTATCGGTAATGCCTTTGACAAAGAACTGGATCTCCTCCTTGGAAAGCGCCATTTTTTCGCGTTTTTTACGAATTATCTCTTGTGCCAGAAACATAATACTGCCTCCTTTCTACTGCAACCTTGTCTATAAAAGCCGTTACAGTATTGGGGTTGGACGTCAAATATGTAGTAACTTTATTACAGATACTAGCCAAGTTTTGACGTCACCAAATAGACTTGGATCACAATCAGCGGGGATTAGTAACCTTGAGTCGGTGCTGGAGCGTCAGCCAATTCCAGCGTGTGCAGCAGACTGGCCAGCAGGCTGGATGCACCGAAACGGAAAGTACGGGGTGAAACCCAGTCATTGCCCAGAATACGCTCGGCTGTACCGAGGAATTCAGCGGCTTGGGCGGCATCACGTACACCACCGGCAGGCTTGAAGCCTACTGCGGGGTTCTTTTCACTGATAACGGTCAGCATGATTTCAGCCGCTTCAAGAGTGGCATTGACAGGTACCTTACCGGTCGAGGTCTTGATAAAGTCAGCGCCAGCATCGATAGACAACTCGGAAGCCTTGCGAATAAGCGCCGGGTCTTTCAGTTCACCGGATTCGATGATCACTTTCAAAAGCACATTGTCACCACAGGCTTCTTTACAGGCTTTGACCAGCTCAAAACCAACAGTTTCGTTGCCTTCCATCAATGCACGATAAGGGAATACCACATCCACTTCGTCGGCACCGTAAGCCACTGCTGCACGGGTTTCCAGCACGGCGATAGCGATGTCATCATTGCCGTGAGGGAAGTTGGTGACTGTGGCAATACGGATATCATCGGCGCCCATGGCATCCAAAGTCTTGCGCGCGATAGGAATAAAGCGTGGATAGATACAGATAGCAGCAGTATGACCGGCCGGAGTGTTGGCCTTATGACACAATTCGATCACCTTCTGATCGGTATCATCATCATTCAGGGTGGTCAGATCCATCAGTTGGATGGCGCGCTGTGCTGCTTGTTTTAAATCGCTCATAATTGCTCTCCGAGACATAAAATCAAAGGATTAAAAATCTGTCTTGGCAGCGCCAGAGGGGCTTTTTGTGGTTATTGTTATGGCCGGGCCTTCGGGCGACGCCTGCATTTGACTGCAAATCATCTTTGTAGGGTATTCAACCTTGATAACGAGTATCACGACTTGAATCCTTGAAGACCGGGAAGGGGGAACTCGAGTTCCTTGCCTTGCCGCGAAAAATCCCTTTTAACGCGAGAAATCTGTCAACCTTTACATAAACAAGCTGAACCAGCTTCCGGCTAATATTGCGGGTTCATTGAACCCAACTCACTATAGCTCAGGCTTAGGTAAAGATTAAGTCAGAGCAAAATAAAAACGGGGGTCACCCTAGAGGATAACCCCCATCTACCATTAGAACTTGTAGGTAGCGCTCAGGTAGTGAGACCAACCTGTAGATTCCAGAGCCAGGGCACCGGCACCGTCTTCAAGCAGGTATACGTCTTTAAAGCCTTTCAGGCCATAGCCCAGAGCGTAACGATCTGAGTGCCAGTACAGGCCGAAGAACACGTTACCACCGTTTGTTGTGGTTGGTACGAAAGCAGTCTTGTCTTCGTCAGCACCGAACTGGTAGTCGATGTAACCCTGGAACGACAGGAAGCTCTTGTTGTCGAAGAAGTAGAAAGGCTTGAACCAGTTCATGGAGAACTGATAACCGTTCCATTCTTTGTTATTCAGGTCATAGTATGCATACAGGTTCATGCCGGTTTTACCCAGCCATGGCACCATCACATCAGCACCCACACCCCAGAAAGAGCTGTTAACACCAGTGCCGTCACCATCGTTAACCAGACCGTCCCAGTTGAACAGAGTAGAGAAGTAAACTTCTTGAACTGGGCCGAAAGACAGGTCTTTATTGAATACTGCATCCATGGAGATACGTGGTGCAAACTTCATGAACAGCTTACTTTTACCTGAACCTGGGTTTTTGTCACCGTTATTGGTGTACTGGTTACCCAGGTTAAACACATCAACGTAACCGTACAGATCGAAAATACCTGAACGACCACCGAATTCCATTTCCAGGTAGTTGTGCTGATCACCTGAAGCTGGGTTTTCAGGCTTCTCACCGATAGAGTACATCAGGTTGAACTGCATCCATTTGTAGTCACTGGCGTGCAGGTCAGAACGATCAGCGGCGTCGGCATTGCCTGACATGGCAGCGACCGCTGTAGCGGCTAAAGCTAAAGTTTTAACGTTTTTCATCATCAACCCCATTCATCTTTGGTTCTCGCTACCCTCTTGGAGCAGCATTCTTTTAATTGGCGCCCGCATTCTACCTTCTCCATCCAAAACTACAAGAAAGACAAAATAAAATACGAACACTAAATTTTATATTTGAACAAAAGTACCCATTTCACTCACTAGTCAGAAATATCTGCACTCTTGTTCTGCTCATGTTGCCTACCTAAGTGGGCACAGGAGCCAAGCAAAGCTAATTTGGAAATCGATTGGGTTAACAAGAGGCCTGCGAATTCAGGCCTCTGTTCACTACCGTCTTACAGTGCCAGGAACAAACCGGCCAGAGTCGCACTCATCAGGTTAGCCAGAGAACCGGCAACCACAGCGCGCAGACCCAGTTTAGCCAGATCGTGACGACGATTTGGTGCCATGGCACCCAAGCCGCCCAGCAGAATTGCGATGGAAGACAAGTTAGCGAAGCCACACAGAGCGAAAGAGATAATCGCCTGAGTACGGACTGTCATTGGCGCCTGAGTTTCGGCCACACACATAGGCAACTCTTTAGTGACCTCAGCGGCAACGGCAGTACAGCTCATGGCAGCATCATGGATGTAGGGTGCGAAGTTCATGTAAGCCACAAACTCGTTGACCACTATCTTTTGGCCGATGAAAGAACCGGCAACCATGGCTTCATTCCAAGGCACACCGATGAGGTAAGCCAGAGGCATAAAGATATAGCCAAGGATCAGTTCCAGAGTCAGGTTTTCCATGCCGAACCAACCGCCGATACCACCTATGATGCCGTTGATCATGGCAATCAAACCGATGAAGGCCAGCAGCATAGCACCAACGTTCAGCGCCAGGTGCATACCGGAAGAAGCACCCGCAGCGGCAGCATCCAGTACGTTGGCAGGCTTGTCTGGATCTTCAGGCAGCTCATCCATGTCGTTCTTGGCAGTTTCAGTTTCAGGATGCATCAGCTTGGCCATCAACAGACCCGCAGGTGCCGCCATGAAAGAAGCCGCAACCAGATACTGGATAGGTACACCCATCTGTGCATAACCGGCCAGAACAGAACCTGCGATAGATGCAAGACCACCCACCATAATGGCGAACAGCTCAGATTGAGTCATGGTTGGAATAAAGGGACGAACCACCAGAGGCGCTTCGGTCTGACCCACGAAGATGTTGGCTGTGGCAGACATGGACTCGGTACGGCTGGTGCCCAAGGCCTTCTGCAGCGCCCCACCCAAAATACGAATGATCCACTGCATGATGCCCAGATAGTAGAGCACAGCGATCAGAGAGGAGAAGAACACGATAACCGGCAGCACGTTCACTGCGAAGATAAAGCCGACTTTGAAGTTAGCCAAATCACCAAACAGGAAGCTGATACCATTTTGTGCATAACCGATAACACTGGAAACAGCATCGGATACGTTCTTGAGAACGTCCTTACCGAACGGCACGTACAAGACAAAACCGCCCAATGCAGCCTGAATTGCCAGTGCACCACCGACAGTTCTAAGATTGATTGCCTTCTTGTTGTTGGACAACAAGAAACCAATCGCGAGTAGGGTGACCACCCCTACTAAGCTCATAAGTATATTCATTAACCATCACCCTATTGTTAACGCTTTTTAATTATGTTGTTAACCAACCTTTTTCCGAGCAAGATTATACCCGACCTCCGGGGCAAAATCGTCGTTTTGATCAAATTTTTGAAGTTAATTTTCAAAAGTTTAGTCACATCACAGAATGCGAGTTACACCTGTTTAAATAAAAGAAACTAAAGCTCAAACAGTTGCATCAAGTTCTGTTGGAGGTGTTCTGATATTAGAACATTGGTTTTTTTCTGCAAATCCGCCAATTCGGCTATTATTTGTACCAATGTCAGGGGGGTATTGCGTTTTTCCGGCAGGAAACTCGGCGTCATTGAGGGCGAATCAGTCTCCACCAACAAAGCATCGAGCGGTAATTTGCCAACTGCATCACGCAGCTTTTTTGCATTTTTATTCAGCAACAAGCCGCCAATCCCCAACTTGAAGCCAAGCTCCAAATAAGCGATCGCCGTCTCATAAGAGCCATTAAAGGCATGAACCACTCCGCCCCGCGGCAGTGAATGCTGTTTCAACATGCCCAAGAGTTCATTATGGGTCTTCACCGAATGCAGTATCAGCGGCAGCTTCAACTCCGCCGCCAAGGCCAACTGCCCTTCCAGCACCCTGTATTGCAGGTTCCAGGGGACATGCGCCGGATTATCTTGCGCCAGCTCAGCCTTGGGTTTGTCCAAACCACACTCGCCGATTCCTACCATCAGAGGGTCATTTACAGAAATGAGCTCACTTTTGAGCGCTGTCAGCGCCAGGTCACTCTCGGCAATTGATTTAGGGCAATACCAGGGATGTATCCCTAAGGTGAAAGGCAGTTGCAGCTGGTGAGCAATCGCTTTCTGCTTTGACCAATGCCGAGGACTGACACCGGGAATGATAGCACCGCCAATACCGGCGGCGTTCATCGCGGCCATGAGGGCTAGTCTGTCATGATCAAAGTCGCTGAAATCCAGATGAGCGTGAGAATCAAAGATCATGCTGTTCTCCTTCTTTTTGCCTGTCTTTAGCGTCGGCCTCTTGCCCAACTTTTTGCAAAGGAGGATCGCTGAGTCTTGGCATACAGCAGCGCCGATTTTCTTCGGTTAACCCCATGCGATCACAAAAACGGATGTAACTTTGCCAGCACTTTTGAATAAAAAACATCAGAAGATCTCTCAACAACATCCCAGTAAAAAATCCACCTGCATAGCAGGTGGCTTTGAACAGCCCCCTAGAAGGGGGCTAAAAGAATCACCCATCCAAACCAAGCTTGATCTGACCGTTTGATTCCTCTGCCTCTACTTTCTGTTGATACCTTACATATCGACGAATGATCTCTTCGTTTGCTCCCACTGAATCTACAAAGTAGCCTCTTTGCCAAAAATGGTTACCCCATAATTTATGCTTTCGTAAGTAAGGGAATTTGTTAAACAGTCTTATTGCCGTTCTTCCCTTTAAAAAACCTACGTACTCCGAGACACTCAAGCTTGGCGGAAGTCTCACCAGTAAGTGAACATGGTCTATCTGGACATTTAGCTCTACTATCCGACACTTCTTCATGCCGCTATAGATATAAATACTGCGACAAACCTCCTGCCCAACTCGGCCCTTCAAGATCCTGTGTCTATACTTTGGTGTCCATACAATGTGATACTGACAGCGATAGAAGACGTGCGATGCACTTTCATATCGGCTCATACTGCTTACTCCTTGATTTGCTGGTAACAAACCGAGTCAGTATGCAGTATGGGCACTCTTCGGGCTGAGCCCCGACTTGACGATCACCACCTCCATAGGAG
>NZ_JADP01000038.1:0-32433 GCF_000518445.1 Shewanella sp. 38A_GOM-205m | reverse complement strand
TCAAGGCATCTGACTGAAGGCATGCCGGGGCCTGTCGAAGTCGGATAACGCAGAGAGCCGGTTGCTGTGAAAGCCCCGAAGGGCGTGGCTTACAGACCTGCCTGCTGTGTTGTGCTTCTTGCAAAGGACTAAGGCCATTTGCTGCGAACCACGCCTTGCATCCAAGCCCGTAAGCCGACGCAGAGTACACATGGGACTTGTTCGCACCTTCCTTAGCCTCAATCCGTGCCGCCCTGAGGCTTGCGCTCGTATGGCACAAAGGGCACCCGCTTAAGCCACAAACGCAGCGCTTGCCAATAGATGAGCCAAAGAATTTTCAGGCTCATCAAGGGAAAGCCCCACAGATAACGCCTGAGCTCACGGCCATTGAAGGGGCGGCGTTTGAGGCTTAATACTGCATCGAAGCTGGCCTTTTGCGACTCGGGGGCCGGCCCTGCCACGTCACCCTTGCCGGGCAGATTGCTGATCCGCAAATCGAGCCGCTCTGCCGGCGCCGGAATATGCCAGCGATAGCGATAATCCAGCGACATAAAAGGCGATACATGGAAGCACTTGTCGCCAAGTGCCAGCGCCTCGGCCGACACCAGATAACAGTGACGCTCATTCCAAGGGGTATTGCTCACCTCAGCCAACAGGTATTTATACTCATCACCTTGAAAGCAGTAGAAAAAGTTGACCGGGCTGAAATAGAGTCCAAAGTGGCGCAGTTGCCCGGCGAACAGCACACTGTCGCAGCCGGCCTCGCCGCCGAGCGCAATCACCTTATTCAGCACCCGCTGTTTAAGCGATGAGGCAGCTGCCTGCCCGGATCCATTTGCTGTTGCAGTCGCCTTGAGGTAATCCTGCTGCCGAAAACGCAGCGCAGACCAAGGGGATTCACCAAACAAGCCGCTCAGGGACGAAAGCCTTGGCAAGTCATCCAAGTCCAGCAGCATCAGGGCAAAGGGATAGCGAAAACTATGCCTTACCGGCGTTAGCCTAGAGTGGCTGACGCTGCCGAGGTAGATACCCGTTTCAGGTTTCATAGGCTTACCCCGAACCTTTCACAAACATCCAGGGCGCTGCGTACCCCGTCTTCATGAAAGCCGTTGTACCAGTAGGCGCCGACAAAATGGATACGGTCTTGGCCGCAGATCTCGCTGCGGCGTTGCTGCGCCGCCTGGCTCTGTTCATTGAATACCGGGTGAGCATAGACAAAGCGTTTGAGCACCTTGTCCTTGGCTATCGCCTCATCCTGATTCAGGGTCACCAAAAAATCCGGCGCAGACTTTGGCAGGCGCTGCAAAATATTCATATTGTAGGTTACGCAGGCGGGACGGCTGGCATCGCCATCGAGACGATAATTCCAACTGGCCCAGGCGGCGCGATGCTTCGGCAGCAACGAGGTGTCTGTATGCAAGGTCACCTGGTTATCCTGGTATTTAAGCCTGGAGAGTATCTCCCGCTCCAGCTCACTGGCGTCACCGAGCATGGCCAGCGCCTGATCGCTGTGGCAGCCGAGGATCACCTGATCGAACTCATGCCAGCTATCCTTGACTCTGAGCTGCACGCTCCCCGCTTGGCGGCGGATTTGTGCTACCGGCGAGTTGAGATGAACCCGCTCGGCAAAGGGCGCGCTGAGCGCCGGAATATAACTGCGGGAGCCGCCTTCGAGCACATACCACTGCGGCCGATTGCTGACGGCCAACAGTCCATGATGTTCAAAGAAACGGATAAAGAAAGGCAGCGAGAAGGCGCGCATATCCTGAATACTGGACGACCAGATAGCGGCGCCCATCGGCAGAATGTAGTGCTGGCAGAAGAAGTCGGAGAACCCCTGCTGTTCGAGAAATTCTCCCAGTGTCACCGCCGGGTAACGACCGCTTTGATACAAGGCTTTGCAGCGGCTGTTGAAGGCCAAAATCTCCCTCAGGAACCCCCAGAAAGTCGGACTCAGCAGATTGCGCTTTTGCGCAAACAGGGTCGCCAGGCTATGGCCGTTGTATTCAAGACCGCTGACAAGGTTTTGCACCGAGAAGCTCATCTCGGTCGCCAGCGCCTTGATACCGACCCGGGCCATCAAGGCCTGAAACCTGGGATAAGTGCGATCGTTGAACACAATAAACCCTGTGTCTATGGCGTAGGGTTTGCCGCCAAGCTCAACATCCACTGTGGCCGTATGCCCGCCCAGATAATCGGCGGCTTCAAACAGCGTCACCTCATACTGCTGTGACAACAGATAACCACAAGTGAGCGAGGAGATCCCCGAGCCAACTATGGCGATGCGCGGCTTATTGCCGGTTGAAACTGTCATACTGGGCTCCCGTTTTTTGCAGAGGGTTTACCAAGGGCGGCGGCCAACCAACTGCGGGGCAGCCAGCTCAGCAGAGTCAGCAGCCAGATAAAGCGCCCGGGAAAGGCAATCAGGCGCCGTCTGGCGGCCAGGGCTTGGATGATGGTGTTGGCGGCTTTATCGGCGGAGATCCGCATCGGCATGGCGAAGTCATTTTTGTCGGTGAGCGGCGTTTTAACAAAGCCAGGGCGAATTTCGCTGACGTCTATTCCCTTGTGGGCCAGATCGAGCCGCAAGCTCTGCGCCAGGTAACTGATCCCGGCCTTGGAGGCGCCATAGGCCTCCGCCCGCGGGAAAGGCAGCATCACAACGCTTGAGCTCATCAGCGCCAGTTGGCTGCCACGGGCAAGCAAAGGCATAAAGGCTTCCAGGCAATAGCCCACAGCCAACAGATTGGTGCGGATAACCCGCTCAAACAGGACGCTGTCAAAGGCCATGGCCTCGTCTATGTACTCACAGGTACCGGCGTTGAGCAGCAGCAGATCCACACCATCGGCTTGGCCTAACTCCAATTTGAGCTTGCTGCCAAGCTTAAGCACCGAGTCTCTGTCGGTGACATCGAACCTCAAAGGCTCGCAGCCTTCGAGGACGGCCAGAGCTTGTTCATTGCGGCCACAGGCCAAGACCCGCCAACCGGCGGCGGCATATTGTCTGGCGAGCTCGGCACCTATGCCTGAGCTGGCACCCGTGATCAATACTGTCTTCATCGGCTTGCCCTGCCCTTGACCATGCGCACCACAGAGCCCAGCAGTGGCAGCTGTTCATAGAGCATCTGCCCCAGATCCAGATAATCCCTGTGATAATGGACTTTGTCGCCAAACTTGATGAGGCTGATACCATCGACACTGATACTCTGCCCCCGGTTCAATTTGGGGTGGCAATACTTCATCTGCCAACTGATGGCGGCCTGGTCCCCGGCGGGCAAGACGTCAGTGATCTCAAAGGCGATTTCGGTCAGGTTGCGATACAAACCGGCAAAATACTGTTCCAGTTGCTCAAGCCCCTCCAGTCGATGCATGGGATCGCAAAAACAGATCTCAGGCGCATAGACGGCCTGCAGCCTTTGGCGCAATGTGGGCAATTGCTCAGGGCCCAGGGATTGATACAAGGCAATAAATGCCTGAATAATCTCCTGAGACTGCGGCGATGCCGGCTGTGAAGCGGGTTCTATGTCCGCGGCAACTGAGTGGCTGGTCATGATAATCCCTCGGCTAATGAACTGAGTTCAGGCAGACTTTTTCAGCACGGCCAGGGCGGTCAACGCCCTTTGCCGCGCAGCGCTGTGCTCGACTATAGGTGGCGGATAAGCCGCAGTGGCAAACAGACTCGGCTCGGTGAAGCGGGACGATGCAGCTGTGCCCGGATGGTGTATCTGCTTAAGCGGCCAGTGCGCCAGTTCAGGCAGATAACGGCGGATAAAACTGGCGTCGGGGTCGAACTTTTCGCTCTGGCTCATGGGGTTGAAGATCCTGAAATAGGGCTGGGCATCACAGCCGGTGCCGGCAGACCACTGCCAGCCGCCGTTATTGGCCGCCAGGTCGCCATCTATCAGAGCGCGGCGAAAATACTGCTCGCCCCAACGCCAGTCCACCAATAGGTGTTTGGTGAGGAAGCTGGCGGTCACCATTCGCAGCCGATTGTGCATCCAGCCGGTCTGGTTTAGCTGACGCATGGCGGCATCCACCAGCGGATAACCGGTGCGGCCCTCGCACCAGGCGGCAAACTCTTGCGGGTCGTTCCGCCAGACTATGTCATCGCCGAGCACGTTGAAGTTGCGGCCCATACACAGCTGGGGCCAGGCGTGCAGCAGATGGCGGTAAAACTCGCGCCAGGCCAGCTCAGCCAGCCAGCTGCGACCCGGACTATTGTCCTCTGCCATAGCCTCGGGGAAGCGATTGAGCAACGCCGCCACACATTGCCGCGGGCTGAGAATACCAAACGCCAGATAGGGCGACAGGCAACTGGTGCCATCGAGGGCCGGGAAATCCCGCTCCTGGCCGTAATCGGCAAGCTGGTTGGCAATAAAACTATCGAGCCGCTGCCTGGCTGCCCCTTCACCCACTGGCCAGTGATGGCTGTCTTGATTGCTATCTTGTTTACTGCCTTGTTTGCTGACCTTAAAACTCAGCTCTGCGGGTTCGGGTAAAGCCGGGGCCAGAGGCGCAGGTACCGGCAGCGGCGTTATCGCCTCTCTTCCCAGCAGCTCACGCCAGCGGCGAAAAAAGGGGGTAAATACCCGATACATTTCGCCGCCTTGGGTACGAACGCTCCCTGGCGGCAGCAGACAGTGCTCATCGGTAAACTGCAGGCCCACCCCTATAGTCCTGGTGAGCTGCGCCAGTGCCTGATCCCGGCGCTGCTCGTTAATCTCCACCTCGCGCCCGGCAAAAATCTGCTTAACGCCGTGGCGTTGGCAATACGCCTCGACAGTGGCATTCACCAAAGAGAAATCGTCACAGTGCAGCAAATCAAAAGCTATCCCCAAAGATGCCAACGCCCGTTGCAGTTGATTGACGCTGCGTTCGATGAAATCCAGCTGCATGGGACCAACAGAGTGCTGCTGCCACTGGGCCGGAGTCGCAATATAAAAACCCCGCAGCGGCAGACCTTGGGCCCTTGCCGCTTCGCACGCCAGCCACAGGGCCTGGTTATCTGAAGTGCGCAGATCGCTGCGAAACCAGATGGCAACACAGGCCTTTTCACTGGAAGGCACATGATTGGGCAAGGACTGGGACATGTTACTTGTCCTCCGGTTGTTTTGAGGCGGACTCGGCCTGACCCAGCAGTGCCAATATGGCGGCATTGCTACTGCAAAGCACAGGATTCTTGACGGGCTCCCGGTTCTTGTTGGCGCCTTTTTCAGTCACAGCCAGTTCCTTGGCATAGTGCTCAAAGGCACTGGTGTGAACCGCCACATAATCCCCGCTCAAGATCAATGGATAATCCAAAGCACTCGCCAGCTGGAACAGGGCTTTGACACTGCTGCCGGGCAACTGGGAAGGCGGCAACAACAAGAGTCCCTGCAGCGGCAGCCTGTGTGCCAAGAGTTGCAGCCCCTGGCCTTCCAAAGGCTCCTCTATATTGAGCGGCAACAGGCTGACACCCCGGGTGATAAGCTCCAGTTGCAGCAAGAGCTCACTCCAGGCCGGCTGCTTGCCAAGCGGCAGATAAAGAAGTTGCCAGCGGGGTTTCTGGCGCAGCAACTGCTCGCTGCGGGCGCCGACATAGTGAGCCAGACGGCTTTCGAGCCAACTGCGGACAAGCGCTCCGTCGAGGCGTTCATCGAGCTGGGTGTCCAAAACTTGCAACCAATGGCGCAGGCGCCGACAACACAGGGCGATGGGATAGAGGGCACTGAATTCATCCAGCAAGCGGCCAAAGCGGGCACTGCTGAGAGAAAGTGCCGCCTCGGTGAGACTGCTGCTGAACTTCAGCCAGTCGTCGTCTTCATTTTCTTGCTGCAGCTGTTTTTCTGTCTGGCCACTGAGCAGTGGCTTGACCTTGCTGATGGCCACGCCCTGCTCAAGCCAGGAGAGGATTTCACGGATCTGCTGAACCTGCTCCTGAGTGTAGAGTCTATGGCCCTTGGGGGTGCGCTGCGGGATAACCAGTCCAAACCGTCGCTGCCAGGCGCGCAAGGTGACAGGATTCACCCCGGTCAGTCTGGCGACTTCGCCGATGGAAAGGTTGGCATTGTTATCAGTAGGCATAACGCAGTTTTAACTCCTGTGGATGAGGGTTGAGATAAACCTGGGCCGCAATATACGGCTGTGGATGCTCCCTCAAGTAATGTTTAATCAATGTCAGCGGCACCAACAGAGGTTGCAGCCCCTGACGATATTCATCTATCGCCTGACTGAGCTCAGACTTCTGCGCCTTGGTCAGGTGTTGTTTGAAATAGCCCTGAATATGCTGCAGCGCACTGGTGTGATTGCGGCGACTGGCCTTGTTTTTCAGCGCCTCCATAAAACCTTCAAAGTAACGCCGGGCAGTTTCCTGCAAGTCTTCACCGCCTTCAGCCAGCAAGGGGCCAAGTTGACGATATTGAGCCGGACTGTGAGCCAGTAATAGGTATTTGTATCTGGCGTGAAATTGAGTCAATTTATGCAGGCTCAATCCGGAGTGCAGCAGACATTGCCAGTCATGGAAGGCATACACCCGGGTGAAAAAGTTTTCCCTGATCACCAAATCGTTCAAGCGCCCCTCTTCTTCAACCGGCAGTTGTGGCCAACGTTGCATCAGGGCCTTGGCGAACACACCTATGCCGCTGCGATTCCCCTGATCACTGCCTTCCTTGTAGACAGTGACCCGTTCCATGCCGCAGGTAGGTGATTTGGCACAAAGCAAATAGCCACTTAAAAATCCCAATTCAGCGACTTTTTCCTCACTGAAACTTTGCAGGCTCTCGGTTACATCCAGGCTGGCATCACGGCTCTGGATCCGGATCTCATCACCGCGGCGCACCTGACGTATGCTCTTGCGTGGCGCGCCCATACCTATCGCCATCTCAGGACAGACTGGCACAAAGTCAAAATGCTGCCTAAGCTCCTGCTGGCAATAGACAGAATTCTTATGACCACCGTCAAAACGCACCTGCTGCCCCAACAGGCAGGCACTGATACCCAGTTGAATTCGCTGCGGCTCAAACTTGTACATATTGAGAATCCTTGTATAACCTTGTAGTAAATTAAGGCACATACCTGTACAAGGATCAAGTTTTTGTACAATATTTTTTTAGCAAAGAGGAACCGACTTGCCTGGCAAGCCATACAAGACCTTAAATGGAGTCAAGCCCAGCAAGCCTGGGCTATCCGCTGGCGAAGCAAGACCCATCTTGAATGAAACCTGTAACGCAAAGGCATTTAAGAGAGATTCGAAGGGAGATAAAAAACGGGAGCCTTGAGCTCCCGTTTTCTGTCATTGATACCTTTCACTGCAAGGCGCTAGCGCCTGAAATTATTGCTTGTCGGCCCCCAGGCGCTCAACCAGGAGTACCAAGCCAATTCCGGCGGCGGCACACAAGAGCGCCAACCCCAACTGATGCGGCTGCTGTGTCAGTTGCTCAAAGCCAAAGGGAGACAGGTTTTGCTGCACCAGGGGTACCTGCTCACCATGGGAATTGGTGCGCCAGCTCAGCGTCTGTTTCCAGGGCCAGATCTTGCCCAGCGTCCCCAGCATAAGCCCGGTAAGGAAGATAAGGGTGGCATCGTGAAAGCGCCGCAGCAGCGCCGACAGCAGATGGCTGAAACTCAGGATACCTATCACGGCACCGACAGCAAAACAGCCAAGAATATCCAGCTGGATATTCTTGGCCGCCGCCAGCACGGCAGGATACAGACCCAATAGCAAGAGGATAAAGCTGCCGGATATCCCCGGCAGTATCATGGCGCAAATGGCGATGGCACCGCCAACAAAAATATTAAAGTAGCTGGCCTCCAACTCAACCGGGCTCAGCACGGTAATGCCCCAGGCAAAGGCCACTCCCAGTGCAAAAATCAGTAGCCGTGGCAGTGAAAAACCGCCCTTGACCTGGCGCAACATATGCACCACGGAGATAAGGATCAGTCCGAAAAAGAATGACCATACAGGAATAGGATGATGTGCCAGCAGGTAAGAGATAAGCTTGGCCAGACTCAGAATACTGCTGAGGATCCCCGCCAACAGACTCAACAAAAAGGCGCCATTGATATGTGCAAACGCCGCCTTGATCCCGTCGCGGCGTATAATGCCCCAAAGACTGGGATTGATACGACGAATACTTTCCAGCAGGGTGTCATAGATGCCGGTAATAAAGGCTATGGTTCCCCCGGAAACGCCGGGCACCACATCGGCGGCCCCCATGGCCAGCCCCTTGAGGTAGGTCAACAGAAATTTCACTAGGTTTCCTTACTACTGTTTTGATAATTCTCGCGGATTATACCAATCCTGATTGAAGTTGGATTGTCCAAGGAAGTGATTCTTGCACTTGCAAAGGGTCCACCCATTTGCACCTTCCAGAAGAAATCGTCATTTAAGCACAGACCCCAGTTGCTGCCACGCCATTTTATTCTATCTGTTCAGCCCCGGCTTAGATTGGCGTCCCCCTCGCCCATCTTCCCCAAAGCTCTTGCCTCTTTCCTTTTGGCTCTTGCCAAAGCGCTCGTCAGCATACACACTCATCCGACCAGAGTAATAACAAAAACATTACCCTATACCAACAAAGAACATCAACAAGGAATACCCACAAGGAATCACTATGAGTAAAACCGCCAATTCGACCCTGAACTTGTATCACAAATGCAAGCGTCTGCCCTTTGGCAATAAGATATTCTCCTTGCTGGTCAGCCGGATGGCGCCCTACTTTGGCAGTATCAAGCCGATAATCAGTCAGTTGGAGCCCAACTACTGTGAATGCTTGCTGCGTAAACGCCGCGCAGTTGAGAATCACATAGGTACAGTACATGTCATTGCCATCTGCAACGGCCTGGAAATGGCGATGGGAGTCATGGCCGAGGCTTCAATACCACCTCATCTACGCTGGATCCCCAAGGGCATGACGCTGGATTACACCGCCAAGGCCGGCAGCGATATCCGCTGTGTGGCCAAGGTTGATGCCAATGCCTGGCAGCCGGGTGATCTCGATGTCGAGGTGCTCGCCTATGACTGCAATGATATCCTGGTGGTCAAGGGCAGTATCAGGCTCTGGATCTCGGCCAAGCCGGCCAAAAACGCGACCGAGAAGGGATCATAATTTGAAACAAGCCAGCACTTCCCTGATTCGGGTTTGATTGCTAACTTGGCTCAGCTAATCGAAGCCTTAGACGGTACTCAAGAGTAAGCAGGAAAAAGATGCAGGGACAGCCGGTCAAAATCAGTCACAACCCCAATATCGATGCCGTCAGAGGGCTGGCAGTATTGGGGATATTCTTTCTCAATGTCAGTTTTATGGGCGTCACCTTATATGGTTATGCGCCCTTTCCCGAGTTTCATTTAACCGATGCCATTACCGAAACCCTGAGTAATTTTCTGCTGGAGGGGCGCTTCCTCAGCCTGTTTTCCATGCTCTTCGGTATCGGCCTCTATATTCAACAACAGAATTTCCTCGCCAGAGGATTGGAGCCCTTCCCCTTAATCCGCTCACGCTTACTCTGGCTGATGCTCTTTGGGGCGCTGCACAGCCTGTTTATCTGGCCGGGGGATATCCTGCTCACCTATAGCATTTGTGGCTTCCTCGCCTGGCATTATCGTAACCTGGAGATTGAGGCCCAGCAAAGGCGGGCACTGCTCTTTATCGCCATCGGCACCCTGGCCTATGGTCTGATGATCTTGCTGCCGGGTGATGAAACCTGGATCCGCGGCAACGCCTTTTTCAATGAACAATACAGCGCCTGGACCGGCAGCTATGGCGAGCAGTTGCTGATGCACCTGTTTATGACCTTGTTGATGCTGATTTCCCTGCCATTTACTCTGCTGTGGTTTGTCAGCGGTGTGATGCTGCTGGGGATTAGCCTGTATCGTCGCGGGCTGTTTGACCAAGGTTTACCCCAGGGCAAATTGGGGAAATTGCTGGCACTGAGCTTGCTGCTGTCGCTGGCGGACACGATTCTCAGCCTGCAATCCCGCCCCAAACTGGTGATGCTTTCCGATATTCTGGTCATGCTGAGCGCCTTTCCCATGGCTATCATCTATGCTCATCTGTTGGTTAAGTTCGGCCGGCGACTGCCATGGCTGCCAAGACGCCTGCAGGCGGTTGGCCGGATCCCCTTGAGCCTGTATATTTTGCAGTCCTGTTTTGGGATCTGGCTGTTTCGCCATCAGGCGCCCGAGTTGCTGCTGACACTCGAGCGCATAGACTACCTGGCCATAGCCTTGGGTTATGCCTTGGTGCAGATAATACTGGCCGGCTGCTACCTTAGGTTCTTCAAGCAAGGGCCGCTGGAATGGCTCTGGCGCCGTCTGGCCTTTGGCAATAAGCCAATCAATAACGCCATGAATACTCACGAGTCAAACACATGAAGCACAAAGGAAAAGTCAGCCATTGGCAGGACGATAAAGGCTTTGGGTTTATCAGCCCCAATGACGGCAGTGAAAGGGTGTTTCTGCACATTAAGTCACTGAGCCTGAGCGGTCGCAGGCCACAAGTGGGCGACGTACTGACCTTTAAAATCACCTTGGATGACCAGGGCCGGCGTCAGGCAAAACAGGCCTTCTTTCCCGAGGACAGAGGCAGACTCAAACAAAAACAGCGTCAGCAGAATAAGCGCAGCAGTCACAAGTCTTTCATCGGCAAGCTCACCGCCCTGTTTGCCCTGCTGCTACTGGCTTTAGTGGCACTGGGTAAGCTGCCGCTCTTGGTGCCCGTCTGGTATCTGCTGCTGAGCCTTCTCTGTTATTGGCTCTATGCCCGTGATAAAAAGGCCGCCGAAACTGGCCGCTGGCGCACCAAGGAGTCGACCCTGCAACTGACCGGCTTGCTCGGTGGTTGGCCCGGCGCTTTACTGGCACGCCATCAATTTCGCCACAAAACCAGTAAAACAAGTTTCAGACTCCTGTTCTGGTGCTGTGTCGGCCTCAACCTGTTGGCGCTTGGCGCCGCTCTTAAGCTGGGATGGCTGGCACTGCTGCCCGAGATAGCCTTTTAACGGTTGGCTCTAAACTCAAGGGCAAGCTCATCTATCAAGCAGGCTCAATCATCTAGGCTTAATCAAGTAAGCTCAGTGCCAGCTTGCGGCCACGCTCGGCAGCATACTGCCGGCTGACGAGCTGGGCCGAGACTATCGCCCCCTCTTTAATCAAACACAACTGCCCGGCCAACTCACGAGCGCGCTCGCTGCCAAGCCAAGACGACAACTTCTGCTCAAGCTCATTTTGAACCCTGGCCTTATGCTCACGGCAAAGACGATTTACCGGATGCTCGGGTGAGGGATACTCGGCGGCGGTATTGATAAAGAAACAGCCGCGAAACTGACTCAGGGACTCAACCCGGCTGTTGAACCAATCATCCAGGGCGTTAAACAGCTCATGGATCAGCTCCATCGGCGTTTGCGCCGCCTCCAGCCTTTGATTCAACCAGTCAAAAAACAGCTGATCGCGATAACGCACCACGGCCAGCACCAGGGCCTCCTTCCCCTCGAAATGATGATAAAGGGTCTTCTTGGCGATGCCAGCCTCGGCCAGAATTTGATTGATGCCCACCCCATGCACACTCTCTCGATAAAAGAGTTCAAAGGCACCGGCAAGCAGTTGGGAAACCTTGTCCATCTCACGCTCCTTAACGATTCAATCTGAGTTTGACAAAAGTAGAACGGTCTGTCTACCATAAAAAGTAGACCGATTGTTCTACCAAGCGAAAATGCTGACAACCAAAGGAAAACAGATATGGACAACACGCCTCCCCTGACCGCAACACCTGCTGCAAAAAACACAGCCCAAGCGGCGACAAACCGTTGGCAGGCTGCCGCCTGGGCCACACTGGGCGCAGGAAGCTGTATTGGATTACTGGCGGGATTACAGGAGATGCTGACGCAGAACCTGAGCTGGAGCCTGCTGCTGATGGCACCATTCGGTGCCACTATGGTGTTGCTCTACGCCCTGCCCCAAAGCCCGCTGGCGCAGCCGAAAAACATCTTCTTCGGCCATCTTCTCACCTGCGCTCTGGGCCTCTTGTTATTGCACACCTTGGGAGTGTCGCCGCTGACACTGGGGCTGGGAACCGGCCTCGGGGTCGGCCTGATGATGTTGACCAATACCACACATCCACCGGCCGGTGCCAACCCCTTGCTGGTGATGCTGGCCGGGGCCGACTGGCAGTTTTTGTTAACGCCTGTGGTTTCGGGGTTGCTGCTGATCCTCGCTTTCGGTTGGGCCTATCACAAGAGCCTGTATATCAAGGGGATCAGCAAGCATAGCTGGCCTAAAACCAACTGAGGGCAACACTTATCACCACGCCGGTGATCAACAACTGCATCAGACAAAAACCCATGATATCCCGGGCCTTGAGCCCGGCAATGGCCAACACAGGCAGCGCCCAAAAAGGCTGGATCAGGTTGGTCCAGGCATCCCCCCAGGCCACCGCCATGGCGACCCTGGCGACATCGGCGCCAAGTGCCTCGGCGGCCGGCAACATGATAGGTGCCTGTACCGCCCACTGGCCGCCACCGGACGGCACGAAGATATTCACCACACCGGCGCTGATAAAGCTCCAGAATGGCAGTGACTCGGCGCTGGCAATGGCAACAAAACCCGAAGAGATACTCTGTGCCAGCCCGGACTGCACCATCACCGCCATGATGCCGGCGTAAAAGGGAAACTGGATCACTATCCCGGCGCCGCCCTTGATCGCCTCATTGAGACTGACCAGCAGACTGCGCGGCGTCTGGTGCAGGGTTATCGCCAGGAACAGAAACAGGAAGTTGACTATGTTGAGGTTGAGACTGCCCCCCTGAACAAAGAACCAATACCCCAAATACCCGAGACCACACAGGCCTACCAGGATCCCGAGTATCCGGCTATTCTCCAGATAGTCGGCCGGGCGTTTGTTCTCACTCTGAGTCGGCGCAGCATCCTCGAGCAGCGCAGGATCGACTATCACAGACTCTTTGTCATCCGGCAGCATAAAGCGATTGACCAACGGCATTATGATAAACAGCAAGGCAAGTAGCAGCAGATTAAAGCCGGCAAAAATAGTTTCCGAGGTAGGGATAATGCCTATCTGCGCCTCGGCAAAGTGTCCTGGTGTGGCCACAGTCAAGGGTACTGAGCCCGCCAAGCCGCCGTGCCAGACCACAAAGCCCGAATAGGCACTGGCCACCAGCAAACGGTAATCCACCTTGACCCGGCGCGCCAACGCCTTGGCAAACAGGGCACCGACCACCAAACCGAACCCCCAGTTGAGCCAACTGGCCGCCAAGGAGACCAAGGTCACCAGTATGATAGCCTGCGGCGCACTGCGGGCCAGAGACGCTATGGCGTCCAGCAGCTTCTTCACCGGTGGAGAGCTGGCCAGCATAAAACCGGCGACCAGCACCAGCAACATCTGCATAGAGAAACTGAGCAGATTCCAAAAACCACTGCCCCAATAACCCAGCACTTCTACTGGTGTCTTTTGCTGGCCGAGCATGGCGGCGGCAAACACCAACAGAGTAAGCAGGAGCACAAAGATATAGGGATCGGGCAGATACTTATCCACCAGCTTGACCAGTGGCCGGGAGGCGCGATTGAGCATAGGGGTTTCCTTAAGTCTTATTATGATTATTCTGCGGAGAGCTGATTTAGCTTTCACTTTTTTATCAATAGCCTACACAAGTCTGCCCGTGGGATAAAGCCCGACAAAAGTACACTATAACCCTAAGGAAGGTGCGCATAAGTCCTCGTGGCCTTCTCTTTTGTAGAGAGTGGCTTGCACAGCAATTGGCGTTCAAGGCATCTGACTGAAGGCATGCCGGGGCCTGTCGAAGTCGGATAACGCAGAGAGCCGGTTGCTGTGAAAGCCCCGAAGGGCGTGGCTTACAGGCCTGCCTGCTGTGTTGTGCTTCTTGCAAAGGACTAGGGCCATTTGCGGCGAACCACGCCTTGCATCCAAGCCCGTAAGCCGACGCAGAGTACACATGGGACTTGTTCGCACCTTCCCTTAGCTGTAAATGCCGCAGTCCAACTGCTAAGATAGCGCCACCTTCAGGACAGAGGATCCCCAAATGAGAATGTTGCTTGCCGTGGTAGTTATCGCCGCAGTTATTTTTTACTTTTTCACCACCATGAATGGCCAAAAACTGGCAAAAGAGAATATTGCCAAGGGCGAGGTATTTCTTGAGGCCAATAAGCATAAAGAGGGTGTGGTCACCACAGACTCAGGTCTGCAGTATCAGTTGCTGCACAAGGGGCAAGCCCAGGTTCATCCGGGTCCCAAGGATAAGGTGACAGTGCACTACCATGGCACCCTGATTGACGGCACTGTGTTTGACAGCTCGGTCGATCGCGGCGAGCCCATCGCCTTTCCACTCAATCAGGTGATCAAAGGCTGGACCGAAGGGGTTCAGTTGATGACAGAAGGCGACAAGATGCGCTTCTTTATTCCCAGCAGCCTGGGCTACGGCAATCGCTCTGCCGGCTCCATCCCGCCGGGTTCGGTACTGATTTTTGATGTGGAATTGCTCAAGATCAACTAACAATCCCCAACAGCAAGCCCGGCCAAAGCCGGGTTTGTTGTTTCAGTAACGGCTGTTAACCCTGCGCGAAGGGATCGTCAATCGATTTGGCCGGCTGGGTAAACCAGCGTGGCCCCTCTGCCGTCATATAGAAGTGGTCTTCATGGCGAACGCCGAACTCGCCGGGCACACAAAGCATGGGCTCATTGGAAAAACACATACCAACGGCCAGTGGGGTGTTGTCGCCATCAACCAGATAGGGCCACTCATGAATATCCAGACCTATGCCGTGGCCCGTTCTATGGGGCAGTCCCGGCAGTTGATATCCGGGCCCGAAACCGGCCGCTTCCAACACAGCTCTGGCCGCCTTGTCGACACCACTGCAGGGCGCGCCTAAAGCCGCCGCTTCAAAACCGGCCAGTTGGGCTGCCTGCTCGAGCGCCCACAATTGCCGCTGCCGCTCGCTTGGCGTACCAAATACATAGGTGCGGGTAATATCTGAGTTGTAACCATGCAGCTGACAGCCTGTGTCTATCAACACAGTGTCGCCCGGCTCCAGCGTCTTGGGCGACTTGACCCCATGGGGATAGGCGCTGTCTTCACCAAAGAGCACTATGCAGAAATAGGAGCCACTGGCCCCCACTGCTCTATGGGCCTTGTCGATAAAATCTTCCACCTCGGCGGTACTGATCCCCGGGCGTAATATTCTGGCGGCGGCCTTGTGCACTTCGAGCGTCATATCCATAGCCCGCTGAATCAGCCTCAGCTCGGCGACCGATTTATGCATTCGCAGTTGGGCGCTAATCTTGGCGCCGTTGACAAAAGCAAGCTCGGGGCAAGCCTCACGCAGGCCATCAAACAAAAAGAAAGGGGCAGATTCATCTATAGCCAGAACGGCGCCCGGGCGCAGACAGCCCATGCGCTCAAGCATATTGCGGCACAGCGCATAGGGACTCTGGTGCTCATGCCAGGTGTTAACCCGTCCAGGCTGCAACATAAAGCCCTTGAGGGTGTCGAGCTCAAATGCCGGCGCCAGGTATTCCAGCTCACCACGACAGGGCAAAATCGCTCCTACCATACGCTCACTGGCATACCAACGCAGGCCGGAGAAATAGTAGAGATTGGTGCCGGCGTTGAGATAAAGGGCATCTATCCCCAACTCTTGCATCAGCACCTGGGCATTTTGTTGCCTGGTTTTGAATTCGGCGGCTTCCACCGCTGTGACATCCCGGGTCATATCCACCAGCTTTGCCAACTCCTGCTCCGGGGTTGAGCCGCCAACGCCTGTGCTCATAGAATTCTCCTGCTTGATTACTTTTAGTCGTTATTTGCTTGGGTATTAATGTGCTCGAGAGTTTTAGCATATTGTATGCAGATTTTAAAGCGGCAAACGAAATTGCCAATTTCCGGCGACCGCTGGTATGCTGCTTGCGCCAAACGCGGGAGTACAATATGCAGGATCTTGCCAACTATATTCTGGCCATAGAAGGACGGACAAGCAGCACCGAGCTGTTGGAGTCGGTGCAAATTCACACCACGGACGATGAAGGTTTATGGCAATATCACTTTGCCGATGGCGCCATTATAGAAAAACAGCAGGAGCTGGAACAGGAGCCAAGCCAGTCCAATATCGGCGAGCTTTGTGAAGATAACTGGACCCGTTATCGGGTGCTGAAAGGAAACGATATCAGCCCAAAACAAAAAGCCTTCAGCAACCTGTGCCAAAGGGCCTTCTGGTTGAAGATGCGTCAGGCCTGCCAGGAACCGGCTTGAAGGGGGATGTCTCCCCCTTGAATCAGAGTATCAGGCCTGTTGCATCAGCATTACTTGCAGGCCGCGACAGACCAAGGTCTCCATATCGTCGACCCGACTTATCTGACACTGACTGACAGTGGCAGGAACCGCCAAGTCTTTAACACCGCTGACACAGCCCTTGTAGTAGTCGGCATTGGCCAACATGTTACCGGCGAGCCAGAGTTTTTGCGGGTTGAGCAGGTTAACCGCCCAGGCAATGCCCATCCCCAGATAGGCCCCGGCGCGGTAGAGTTCTACCGGGTTGCGCAAGCGTCGACGCCGCACCGACTCGCCACTGGCCAACTGTTCGAGGCTGAATTCCCCCGACTCCGTCATCACCCGGCAAGCCCCAAGCTCACCGGCCAGACCATTGGCACCACTGAACACCCGGCCGTTGAGCGCCAGTGACATGCCGATCCCTGTGCCACACATCACCAAGAGTTCGCACTGGTGTTTTACGCTGGCAATGGCGTGCAGACCGGCGTGGATATCATTACTGATGGCCACCAGTTCACCACGGCTGCTGAGTTTTTCCGGGTTGAGCCCCACCAGCGCCGGCAAGGCACGACAGGATATCAGTTGGTTGTCTCGCACCATGCCGGGGAAGGCCAGAGCCAGACGGTAGTTTGCAAGCCCATAATCAGATTCAAGTTCAGCCAATTGCCGATTGAGATCTGCTATGGTGAAACTCTCTCCGGTGGGGATTTTATATTGTTCTGTTGTTTCCCCTTGCCGCAGCTGAAACAGCGCGGTTTCAGTCCCCACTTCGATCGTTAATGTCGACATCAATAAACCCCTTTTTACCGTACCGCCAGAGGCGGTAGACGGCCTAAGATGTTAGCACAGTGCTGCTGGCACCGCACCTAATCATCAAGGTTCTGTTATTTGTAACGCTTTGCTTTTACTTAACTTCCACCATGCTATCAGGATAAGTTGGGTCGCAATGGCGGGAATACAGATCACCAGCAGCAGTTGCCAGCCGAGCTGATAAATGACCCAGCCGGCCCCCAGAGACGCCAATGCTTGAGAGCCAAATACCAGAGAATCGTTGAAAGACTGCACAGTGAATCTCTCTTCGGGGCGATAACAGCCAGGCAGCAGCGAAGTGCCGGCAACAAACAGGAAGTTCCAACCCACACCCAACATCACCAGCGCACTCCAATAGTTGAGCAGGTCACGCCCCACCAGCGCCAGAGCCAAGGTCAGGCAGTAAAGCGCCAGCCCGGCCAACATGATGCGGGTGTGACCCAAGCGGGCTATCAGGTAGCCACTTATCAGCGAGGGCAGATACATGGCAATCACATGACTCTGGATCACCCACTTGGTATCCTCCAGGCTGTGATGCTCTATGTGATGCATATGTACCGGGGTCGCCGTCATGATAAAACTCATCAAGGCGTAGCCTATAACTGCGGCGCCGCAGGCAACCCAGAGTCGGCTTTGACGCAAAATAATTGGCAATGGCCGAATATCCATACTCTCAACCTTGGAGGCTTTGAGCTCTGGGCCTTCATCTTGATAAAACAGCAGGCAGGCCAGCGCCAGCACACCGACCAGAGTCACCATCAAAAATGCACCTGTGTAGGTTACCGGCAAAATATCCTTGGCCAGCAAGGCCAGTTCTGGCCCGAGGAAGGCGGCGAGTAAACCACCAAGCAACACCCGGCTGGCTGCCTTGGCAGACAGAGTCGGCGCCACTGACTCCATGGCGGCAAAACGGTATTGCTGAATAATGGCGCCGCCGCATCCGAGCAGCAGACCACTGCCACAAAATCCCCAGAACTGGGCATACCAAACACTAAGCGCCGCCATAGCGCCGGCCACACTGGTCAGCAGGGCGCCACCGATAAATACCCGTCGCCGACCCAAACGCTGCATCAAGATATTGATGGGCACAATCGCTACAGCGACTCCGACTACCATCATGGCGATAGGCAGTGTCGACAGCGAGGGAACCGGGCTCAGCTCTGCCCCTATGATGCCTCCGAGCAATACCATGATAGGTGTGGCACTCATGGCAAAGGCCTGCGCCAACATCAACACCCAAACATTTAGCGGCATAAAGGCATCCTTGAATAAAAGTCGAGACAGATAAAAACCTTGAACAGGTCAATAAACATACATAGAGTTAACCTAAGCCAATCAGTTTTAACATTTTCATTCAAGGAAGAACACTGTGGGAAAGCGAAACTGTATCAGAGTGCTACTGTTGACCTTGCTTCTGGGCATCGGAGCAGGCTGCAGCAACCAGCCATACTCTCCTTCTCAGGATCTCTATGACAACGTGGCCGACAATGTCGAGCAGCGCAATGAAAAGCTGGCGCGGGATCAACAACCAAGCGATGACAGAGTACGCAGTGAAGATGTCAGCAAGGGAGTGATGGCTACTCTGGTTAGCTCCTTTTTGGTCGGCATAGCGACTCTGTTTGGCAGCAATTAACTTGGCCCCCTTTACAGCAGTTAAAGTTTTTTCAACATGCCCACCCTTGCGAAGCGACTTCAGGGCTTGCCATAATCCGCTATCACTCATAAAGACAAGGTCGGCCAAGGGTACCCAAGCCGACCATCAGCGGAGCCCCTATGTTGCAATCACAATCGCCCAAGAGCCCCCATATCGCATCACGGCTTAATGCCGTGCGCAGCGAAATGGCCAAACACCAACTCGATGCCTTTATCCAGCCCCGTGCCGACGAGTATCTCGGCGAGTATGTGCCGGCGCACAACGAGCGTTTGCATTGGCTGACCGACTTTACCGGCTCGGCGGGGATGGCGATTGTGATGAAGGACAGCGCCGCCATTTTTACTGATGGTCGCTACACAGTGCAGGTGAGGCAACAGGTGGACTCGACCCTGTTCAGTTATGAGAGCCTGACAGATATGCCCCAGGCACAATGGTTGGCGGAAAAGCTGCCGGCCGGTTGCCGCATTGGCTACGATCCCAGGTTGCATACCCTGGCCTGGCAGCAAGATGCCGAAGCCACACTGAGCAAGGCGGGTATGACACTGGTGGCGCTTGACGACAACCCGGTGGATTTGCACTGGCAAGGCAGACCCGTGCCGGAAAACAAGCCCATTATCCTCTTCAATGCCGAGTCTGCCGGCAAGAGCAGCGAACAGAAGCGCAGTGAAATCGGCGCCCTGGTGAAAAAGGCCGGGGCCGATGTAGCGCTGATAGCGGCGCTGGACTCCTTCTGCTGGTTACTCAATATCCGCGGTCAGGACGTGCCCAGGTTGCCCGTGGTACTGGGCTGTGCCCTGCTGGAAGCCAATGGTGAGATGACACTGTTTACCGAGCTTGCCAAATTACCCCAGGGGATTGAAGCCCACGTAGGGGCCGGTGTCAGCTTCCGCGCCGAGTCGGAGCTCGCCGAAGCGTTGCAAGCGCTTGAAGGCAGAAAGCTTTTAGCCGATCTCAATAATGCCAACGCCTTCAGCCAATTACAGGCCAAAGCCGCCGGCGCCAAACTGATCGCCGGACTCGATCCTGTGGCACTACCCAAGGCCTGTAAAAACAGTGCCGAACTGCAGGGAATGCGCGCCAGCCATATCCGTGACGGCGTTGCCGTGAGCCGTTTCCTGGCTTGGTTGGATGCCGAAGTGGCCGCAGGCCGCCTCTACGATGAGGGCACACTGGCAGATAAGCTCGAGAGCTATCGCCTTGAGGATCCTCTCTACCGCGAGCCAAGCTTTGACACTATTTCCGCCACCGGCGGCAATGCGGCCATGTGCCACTATAACCATCTCAACGGCACTCCGGCCATGATGGAGATGAACAGCATCTATCTGGTGGACTCTGGCGCCCAGTATTTGGACGGCACCACGGACGTTACCCGCACCATAGCCATAGGTGAAGTCAGCGCCGAGCAGAAAAAGATGGTGACCTTGGTTCTAAAGGGGCATATCGCCCTGGATCAGGCCCGCTTCCCACGGGGCACTACGGGACAACAACTGGATGCCTTTGCCCGTCAATACTTGTGGCAACACGGTTTTGACTACGACCACGGCACGGGCCATGGTGTTGGCCACTTCCTCAGCGTTCATGAAGGCCCACAAAGAATAGGCAAGAACCTCAATGCCATCCCCTTGCTGCCCGGAATGGTGCTTTCCAACGAGCCCGGCTATTACCGTACAGATGCCTTCGGTATCCGTCTGGAAAACCTGGTGGAAGTACGCCCCTGTGAAGCGCTCAAAGGGGCCGAGCGGGAGATATTCGAGTTCGACGCTCTGACTCTGATCCCCATGGATAAACGCTTGATAGACAAGAGTCTGCTTACTGAAGCTGAGCTCAATTGGTTCAATGACTATCACAGCCGCGTTTATCAGACTCTGTCACCGCTGATGAGTGGCGAATCACAGGCCTGGCTCGAACAGGCCACCTCGCCGCTGTAACGCCCAAGGGCGCCGTCAATGGCCGGCGCCCTTTGTCAAACTCTCTGTGCTATTCGCGAGAAGATCCGCCCCTTGAATTGGGATATAATAGCCGCCATATAGCTGTTATTATTTTGCCATGAGAATCTCAATCCCATGATAAGTACCACCTTTGATCAGTATCTGGAGTTTCCAACCTCCTTCCCATTTAAAGTGGTTGGCGATGCCAGCGATACCCTGGCCGACCGCGTAGTCGAAGTCGTCCAGAAGCACGCCCCCGGCGATTACAGCCCCACCACCAAGGCCTCCAGCAAAGGCACCTACATCTCGGTGACCATAAATGTGAGAGTGACCAGCAAGGAACATATCGAAACCTTGTACACTGAACTTGCCGCTATTGAAGGCGTTCGCCGGGTACTCTGATACCTGGCACTCGGCAGAGAAAGTGTGATCTGGATTACATTTTTCCTGCCAAAGCGTATAATACCTGCCGGTATCAGAGAGTGAGCACAGCTTGATACTGATTGGTATCATCTCAAATAGAGGGGGAGACGTTGCCCTTGCCAGACAATACATTGCATATCCGCCACTTGGGTAACATGGATTATGAGACTGTATGGCATGCCATGCAGCACTATACCGACACCCGTGACGAACACAGCCCAGATGAACTCTGGTTGGTGGAGCATCCACCGGTTTTCACCCAAGGCCAGGCCGGTAAGAGCGAGCATCTGCTCAACACCGGCGATATCCCGGTGATCCAGGTGGATCGCGGCGGCCAGGTAACTTACCATGGCCCGGGGCAATTGGTCGCCTACCCTCTTATCAATATCAAACGGCGCAAGCTTGGGGTAAGACAGCTGGTTACCGACATAGAACAAAGCCTGGTGGAGCTGCTCAAGCGCTTCGATATTCCGGCCTATTCCAAGTCCGATGCGCCGGGTGTCTATGTCGAGGAGCGTAAAATAGCCTCTTTGGGGCTGAGGATCCGTAAGGGGTGCTCATTCCACGGCTTGGCGCTGAATGTCGACATGGATCTCGCCCCTTTTCGTCGTATCAACCCCTGTGGTTATGCCGGACTCGAAATGGCCCAGTGCAAAGCACTCGGTGGCCCCCAGAGTGTCGAGGAGGCAGGCCAACACCTGATTGAAACTTTTAGCCAGCGTTTGGGCTATGAGCAAACAGTGCATCACCAAGGATTAGCAGAGTCATATGAATAGGCCAGAAAGATTACAGCCCGGCGTGAAATTGCGGGACGCCGAAAAGGTAGCCCGTATCCCGGTCAAAGTTGTGCCATCAGAGCGCGACACCATGCTGCGCAAGCCCGATTGGTTGCGGGTTAAGTTGCCATCTTCCAATCAGCGGATCCTGGATATCAAACAGGCACTGCGTAAAAATGGCTTGCACTCAGTGTGTGAAGAAGCCTCCTGTCCAAACCTGGCCGAGTGCTTCAACCATGGTACAGCCACCTTTATGATCCTCGGCGCCATCTGTACTAGGCGTTGTCCCTTCTGTGACGTAGCCCATGGCCGCCCACTCAAGCCTGACGCCGAAGAGCCACTCAAGCTGGCACAGACCATCAGGGATATGAAGCTCAAGTATGTGGTGATCACCTCTGTGGATCGTGACGATCTGCGTGACGGCGGCGCCCAGCACTTCGCCGACTGTATCCGTGAGATCCGCAAACTCAACCCTGAGATCAAGATAGAGATATTAGTGCCTGACTTCCGCGGCCGTATCGATCAGGCGCTGGATATTCTGGCGACCGAGCCACCGGATGTATTCAACCACAACCTGGAAACGGCTCCGGCTCACTATCGTAAGGCCCGTCCCGGTGCCAACTATCAGTGGTCATTGGATCTGCTCAAACGCTTTAAAGAGCGCCACCCGGATATCCCGACCAAGTCGGGGATCATGCTCGGACTGGGTGAAAGCAATGAAGAGATTGAACAGGTGCTCAGAGATCTGCGCGCTCACAATGTCAACATGCTGACTCTGGGCCAGTATCTGCAGCCATCCAAATTCCACTTGCCGGTGGAGCGTTACGTGACTCCCAAGGAATTTGACGACTTCCACAACCTGGCAACCGAACTTGGCTTTACCCACGCCGCCTGTGGCCCGCTGGTTCGCTCAAGCTACCATGCAGACCTTCAGGCCCAGGGGAAAGAGGTCAAATAGACCAAGCCCAAGCACCTAAAGAAACAGCGCCCACAGGCGCTGTTTTTCTATTCATAGGTACAATGATGGGCCTAAAGATTAGCGGCAAAGGCTCTGACATAGCAGCCTCTGTCCATATTAGCCGGGATGAGCGAAGAAGAACCAAGAGACTAAGAGGAGTGAAGAGACAACTCCATCAGCAGAGCATCTTCCCGGCCCTCTTTGGCCTGATAGTAATCGGCCCTGGAGCCGGTCTCAATAAAGCCCAGGCGCCGGTACAAGGCGATAGCGGCGGCATTACCCACCCTGACTTCCAGCAATAATCTCTCCACACCAGTCTCTTTAAGCAGCTCGATTGCCGCCTGTAATAGTTGCCGCCCCAACCCTTGACCTTGTGTGGCAGGAGCGATACAGATATTCATCAGGGTCGCTTCCTCGAACAAGACCTGCAGCAAGCAAAAGCCTTGAAGCTCTTGTCCTAGATATAACCCCAGAGCGCGGTAAAAACGACCAAAGCAACTACCCAGAGTCGCCTCACTCCAGGGAAACTCATGGGCCAGTTGTTCAATTTTCATCATCTCGTCGAGGTCATTGGCCTCCAAAGCTCTGATTGCGATAACCTCAGTCACTTCGCCTCCAATCTATGCCAAATCTGTTGCCATAGGGCGCGCTTGCCCTCACTGCCTGACATTAATTGCGCCGGCTGCGATGAGTGTAGCCAGGCCCCTTCAACAGGCTCAGGGAACATATTCCATATCACCTCTTGCCCAGCCACAGGCCGATTACCGACGCTGCACTGCCTTGCATCCAATCCCAATAACGCCAACACCTTGAGCACCAGGGGATGTTGCAATACACGCTCGTCAGCATCAGGCACCAACAGCATGAAAGGCACCTGGGAGGGAGAGTCTTGTCTACTGCGCCACAGCTCTATTCCCATGGCGTGCAAATATTTATTCATGGTGATTGCGCTCCGCTTTAACGCAGTTTGAAAATGTCGCCCAAAACCCATAGCGAGGGACGAACAAGAAGGGCAAAAATGACTGAAAGAAACCCGCAACAGAGCTTCCAAGTTAAGCGCTTTAGAATACCAGCTTGCTCAGCAACTGTCTGTGACCTGAGACCAAATCCCCCGGCAATCCACTTAAACAAAATCGATTGCAGACATCTACTTTATCCACTTTAACTAATTATCTTCCGGAGTAGTATAGAAAACAGATCATTTACGGAGGTTATATTATGAATATCAATATCGGGATCAACCAAGCCGATCGCCTGGAAATAGCCAACGGTTTGAATCGCTTACTTGCTGACACCTACAGCCTTTATCTTAAGACTCACAGCTTCCACTGGAACGTGACAGGCCCCATGTTCACCAGCCTACACCAACTGTTTGAAGAGCAGTACACCGAATTGGCTGCCGCGGTGGATGTCATAGCAGAGCGGGTCAGAGCCCTGGGTGAAAGAGCCTTGGGATCCTACAGCGCCTACGCCGCTCAGACCGAAATCAAAGAAGACTCAGGCATCACAGATGCCAAACAGATGCTTGAGGAACTGCTGGAAGGCCAGGAGATCATTATTCGCAACGCCCGGGCACTCTACCCTCTGGTGAACCAGGCCAATGACGAAGCAACGGCAGATCTGCTGACCCAGCGTATTCAGCTGCATGAAAAGACCGCCTGGATGCTTCGCAGCTTGTTAGTGCAGTAATTACTGCACTAACACCCAACCCGACGGCAAAGGCCAATGAGCGACATAACGCCGTCCGTGCCAGTCTTCGAGAGTTAGCCATAACTTATCGGCCGCGCCGAACGCGGCCGGAGCTATGGCGTGTACATGTTGGCCGTGGCGACTTCCGTGCAAGATGCCACTCTCACCTTGCTGCAACACCTCCAGCGCCAGTGGCTCAGGACCAATATTCAGGTATCCCTGGCGAATATCACTCACTTCTCCTGCAATAAACCTCAGGGCAAAGTCCTTCACATATTCACCATGGTGCAGATAGGCCGGCGCCATATCGGCCGGAGTGGCCTCTACCTCAAACGGCCCGGCACTTACTGATGACCAGCTCACTGGTAATTCTGGCGTCAAGGAGCGATAGAGAAACCAGATGGGCAGCAATAACAACATTCCGTTGAGCTTGAATTTATTGCGCTGCCAAAAAGAAAGCCGTTTCTTCATCAATAACTCTCCTGTTGCTCTGCCACTAGTGGCACATCTTGCTGACGCCTGCTCGCCTTGAATATGCGACTGCTCCAGATCATAAATCCGGTGATAGACATACCACTGAGCAATAAGCCAAACAGGAACCAGATTATCTTGGTCCAAACGCCAGCCAAAGTGCCGTAATGCAAGGGATCGGCAATATGCATCATAGTTTGCAATGGGGTCATGGTTTGTGGTGACTTGCTACTGACAATTACGCCGCTCCAGGGATCCAGTTCCAATCCGTAGGCATACTGGTCATAAAACAGGAAATCGCCACTGCCCTGCAAACGATAGAGGTCCCGGTTGTGCTCCGGCAAACTGATATAACTGGGATGAAAGTCGGGAAACTGCTCTTTGGCCTGTAACAGAGCCTGTTTAAGACTCAAAGAGGGCTGAGGTCTGGCTTCGCCCATTGGCACATCGGCGATATCAACCAGAGGCGTGTGGGGCTCGATATCGACATCGGCATGCCACATTATTCCTTGTGCCAGATACCAAAGACCGGTAAGACTCATCAGGACAATAAACCAGATAGACCAGACACCCAGCAGGCGATGCAAATCTGTCACCAGGGTTCTCTTACCTTGGTTGAATCTTAATTTGGGGCTGAAGAAACTACGCCAGAAACGCTTGTATATAACCATCCCGGATATCACAGACCCCAACATCAACAGTGATAAACCACTGACCAGGTAATACCCGACACTAAAACCGTTTTGCCAGGGAAACAGCAACCAACCATGCAATGAGCGCATAAATCCTATGAAGGTAATACCACTGTTCACCTCCTGGATCTCTCCGCTGTACTGGTTCACATAAGCGATAGCAAAGGGCTTGTCGACATCGGAGAACACCACGGCATTCACCAGATAAGGCTCAAACAGCATCACATTGCTGACATCGGCATCAGGGTAAGCACGCTGCACATTCTCCACCAACTCGGCAACGCTCTTTTCCGGTAAAGCATCCGGATTCAATGCCCTGGCCGCGGGATTCGTCAGCCAGGTAATCTCATGGCTCAAAACAGCCACTGTCCCGGTCAAACATACGAAGCAGAACAGCAACCAGATAGGCAATGAACACCATCCGTGAAACAGGAACCACATGCGATTACTTATCTTCGGCATAGTTTCTCATGGTTAAAAAATAAAGCTGAATTGTAAATACAATAGAAATCATTATCAATATTGCAATAATAACTACAGAAAAACCAAGTTCAGCTAACACAAGCCATCATATTGAGAGGGGAAATATGCACAGAGTCGTCACTGCCAGCCTGTTGGCAGGCATCAGTCTGGTACCGCAGGCATACGCAAAGGACCAGGAAACCACAACAGACTCAAGCGATATTGAAGTAATACAGATCAAGGGCAGTCGCCTGGACAAGGCTGCCACGGCAACTGGACTGCCACTGACACTCAGGGAAACGCCGCAATCTGTGTCCATCATAGATCAGGAGTTTATTCAGAGTTTCTCTTTGAATAATATTGCCGAGATCATGACCCTTAGCCCAGGGATCTATGCCCAGCAGGCTGAAACCAATCGTTACTTTTTCAATGCCAGAGGCAATCCTATCACCAACTTTCAGTTTGATGGGGTGCCGGTAAACTACAGCAGCTTCTTCAACGATGCGGTTACAGATACCATCATCTTTGACCGAGTGGAGATAGTCCGTGGTGCCACAGGGCTCCTGACAGGTGCAGGTGAACCCTCGGCCGCCATAAACCTGATCCGCAAACGCCCCAAGGCCTACCCATCAGGCTATCTGAGTGCCAAGCTAGGTTCCTGGAATAGTTACCGAGTCGAGGGTGACGGCTCATTTGATCTGGACCAGAATGGTAAGTATCAGGCGCGGGTTGCCGCAGCCTACGAGGATAAAGAAAGCTACGTTAATCTCTCGGAAGAGCAAAATCTACAACTCTATGCTGTGTTCAGCGCCGCTCTCAGTGACCAAACCAAACTGTTGATCGGAGCCGATCATAGTAAACGCGATCCCAGAGGCTCAACTTGGGGTGGGTTACCACTGTTTTATGCCGATGGGAGCCTGGCAGACGATCTGTCCACCTCCAGTACCACAGCCGCATCCTGGTCCCGTTGGGAACGGGAAGGCACCAATGTTTTTGCTTCAGTTGAGCACAGCTTCGATAGCGACTGGGATCTGAGAATCGACTTGGAGCACAGAGAAGATGAAATGGATGGCCATCTGCTGTACCTGTCCGGTTATCCCGATAAAACAACCGGCCTGGGAATGGGGGCTCTTCCCATGATTTACCAATCCTGGCGGGATCAAGATGCAGCCAGGCTGTTTGTTTCGGGTCCCTTCGAACTCTTTGGTCGTAGCCACAGGTTAACTGCAGGTCTGCTCTATTCCAAACAGGAAGTGGACGCCGATTCATATTACAGCAGCGACACTCTGCAAGTGGGTAATTTCTTTGAGTGGGATGGCAGCATCAATGAACCCACCTACACACAAACTCCCCAGCGCAGTGAATCGACCGAAACCCAACAGGGTGCCTATCTGGCCAGCCAATTATCTCTGCATGACGATGTCACTCTTATCTTGGGTGCCAGGTTGAGTAAATATGAAATGGAGGTAAACCAGGACAACAAGGATTATAAACATGAGGATGTTTTCACGCCTTACGCCGGACTGGTATACAAGCTCAACGATACCCTGTCGCTTTACGCCAGCTATACCGAAATCTTTCAACCCCAGAATGCCAAAGACGTTAATAACCAGTACCTGGATCCCGTCACAGGCAATAACATAGAGTTGGGGGCCAAGGGGGACTTCTTCAACGAAGCGCTGACGGCAAGCCTGGCGGTATTCAAGGTGCAAAAAGATAATGTCGCCGAAGCCGATCCCGGGCAACCACCGCTACCGGATGGCAGCTTCCCTCAACGAGCGGTGAAAGGCACCAACAATAAAGGTTTTGAATTGGAGCTTAGCGGCAACCCCAGCGACGACTTGGACGTGTTCTTCAGCTATACCTATAGCGAATCAGAAAAGGCCGATGGTAGCCCCTTCGGGACTCATTTGCCCAAGCATCTGCTGCGTATTTCCAGCCTGTATCACTTCGACGGGGCGCTGAGCGATCTGACTCTGGGAGGCAACATCAGTTGGCAAAGTAAAACCTACAAAGACCAGGTAGGCCCTAACAAAGCTTCTTCCAGGCAGGATAGCTATTTCCTGGCTAATCTGATGGCCAGCTATCAAATACAGGACAATCTAGTTGCCAGGTTAAATGTCCGGAACCTGTTCGACAAGAAGTATTATTCCAGCATCGACTTTTACAACCAGGGTTTCTTTGGTGAACCGAGAAGCCTGGAGCTGAGTATCAACTACACCTGGTAATCCCTGCTTGCTCATGGTTCAGTAAGCAAAGTGGTAGCTCAAACTGCAGCCTGTAGGGCTGCTGTTTTTATATCGAGAACAGAGAAACTTTGAATGCAGCCATAAAGGAAAACGGCCCGCATATTGCTATGCAGGCCGTCTGGAATGTGGCAGGGGTGGCAGGACTCGAACCCGCAACCGTCGGTTTTGGAGACCGCTGTTCTACCAATTGGAACTACACCCCTGTGGAACGAGGGGCATTATGCAAAAAGCCTTCCTAAAGGTAAAGGACTTTTTGGCACAAACACCTCTGATTGCAGCTTTTTCAGGCAAAGCCAAGCCGTGGTGGGCATCCAGGGTTTTCTCTAGACAAAACCAAGCAGCCGTAAACAGCGAACCAGCCCAGAACATAAGCCAAAGACTCAGGAATATTCGGGCTCAGGTAACAACTGCCGCCAATCAAAAGTCCGTTGCTTATCATGCCCTTTTTGCTGCAACTTAACATCTTGTCTGAAATCTGGAGCGTGAAAGGTTTTCGGATCAGCCTCAGCTATTACATGAAACCTGTCATTCCAGTCGATGCAATATACATGCTTACCATCCTTGGCAAAGTAGTGATTGAAAACTACCAAACTTGCACCATCCAATTGTTTGTTTTGCAAAAGATTACGATAAATCACCCTGCCATTATTCAGGGCAAGACACTCAGCGGAGATAAAGCGGCAATTGCTTTGGTAAACCGATTGAGACTTGGCGTTTTTCAACTCGCGGTCATGACGATAAAGCTGTCCTGCAATACTGAAATAATGGTGTCCGAGGTATTCAAAGTTCTCCAGTATCACACGACTCAATTTCTTACCCCGATAATAGAGCGACAGGCCGTCACTCAATAGGTATTCAGAGTAAAGCTGTACAACATCTGGCTGAACACCTTTCAATATCTTGCCACGACAGATGACTTTGCTCCCATCAGTGAAATACTCACCACCAATACAAGTAAACGTCGCGGCATTGACCTTACTGAGCTTTAACGAACAAAAATGATACCTGTCTTCAAGGTCTCGCCAGTAGAGTTGACAGTCATACAGATAATAGCCCTGCTGTAAATATTGGAACTTGCCCGGTGCCAGTTCAGTCAAGCATTGATACTTGTCCTTATCCTGCAGTCGTCCTGCATGGTTTCCTTGCAGACTTTCTCCCGCCAAGGCAAAAGGCGGTAGCGTGAAATAAACCGCCTGCTCAGTAACGGCAAAACCATCACCCAAAAACTGCCAGCTGGGTTCCGTTTCGTCGGTACTGCTTTTGCTGTTTAACAGCCAGGAGTATGTCTGTTCACTTCCCGGATAGAGACTGAAGAAAAGTTGAAGATCTTTTATCTCCGCACTATTCAAGTCGGCCTTCCCCAGATTGTAGCCCCTGTACTTGTCGATGGCATCGAAGCCTAATCCCGTGCGTTCGTTGAAGTTAAAGCTCAGAAAACTATCAGGGTCAGCGCCTTCAATGGCCTTGCCACGAAAATACACCTGACTCGCATCTCGGGCATAATCGCACTCCAGGCCGATGAAACTGACAGCGCAGCTATTGTTTATTCTGGTCGAATTTATGTAGGCATGTTTGCATAGTATCCCTTTCCCGGAGGTATCCTGAGTTCCCCCTCAATACGCCTACGAGCGCCAAACATCCCGGAGTAAAGATAGCGCTCATCAAATGCATACCATTCATTCAATATTCTCAAGTGACCATGGACCAGAGGAAAGACACCCCAGCGACCGCTGCGCTCAGGACGTATATAGAGATGAGTCTTATCGCCGTAGAAGTGGCCGCCAAGATGGGCAAAAGCCTTAATATCTATGCCATAGATAGTGGCTCCTTCCTTATCTTTAATCGGCAACAGGCAACCCTTATCATCCGCTAAGAAAAAGATGTTCTCTTCCCCCCGGTATAGATTAGCCTCAGTGCCATCGACTCTCAGCAAGCGTTCAACCGTGAGTTTCTTTTGGGAATTGGTCTGCTTCATGCCTGACTCCTTTTTCTGGCAATCCCAAGATCATAAACAACCCCAAAAGAAGCACAAGCTGTGATCGATTCATTTCCTGGGAGTCCGGTAACTGTCATCCAAGCGGCATCAAATAGTAATTGAAGAGATAATGGAAAGGTGAACGATGACAGGTTAGCAAGATAGGTGAGTCATCACCATACAGCGCCTGACATCTAGAGCTGGATTAATACAAAATTCACAGGTTCCAAACGCAAAAAAGCCACCTTGTTCAGGTGGCTTCTTTACTTAAGCCTCGAGTACCTTTATTGAGGATACCGGTTGGGTGAAATCTTTGTGCTCCAGAGATTGGATAAACCTGACCAGACAAACCAGTCGAGCCATTCTCAATATCTCCACAGCACCATATCTCACATGGGGGAGAAAGACATCTGCTCATCAAGCACAGCTTGATAGATGGCTGTAGCGCGAAGCAGCTTGGCTGCGAGCTGAGGGGCACACACTGCGCCAGCAGCTTTGGGCTGCATGTTAAGTCGTGCTCGCTGGAAGCGAGACAAACAAAAAAGCCCTAGCTAAATGCTAGGGCTTTCTTGTTTGTTAGGCGTCTGGCGATGGCCAGCTTCGAGCAAGCTCTCCGCGTTCGTCTGTCGCATCAAACTGAGTTGTATTAGTCACGACTTGATCTGACACATCATCTTGAAAAGGTGAGAGTTACCCGTTTTGATAAAGGTGTCGAAGCTTCAATCAAAACAAAAGAGGTAACTCTCATGCTGCATACTAACAATCCCATCATTAAACACAAAGCAGGTTTGCTGAATCTGGCTGAGGAACTCGGCAACGTATCCAGGGCCTGCAAGGTCATGGGTGTGTCCCGCGACACCTTCTATCGCTATAGGGAACTGGTTGAAGATGGTGGCATTGATGCGCTTATCAACCGTTCCAGACGCGCCCCAAACCTGAAAAACCGTGTCGACGACCAAATTGAACAAGCGGTGATTGAATACGCCATTGAGTTCCCAGCACACGGTCAGGCCAGAACCAGCAATGAACTGCGCAAGCAAGGTGTATTTGTTTCTGGCAGCGTGGTGCGCTCTATCTGGCTCAGGCACGGTTTGGAGAATTTTAAGAAGCGCTTGGCGGCACTGGAAGCCAAAGTAGCACGAGACGGCATTATCCTGAGCGAGGCACAAGTCGCTGCGCTGGAGAAAAAGGCCCAGGATGATGAAGCCTGCGGTGAAATTGAAACTCATCATCCTGGCTATCTGGGCTCACAGGACACCTTTTATGTGGGTAATCTCAAAGGCGTGGGGCGGATATACCAGCAAACCTTTGTCGATACCTACAGTAAGGTCGCCTTTGCCAAGCTCTACACCACCAAAACCCCAATCACCTCTGCCGACCTGTTGAACGACAGAGTATTGCCGTTTTTCGAAGCTCAGGCGCTGCCGATGCTGCGTATTCTCACTGACCGAGGCACCGAATACTGCGGCAAAGTTGAACAGCACGATTACCAACTGTATCTGGCCATCAATGACATCGACCACACAAAAACCAAAGCCAGACATCCGCAAACAAACGGTATCTGCGAGCGTTTCCACAAGACCATTCTGAATGAGTTCTATCAGGTCGCGTTCCGCAAAAAGCTGTACGGCACACTGGAGGAACTGCAAAAAGACTTGGACGAATGGCTGGTGCTGTATAACAATGAACGCACCCATCAAGGCAAAATGTGCTGCGGTCGCACACCGATGGCAACATTAATTGATGGAAAACGGATTTGGGCGGAAAAGAATTTAGCCCAAATCTAATCTGACAACGGCACCCAAAATCGGGTAACTGTCAGATCAGGTCTGAGCTAGTACAACTGAGTTTGATAAACGCGACAACCTCACCCTACTCCACATGGGATTGTGCCTCACGGCGTTCGGACTCTTTATCTTCCCCATGTGAGAGTGGACACGTCAAAATGCAATTAAAACGAAAAATCCCCAACACAAAGTGCTGGGGATCTGTCGTTTTATTAGGCGTCTGGCGATGACCTACTCTCACATGGGGAGACCCCACACTACCATCGGCGCGATTGCGTTTCACTTCTGAGTTCGGGATGGGATCAGGTGGGACC